>NZ_JALHLF010000012.1 GCF_022832435.1 Novosphingobium organovorum | reverse complement strand
CGCCGTTGGGCTGGTCGCAAGGCCAACTATTTGACAGCTTGGGGCGGCTTCGCGCCCTAGTCGGTCGTTTGAGGAACGATTTGGCGCGCCGAACAGCGGTTATTCCGGTTCCCTTGCCGGGCACGTTCGTTAGCAGCCGGGGTGGGTGCTGGATCGCGGAACCGCCACTTCAAATGTTCAGCAGGCTACTATCGGACCACACATCTTCATATTCCGGCGCGATCAAGAACCTCCACCCCGGAGGTAGTGCTAGATACGGCAGAGCGGCCGGGCAATCTTCTTGCAGATGATAGAGATGTACAGGCTTGAAGAAATCGTCTGCGTTCGAATAATCGCCCGACCAAATGAACCAGCCTGTTGAGCCTTTCTCAAACGGATGGCGCAGGCCGTGGAGCGGCATTTCTCCACACAGAGCGCTGTCAGAGATGCCAACCACACAGCTATCTTCTGGGGGCGTGAAATCAGCGCCGTAGCGCTTGCAGATGCCCTGTTGTGCTTCGATCATGCGGGTAATCTAATGCGGCAAATTCATAACGGCTACCGGGATGCTGATTTCCCGCCAACAAGTGTCGCTGATGGGATGCGTGCTGAAATTCTGTCACGCGCCGCAAGAAGCCGTCAGTTGGGTTACGCTTGCCTTCCCGATCGGCCAGTTGCCAGGATGGATGGCTAGCTTCCGTTCCGCAGGAATAATAGCAAATTCCGGTGAGCCTGCCCCATTGCGACTTGGTTAAGCCCATGCGGCGTCCGAGCGTTCGAAGGCGCAGATGCGTCAGAATCACTGCAGCTTGGCATAAGCTGTCGCGAATAGAAAGATCGAGCTGATCGAGCTTAGCCCGACGATAAACCAGTAGGTCGCCGGCGCATCCTTGCGCAGAAGGCCGCTGTTGCTCGCTGAAGCTGATCCGCTAAACAGGGCAAAGATTGTCCGCCCGGCGATCAAGATGCCTACAACAAGAGGGGCAACTGGTCCGTCCATTTGCCAGCGATACAACCGTTGTGTGAATGTCTGCAAGGGAGCATGTGCCGTCAACCTATAGATGCGCCCAAGCTGGTCGTTTGAGACCTCCCTGTGCACGCCTGAAACCTGCCGTAAATTCTTGGGGTAGGTATGTATTCCTTGCTTGTGGGGGCGGGCGTTGCCGCCATGACGAAAAAGAGATAATTATTCCGCAGCAGGGTTAGGGAGACGATTCATGCTTCCAGTTTGGGTTTATGTCGTGGTTGCGCTTTTTGTCGCGATGGTGGCTTTCGGCATTGGCCAAGTTTTCCCCGGCCTCGGTGTGCCTTTTGTGTTGCTAACTTGCACTGCATGGACCGCATTCTCTGTCCAACGACAGCGAAAGCTTAGTCGACCGAGCTGAGCCACCATTGGCTCCCCTGCGACAGAATCTAATTCCGGTTACGGATTTTTGGCGGCTTTGATCATGATGGCCGATGCGCGCCCTCGTCGGTCGCTCAGGACGGGATTTGACAATCCAGAGAGCCGCCTGTCCGGTTACGCTTATCGACCAGATCGATCAGATGCTGGGATGGGTGGCTAGGCACCGCTCTTGCTCGGAGGCTGGACCGGTAATGGGCCGAACTTGAAGGAGTGCTGCCAACCTTTTGCTTCGATAACTCGGCCACCTTTGAACTTGAATTGAACTTGCGAAACCCAGCGGTCGGCGGCGTCAATGAATTCTACTGAAACCGCGTGTTCCCCACACCCCTGCGTCGGAGCATCCATGTAATCCCAACCGAGAAACCTAAACTCGGTCGCTTTCATCTTAGCCGCCAGGGCCTTCGCTCCAGAAATTCCGCTTCCGAGAGGCCTTCCAACGTCTCCTCCTCCGAGACTGAATTCGGCGGCACTATCGAGCAAGCGTGCCAACCGAGGACCTAAGTCAGAACCGGTCATGGCGGGCGCAGCAGCAATGAGTTCGACTGCACGATGCGCGAGCACATCGTGCAATTCCCGAGCAGAAGTAATATTCTCCAATTCGCACGATTGCACTGGGGTGGCAGCGGCGAAGAATAGGGCGGCAGCGATCATCATTGAAAACTGGCGCAAACCAGCGAGGTCCGCAATGGGCATGTGCGACCAGCCTGCTTGCGCCCTTGTCGGTCGCTCCAGGGGCGATTTGATGCGCCAGTGAGCCGACATTCCGCATAGCCGGGCACGAAATTTTGCAGGCCTCTACGATAGGTGCTCTGGGTGTCCGATCTAGCAGATCCAATTGAGGGGGCTTAGTTGCCCCAAAGTCCGAGCGTCTGGCCAAGAAAACTAACCAACGTCCCGACCACCACAATCAAGACCCCGATTAATCGGATGCGCTTCCAGAGCCGAAAACCCTCGCTCTCGTCCAAAATCATGATCCTGCTATCGAAACAGCGATCAGGATATGTCAGCACTTGACGGTGACGGCAATGGGGGGCGTGACCCTCCCCGCAACGCAGCGATGCGCCCATCCAAGTCGTTCAGTCAGGAAATTAACGCGCCTGTGAGCCGTCAGTCCGGTTAGGACGGAGGTTGGGACGAAGCCGCGGTTCTCTGTGGCTCAGCCGAACGATGGCTTTTGGCCTATGACTTGCCAGTCGGTTATCCATTCTGATTTTGACTACGCGGATTGGTTTGCTGTGATAAAGTCGACCGCGGCTCGTTGTGTGCCGCAGCGGTAGAGCATACCGCTTCCAACGTTGGGGTCGCGGGTTCGAATCCCGCTCCCCCCTCCAAGTCGAAGGTTACGAATATGGATAGCTGGTGTAGCCCATTACCTCAGGAACACGGTCCTACGCTTTATGGCGCCGCGGCAAGGAATAAGCGCCTGAGCCTTGTTCCTGGCGGCGTCGATGGCGTCATTGCGATGGCATCTCGGTTTGTGCTGGCGCAAGTGCCGAATGCAATTGCGCGGCGCCGTTAGCGCGGAGCGAGCGAAGCCTTCGCTTCCACCGTCGAATCCCGGGATATGGTAGTGCCCTCCGCTTATGGTTGTAGGGCACTACTTTGAACCGCTTCAGCTTGTCGTAACCAGTCTCGCAGGGGCACTGACCCATGGAGACGGTAAAGTCGCCTCGACGGCCTTAATTCCGAACGCTCATTCAGTTCCGGCCCGCAACTGATGAGTGTCGAACCGTGGTCTATGCCTTGTGTCCGGTATGAAACCATCCATTCCCGATCCGTCTGCGCTGACAGCTTTGATGAGCGGTCTCAGAGGCTGCTTCGCCAAAGACGAGAGTCGGATCGCAGCTAGACTTCCCCGGCTACTAAACATTCTTCGTGGCCTTGCGCTCGAAAATCCTTATGAAACCGCCGCCGATTCCAAGCCGCCTGCATCAGCTGCAATCGCCAACCTTCTGGACAACGCGCGCGAACCCTTTGGATCGCTCGATGGCTCTGGCCTACTCTCCGATCCGTGGGCTGCTGCGGCGCTGCGACGGGACGAAGTGCGTAACGCTTCGGTACTGCGCTGGTTCTTGGATCCCCGGGGCAACCACGGTTGCGGCGACGCGATCTTAAAGAATCTTCTAGCGCGGGTAGCCACGAAGCTCACCGATAGTTTCCCCGAAATTCCATCGCCTGGCTGCTTGGTATCTGTTGAGCAGTGCCCGGATGGCGACCGCGCGAACCGAGTGGACATCCAAGTCGATGATACAGCTTTCTTTCTGGTGATCGAAGTAAAAATCGACGCTCCCGACCAAAATCGCCAGTTGGAACGCTATTGTGCCATCGCAGCCGCGCGGACCGGAGGTGCGCGGCCCTGGGCAGTCGTTTACTTGACTGCGGGAGGTCGGCCAGCGGCGACTGCAGGGCATCTAGTCAACCGAGTAGTCGCGCTGTCGTGGTCTCAATTAGGAGCCTCGCTTCGCGAGGCGGCGCGCGCCCTTGCTCCAATACCGAGTTTCCTCGCGACGTCGTTCGCCAACCACGTTTCCAACCTTTAGGATTGATTAATGGCTAAAGACGACTTCATCAGGGCCGGAGTGGCTATTCTGAGTGATTTGGCACTGTTCAACCAAGCTAGCATTTTCTTCGAAGAAAACGTCGACCCTGTTATCAGGGCGGCGGTAGGCGATCTGGTGAAAGAGTGGATGGAGCGTAAAAACTGGCAGGGGGACTCAGATGGCTCCGATTCCCTGACGGACATCGTGCTCTGGCCAGACGCGTGGAAGGAAGGGGAGGATTTACCGTTCGCGCGCTTCAGCTTAGGCTACCGCGACGAGGCCACCACTAACTCGTACGAGGTTGCCGACTTATTTGGCTCTGGCCAGACCGAATTTGGTTTCCGATTTTCGCCAGAGCATAGTTGGTTTGGGGGAAAATCGGCTTGGAATGTATTCGCAAAGACCATCGGCAACCAGATTGACCCGTTGACCAAGGCCGGATGGCTTCACGAAGGAAAGGGGATATTCTTCCGCTCCGTGACGCTGACTGCGGAACGCGTGGCGTCCGCATGGGAGAGCAAGGACTGGAGTGAGGCGCTGGCGCCTCTTACCGCTGCGCTAGATGGACTTGAGATGGACCGGCCGCTCTTTGACAGCATACTGTATAAGGCAAAGCCGAAGCAGGGATAAGTATCTGACGATCTTAAGTATTTTGCGAGATCGAGACGCCATGCCGTGGACCGGGGGGAATACATGCAATATAGAGGTCAGACCAAGGGATCAGACCTGCAGTTCGTGACGAACATGCCCCGCTCGCCTGAAGACGATGCCGGCAAATCGCCAGATCAAAAGCTGAATGACACTTTCGTTGCCCAGCTGCGAAACGCCGTCGACGCCGCACAGTCCGGCCTTCTCACCTACGAGAGCCTTCGCAACGTCAGCGAGGTGATCGGCGGCGAGTATGGCGACCGGGTAATCTTCGAACTCGTGCAGAACGCGCACGATGCACACGTGGAAGGCGACGCCGGCGCCGTACTCCTCAAGCTTGTGATCGACGGACCCAAGGAAGCAGACCTCTTCGTGGCCAACATGGGCAAAGGTTTCAGCTGGGAAAATGTGAACGCGATCCGCAACGTCGGGGTCTCAAGCAAGTCGGTCGGCGAGGGCATCGGCAACAAGGGTCTCGGATTCCGCAGCGTCGAAACACTCACCGAAGACCCGCACATCTATTCGCAGCCTGTCGCGAAGCCCTCCGATGCGTTCGACGGCTTCTGCTTCCGGTTCGCGCGGCGCGACGAGATACAGGCGCAGACGGAGCAGATCGCCGATGTCGAGATCGCCGAACGCGTCGCTCAGGTGCTTCCGAGATACCTCGCTGCCGTTCCGGTCAGTTCGCAGTCGAACAAGATCCGCCAGTTCGCTAAGGACGGCTTCGCTACGGTCGTTCATCTCCCTCTCCGCAGCGAAAATGCCGTCTCAGTCGCAAGAGAGCAGGCCAATGCACTCGCGGACATTGAGGTGCCGTTGCTGCTGTTCCTCGACCGGCTCTCAAGCGTGACAATAGAAATCCACGAGGCGGGCTTGGTCAAAAGAAGGACGCTCACCCGCAGGGTGCTCGACCGGCCGAAACCCGCCGAGACTTCTCCAGTCGGCTACGAGATTGTCAGCATCGGTCCGGGCACAAGGCGCTACCTGATCGCCCGCAGGATGGTTGATCGCACCCGACTGCTGCAGTCGGTCGAAGCGAGCATCGCGAAGGAACCGCAACTGGCAAGGTGGCGCGATTGGCAAGGCGAACCGCGGGTAGCGGTGGCCGTATCCCTCTCTGGTAGCGACGTGGAGGGCGGCCGAACCTACAACTTTCTCCCGATGGCGTCCGAAGTGCCGTCGCCCATCCGCGGCCACGTCGATGCGCCATTCTACGCCTCGATCGACCGCAGGCGCGCGAACTTCGATCTCCCGCTCAACGCGTTCCTTCTCGACGAACTGGCCGAGACCGCGATACGCGCCGCCGCCGAACTCAAACCGATCTCGAAGGAGATCGGACGCAACCCAATCTTCGATCTGGCGGCCTGGTCGCCTGAGGACGTGACTCGCCTGCACCGCGCGTCGCTTCGGGCGGGCTTTGATTGGCGGGATCGCGATGTCGTCCCGACTGCCGGTAGCATGGACAGCTGGACTACATTCCGAGCGGCGTATATATGGCAGGAACAGGGCTACAAACTGCTCCGCGTCCGGCGCCTCGTTAAAGCAGGCGTAGAGGACGTCGCCGATCCCAGTCTCGATAGCCAACGCCTCGATCGACTTCACCGCCTGATGAGTGCGGAGAACCTTCGCTCGGTGCCGGACGAACGGGAACTCTCCGACTGGATCGAAAGAGTTGCAAAGTCTCTCCAAGAGGACGGCTCTGCGCTCCGCACCTGGGCGACCCTCTACGAGGAATGCAGGAAGGCGTTACCCACGGTCAGCGCACTCCGAAATCTGGCCAGCAAGTCGATCTTCATGACGCGGGACCGCGGATTGCTCGAGGCGATGACCTCCGTCGGCCAAGCGCCAGTCTTCGTCCGCGATGCGACGGGCTCCCGTGACAAGGATCGTGCACCGCTGCCCCCCCGTCCTTGGCCAGCAAGTTCGCGATCCTGAACGATGCCATCGCGATGACCCCCGAGGTCGTCTCGGACTTCTTGAAGGCGGGTCTCCTTCGCCGCTACGATCCGCTGCATGCCCTGCAGAGCGTGCAATCGACGTTCGGCGACAAGCCTGCTCCTAAACGTCGGCAGGCCGCACTGAAATGGGCGTTCGACGTTTGGAGGTCGGAAGGCCCGAAGTCCGAAAAGATACTCAAGGCGGTTGATCTTCACGTCGAGACACGCAGCGGATGGCAACCAGCCAGCTCGGCGAGATTCTCGGAGGGATGGACTTCGGAAGGGCGAAAGCTGTCGACCTACCTCTCCGAGTCGGCGCCGCTGTCTCTCGACTGCGCGCGTGCGGCTGACCTGTTGCTGCTCCAAGAGCCGGACTGGGCTCCAAAGCTAGAGGGCGGCCGCAAGCAGTGGATCGAATTCCTGCGCGCGGCGGGCGTTCGGGACGGCCTGCCGCTTCTAGCTGATGAGGAGGCGCCGATGAGCGGAACGCCGATCTGCATCTGGAACTCCTTCCGCAGCACGCCGGCGGTGAAGCTGGGAAGATCGGCCGCCTGGGTCACGCTCAATTCCAAGAGTCATCTGCCAAACCCGCTCACCGACTACTCCCGCAAGGGCGAGCTGTGGCGCATCCCCGGGCAAATAGAGCACAGCAAGCTGCCGACCGAGGCACGGCACCGACTCGCGGAGCTAATCATGATCCAGCTCGCGAATGAAGATCAGCAATGGTTGCGCTGGAAGCTGGGCAGATACGAGCGCTGGGGCGCCGAACAGAACGAATGCACCCTGCACACGCCTGCCGCAGCGTTCATCGCCCTGGCACGCTGGATGCCCGTCGATGGAGAGACCGGCCGCTTCGAACGGCCATCCAGCCTTTGGTGGAGCACCGAGCGGAAGCAGCGCCCGCCACGCTACGTGGATCGACCTCGGGAACGGCTCGCGGAACTCATAGATGAGGAGAAGCACCTCTCATCCGCGATGTTCTCGACGCCGGTTGCAATGCGGGATTGGTCGAGGAAGGACGAGGCCGTGAGAAGGCTCGCCGACCTCGCTGGCGGCATTGCTAATCTCGAACCTCGCGATCGCGTCGCCTTCAGGAAGACCTACCAGGCCGCTTGGGCCGATATGTGCAAGTCGGAGCTTCCGCTGCCTGCGACCATTCCGCTGGCTGTGGTCACATCCGCTGGCCCCGCTGTCCTTAATGGAAACGCGGACACCAAGCCCCGCGTGTTCGTCACGGGTGACCCGCTGCAGGCCGAGACCAAGGCGGTCGTCGCCGCCGGCCAACCGGTACTCGAGCTGGCGGAGGCGGAGCATGTCGGCGCTGCGCTCGATCGGCTGACTGCCAGCGGCGGCTTCGACGTCCTGGGCATCGATCCCAAGCAGGTCGGTGTTCTGGTCGAAGACGAACCGATGGTGGCCTCCCTCGCCGACCCCCTGCTCGTCGCCGACGGGCTCGACTGGCTACCTGAAGCTGCGGTCCTAGCGAACGAGGTCCTCGGCCAAGGCCTCGAGCGCCAGATCTCGAGCGCCACGGTAGATCAACGGCTTCGGCGGATCCGCCTACGTCAATGCGGAACGATCAAGCTGTCCGTTGCGGGTGCCGCCGTCGAGGATGTGCTGCCCTTCTACGCGCTGCCGGACGACGATCTGCCGACGCTCGTGATCGGAAATCACCAGGATATCAGCTGGGCCGTCCTTGCCGATGCTGCCCCGGCGCTCTCAACCCTCCTCGATAGACGCATGAGGTCGCTCGAAATTCTTCTGCTCCGGCTCGCGGCACGTGGCGCGTCCCTCGATCCTCGGCAACGGCCGAGCGACGAGGCGCTTGCGCGCGCTCTGGGTTGCAAGCTGGAACTCGTGCAGGAGCATTCGCTCGCGCTGCGGACGGATGGCGGCTTTCTCGTCGGGCGACTGCTGCCGGTAATTGCTTGCATCACCGATCTCGATACGGCGCAGTCGATCGGCGCGACGCTCGGGAGCTCTGCATTGCGATCGCAGGTTCTGCGAGCACTGGAAGCCATCGCCGACAGGCTTCCCATCCCGCCGACCGCCCTGCTCGACGAACTGGCCCGCCCAGACCTCGCAGAGGTGCGGCGAGCCCTCGATCTGAACTACAAACGTCTCAACGAGATGCTGATCGCGCTAGGCCGGCCGCCGCTCTCGAACGAAGGCGAGCTGCGGCGCCTGTTCGAGACGTGGAAGGGTGAACTCGCCGGGCCTGCGCTGGAGCGGCTGCGTCGGCGGTTTTTGCCGGAGTTCCAAAGCGGCTCGACACTTGACCGGTATGTAACTCTCCGGTCGCTCGACTTCCTCGAGTTCCAAGAAGACTGGATCCTCGATCGCGAGCGTCTGGATAAGGGCGACGTGCAGGCGCTTCTGGATGCGCGTCTTGACGAACTTGTTGGCGATGACATCCAACGCGAACTCGAACCCGTCCAGCAGGTCCGCGCTGGTTCCAGACGTGCTCTTGCGCGCTTCATCGACGCGGCCGCACCGGTCGTGGGAGCCTGGTGCTTCCGGGAGAAGCAGGTCAATCCATGGACCGACGGCTCACTCGCGGTGCTCAAGACGATCGACCAGCAAGGCCTACTCGATTTCGCAACCGTTGAACCGGACGGAGAGTTGACGACGGTCGTCCGGGCGAAATGCTGGCCCGCAGGCATGCCACAGACCGTCGATGCAACCGCTCTCGGCCTCGACCCAGACGATCTCCGCGGCGAGAAGCAACGGGAGCAGGACCGCAAGGACCAGGTGGAAGCCGAGAGGCGGACGATCAGCTTCGGAAGCATCCCGCTCGACACGCGCGCTAGAGAATTCGCCCGAAGTCTGACCGACTTAGCGGAAGCGAGCATGGCGGACGGGGAATGGCTGACCCGTTCCCGCCGGAGGTTTAACCTTGTCGAGCAGGCGCAGTCGGAGACGCGCCGCGGGAGAACAAGCGGCAAGAGCGGCAGGCGACGACGACCCGAGCGGCTCACCGAGGACGTTAAATCCGCGATGGGGTTCGCAAGCGAGTACCTCGCAAGCCGCTTCCTGGCGGAGAAGCACAAGGAGCGTTTCAATGACCGCTGCTGGGTGTCGGAGAACAGGCGCCTGCTTGAGATTGATTGGGACGGCGACGACGCACTCGGCTTCGACTTCCGGGTCCAAACGGTGGAAGTGGAATGGCGATACGAGGTGAAGTCCAACCTCGATGACGCCTTCGAATTCGAATTCACGCAGAACGAGATGCGCATCGCCGCCGAGTGCGCCGCCGACACCACCCGGCGGTACAGGATACTCTACGTCCCATTCGCCTTCGATCCGACGCGCTGGCGCGTCATGGAGCTTCCGAACCCGATGAGTTCGCGGGGACGCAGCCTTTTCAAGGCGCTCGGAACTGGCGCGACGCGGTTCAAATTCGAAACGAGGTGACTTCGACAGCGCGAGCGCCGCAGTGCACCTCTTCATATCAGTCTGATCCGGGACACGCTTAGACCAGAGAAAATGTTCGTTGCGTCGCCAGCCGTCTGTTCGGACTGTTTGGGAACGTCGGCCCCTCGCAGGAGGGGCCATTTATCGTCACTGGCTCGTACGGCATATGTTGGTTGGCAGCCAACGGTGTGTGAGGGTCGGCTATCCCTACAACCCTGGCTACTGACCGGACATTCGCCTATCGGCCCAGAAATGTGCGGTAGATGCCGAGGCGATCTGCGAGGCGGCACAGCGACCGAACATGCGCTTCGTGGCGGTCAAAAGCGAAGAGCAACAGGCATCCGGGCTGGTGTTTCGGACCCCGCGATCTGCTGGTGCGTCAGCGTACGCAACTGATCAATGCGATCCGGGGGCATCTCACTGAGTATGGCTGGGTGGCGCCAAAGGGGCCGTCGCACGTTGCGATGCTTGGTGACCTGCTCGAAGACGAGATTGGCTCTTTGCTTCCTGAGGCAGCCAAGACGACGTTTCGCACGATGCTGGATCTTCTGGAGGAACTGAACGACAGGATTGGTGATCTCGACAAGGAGATCGCCCGGCGGGCACGCGAGGATGCAATTGCCAGGCGGCTCATGACGATCCCCGGCGTCGGGCCGATCACGGCCACGGCCATTGCCGCACTGGCGCCGCCGGCCGAGACCTTCGCCAAGGGCCGGGACTTTGCCGCATGGCTCGGCTTGGCGCCGCGGCAGCTGTCGACAGGAGGCAAACAGAAGCTGGGTTCAATCACGAAGATGGGCGAGCGAACACTCAGGCGTCTACTCATCATCGGTAGCAGCGCTGTCGCGCTGCAGGCGAGCAAACGAGGCGCTCCGGTAGGGTCATGGCTCGAGCAGATGCTGGCCAGGAAGCCGCGCATGTTGGTGACCGTCGCGCTTGCCAACAAGACTGCGCGGATCATCTGGGCATTGCTCATGAGCGAAGAGGATTACAGAGCTCCGGTCGCAGCTGCGGCGTAAGCCAAAGCGGACCAGGGGTCGTCGGAGGACGTAGTCGGTCGAAGGAGGGTATGGCGCAACAGTCGGCGAGACGGGGCTGGAAAAACCAGGGCTTTCCACCGTGCCACGAGCACGCTTAGGGTGATATGGTTTCAGTCCGCGAACTCCCACACGGGCCCGCAGCCTCTGGTGCTGCATCAGAGGCCGGACAGATGGCAGCATTCGACTACGTGCCTGATCTCCTAAATACCGCTTGCGTTCGTGCGGGCGTCCACAGATGGACCGGGGATCGCCTTCTTTGGGTGGCTGACGCCCCGGCCCCAGCCAGTTTGCGCGTTTCTGGCTGTCGCGTACCAGATTCAGTACGAGGCCCTCTGCGCCAATACGCTCGACCGCCGGTTTGCTCCCTTCCATCAGCCGCAGGAGAGCGACACGAACGGTCAGCCGCCGGGCCTGAGCCATGTTGCCGGGCCCGGCCCACGCCGGTTGCCGGATTGTCACGCCGTGCAGCACGAGGGGCGGCGTGAAGGAGAGTGCGGGATGCCGTTCGATTGCCCCGATTGCGACGCGCGTGCCCAGCCGGGCGTCGAGCCGGTCGGTGATCGGACCTTTGACGAGAGAAAAGGGAAAAGCTGCAGCGCCCATCACGAGCAGCGCGGCGATCATGGCCAGTGCGACGAGGATCCGACGCACCCGATCAACGTTGCGGCCTGTCATGTGCTGCTGGTCTCGTGATTGCGCCGACAAGGGCGAAAAACCCGCGACCCGAGGGGAGGTTGCCGAGGTTCGCGTTGCAGGCCCTCGATACGGTCTGGTCGGGACGATTTTCGGAAATGCTTCCAAAGCTTTTCCGGATCAATTCGGAACATTGCCGGGGGCGATGCATTCCCGAGTCACCCTAGAGCCTGAGTGAGCTGGTCGAGTTTGGACAGGCCGCGAACCCTCAAAGCCCATTGCCGGATGCCGCTATCATGACCTTTCCGTCCTCTTTCGCACGCTCCTGGCTGGCCATCGCCACAGGAGTTCTTCTCGCGCTGATCGGCCTTGTGCTGCTGGGCGGGGGGGTATGGCTCGCCTGGTTGGGGGGCTCGCCCTATTACCTCGTCACCGGCGCGGCCATGATCGTGGCGGGCGTCCTGCTCGTTCTTGGCCGCCCGGCGGGCGGGTGGCTCTACGTCGCTATCTTCGTCTGCACCGTGCTTTGGGCATTTTGGGAAGCGGGGGATGATGCCTGGGCGCTCGTTCCGCGGATTTTCGCTCCGGCGGTCCTGCTGATCCCGGTGATCTGTTCGCTCGCTGCGCTGGGGCGCAGGGCGGGGCGCTGGCGCGTGGCGGCGCTGTCCTGCGCGGGGACGGTGGTCGCGGTCGGCGCCTTGTTCGCGATCGTCGGCACGCTCGACGGGGCTGGACGGCCGGGCGATCTTCCTGCTGCACGCATGGCGATGAGCGATCCTTCGTTGCAGACCGCCGGGAAGGACTGGCCGCAATATGGCGGTTCGTTCGCCGGGCACCGCTATTCGCCGCTGACCCAGATAACCCCCGCCAACGTCGGCACGCTCACGCGTGCCTGGAGCGTGCACACCGGCGACATGCCATCGGACAAGGCCAAGGGCACCTATGGGGCCGAGAACACGCCTCTCAAGATTGGCGACACGCTTTACGTGTGCACGCCCAAGAACATCGTGATCGCCTACGATCCGGCGACCGGTGACCAGAAGTGGCGCTTCGATCCCCGCGTGCCCGACAGCGCGATCCCCTACACCGCCGCCTGTCGCGGTGTGAGCTACTACGATGCGAACGCGGACGGGGCCGGGCAGGCGCAGGGCCAGCCCGGCGTGGAGGACTCCGGTGTCGTCGCGGCCAACTATGCAGCGACGCCGTCGGAAACGGCGAAGATCGTGAGCGCCGCGAGCCGCAGTTCCGATCCGGCCTGCACGCGCCGCATCGTCTTCGGCACGCTCGATGCGCGCATTTTCGAGATCGATGCAGACACCGGCGAGCGCTGCGGCGATTTCGGCACCAACGGCGAGATCGACACCACCAGGGGCATGGGCAAGGTGCCTGCCGGATACGTTTCGATCAATTCTCCCCCGGCGATCGTCGATGGCGTGATCGTGACCGGACACCAGGTCACCGACGGACAGGATCGCTGGTCGCCTTCGGGGGTGATCCGTGGCTACGACGTCAGGACCGGACAGCTTGTCTGGGCCTGGGACATGATGCATCCCGACTGGACCAAGGCGCCGCCCGAGGGCCAGACCTGGTCGCGCGGCACGCCCAACATGTGGACCATCGCTTCGGGCGATGAGAAGTTGGGGCTGGTCTACCTGCCGATGGGCAACAGTTCGGCGGACTATTATTCGGGGCTGCGCACCCCGGTCGAGAACGAATACGCGACCTCGCTGGTGGCGCTCGACGTGAAGACCGGCAAGCCACGCTGGCATTTCCAGGCCGTGCGCAACGATGTCTGGGACTATGACCTGGGCAGCCAGGCCTCGCTGATCGACTTTCCCACCAAGGCGGGCATGGTGCCGGCGATCGTGCTGCCCTCCAAGCAAGGCGACATCTACGTGCTCGACCGGCGCACCGGCAAGCCGCTGACGCCCGTGGGCAAGATCCGGACGCCGCTTGGCGGGGTGGAGCCGCGAATGCGGGCCAGGACGCAGAAGGTGTCGCTGTGGCATACCCTGCGCAAGCCGCCGCTGACCGAGAAGGACATGTGGGGCATGTCCCCGATCGACCAGATGGTTTGCCGCATCCAGTTCCGTGAGGCATCGTATCAGGGCTTCTACACCCCGCCGACGGACAAGCGCCGCTCGATCGAGTACCCGGGCTACAATGGTGGTTCGGATTGGGGCAGCCTTGCGATCGACCCCGAGCGCGGCGTGATCATCGCCAATTACAACGACATGCCCAACTACGTGAAGCTGGTCCCGCGCAAGGTCGCCGATGCCTTGGGCTGGGAGCCGCGCGACCAGAGCAATGGTCCGATCGGCGGCGCCGAAGGCGCGGGCGATCCACAGGCGAACACCCCCTACGCGGTCGACGTCAACGCGGGCTGGCGCTTGCCGTTCACCGGCATGTTGTGCAAGGAGCCTCCCTATGGCGGCATTCAGGCGATCGACATCGCGACGGGCAAGACGATCTGGGATCGCCCGCTCGGCACCGCGCGCAAGAATGGTCCCTTCGGTATTGCCAGTCACCTGCCGTTGACTATCGGCACGCCGAACAATGGCGGGGCGGTGATCACCCGCAGCGGCCTCATCTTCATCGCCGCAGCCACGGACGATCTGATCCGCGCCATCGACATGAAGACCGGCAAGACCGTCTGGCAGGACGCGCTACCCGGAGGCGGACAGGCCACGCCGATGATCTACGAGGAACACGGCAAGGAGTACCTCGTCATCTATGCTGGCGGCCACCACTTCATGGAAACGCCGGTCAGCGACCAGGTCATCGCTTATGCCCTGCCCGGCTGAAGTGGGACATACGCCGGTCAGGGGGCTTGTCGGGCCGAGCGGGAGGCGAGGGTGATGCCTTGTGCTGAAGACGAGCGCTGGATGGCCCAGGCCATCGCCCTTGCCAAAACGAAGGGCAGCACGCCGCAAGACACCCCCATCGCGGCGATCATCGTACGCGATGGGGCGGTGATCGCCACGGGAACGAACCAGACATGCGAAACCTGCGACGCCACTGCGCACGCCGAGATGGTGGCATTCCGAGCAGCCGGGCCTGCGTCGGGTTCGATGGATCTGCGCGGGGCAACACTCTATTCGACGTTGCAGCCCTGCGGGATGTGTACCATGGCCTCGATCTGGACTAAAGTGGAGCGGATCGTTTACGGCGCGGGGCGCGACGAGGTGCACCGCATGTATTTCGAGGACCGTCATCTCGACACCATGGATTTCATCGCGGATGCCTGGCGCGAGGATCTCGTTCTGGACGGCGGATGTCTCGCTGCGCAATGCGCCGCGCTCTACTTCGGGCCGAACGACGCGGTGCCAGCCGAATTGCAGGGCAATATCTGAAGCGTGGTGCCTCTTGTCGGGACAGGCCGGTGGGGGCGGGGCAGACAGAATTTCCGCGCGGCGCGGGACCTGCGCGAAGGGATGCGGACCTCTCCGGGCGCGGGCTCGGTCGCGCGCGAGCCCTGGCATCGATCGTACGCCTGCTCGATACCGGGCGCATTCGTGTCGGCAACGAGGACTACGCCCGGACCAACGGCAGTTTCGGTGCAACTACGCTGCGTCGACGGCATGCCCGGTTGAAATCGGATGGGGTGCACCTTCGCTTCGAGGCGAAATCGGGACGAACCTGCGAGATGACGGTCACCGACCGGGGACTGCTGCGCTTCGTCAAGCAGTTGATGGATATTCCCGGCCAGACGCTGTTTCGCTATCGCGACGAGGACGGGCGCTTCCATGCGATCACCTCGAGTCTGGTCAACGACTACATTCGCGAGGCGGGCGGGGGTAAGCGTACGGCCAAGGATTTCCGGACCTGGCGTGCGAGCGTTCTGGCCTTTACCTTCCTGCGCGACAATTTTTCGGTCGAGGGGGCGGGCGAACGCCGCTCAAAGACCTGCTTGCGCATGTCTCGCGCCATCTGGGCAACACCCCCCGCGATAGTGTGCAAGGCTTATATCCATCCGCAATTGATCGCCGCCGCGCGTGCGCCTTCGCCGTACTTTCTGGAGGTGGCCTTGCCGCGCCGGACCAGGTGGCTCTCACGTTATGAAAGAGGCTTGATGGCGTTCCTTGCTACGCCTGGGGACGAGCACGCTAGGGGAGAGACGGACGAAATATTGGAGCGGTCGAACTGACCCGGGTCTTTCCCGACAGCAAGACCTTCGCCGCCATGATCGCGCGAAGTCCCAGCGCGCAGATCATGGCGGACTATCGCAAGGAGCGCCCGCAAACGCGTGTCGAGCTATCGGCTTTCGTTGCCCGCAATTTCGCACCGGTCGATCAAGCGGACGTCGACCAGGCTGGCAACGATCAGGTGCGCATCGATCGCGGCAGGGCGCGCGCTTTGATGATGCGCACGCATATCCGCGCGCTCTGGCCGATTCTGACCAGGCCTGCGATCGCGGTCGAGCCCGGTTCGTCCCGGCTCGCTCTCAAGCACACTTATGTCGTCGCCGGCGGACGCATCGGCGAGATGTACTACTGGGACAGCTATTTCACGATGCTCAGCCTCAAGGCCGATGGAAAGGATGTGCTCGTCGAGGCGATGCTGGCCAAGTTCGTGGATCTGGTCGCGCGTTAGGGGCATGTTCCCAACGGAACCCGCAGCTATTGCCTCACCCGTTCCCAACCCCCTTTTCTGGCCCTGATGATGGATTTGTCCAATGCGGACGATGGCGCCGTCGCGCGGCGACGGCTGGGCGCGCTCAGAAGCGAATATGACTTTTGGATGGCAGGGGCGGACTGTCTTGGAGCACGAGGGGCGTGCAAACCTGTCGTACGCATGCCCGATGGTGCCTTGCTCAACCGCTACTGGGATACACGTTCGGTCGGATGCACTCCGCGAAAACCGTCAAGCCCCACAGGCGCGCCGCACGACACCGCGCCATTTCCTGACTCTACCGTCCTTAGCCCTAATCATTATGTTGGGAGCGACAGTTACTTTCAAAATTTGCCGGGCCAATTCATTGGCTTCGTTGCATCGGGCGAATAGGCGCCCACGGGGCCGCTTTCTTATTGGCAGCAATGGATGGCTGCGCCTGCAAGTTGTACCCGAAGTGGTTCGAGCTGCTCAGCATAGGGTTTCCAGGCTGCGACACCGGCCGTGTTGATTGGACGGCGTACCTGTTCCGAGCTCGCCGTGCGCACAGCGCGATTTGTTTGGTGGAAGGCCAGGCAGGCTGGATCGAAGGGAAGGTCAAGGAAGTCGAGCATGCGACGAACTTGCCCCTCAAGATCGGCCAGCACGTCCTCGTGCTGCACGCGCAGGACCGTTCCGGGAAGGACGGTGTCCCAATGGTCCATGAGCTTCACATAGTCGGCATAGTACTGCCCGATTTCGGCGAGCCCATAAGTGAACTCCTGCCCTTCGGCAAAGAGCTGTTTGAAGCCCGACCAGCAGCAGTCGAGCGGCGCGCGGCGCGCATCGATGATCTTCGCGTTGGGCAGGATCAGGTGGATCAGGCCAATGTGCCGGAAGTTGTTGGGCATCTTGTCGATGAAGAAGGGCGCGCCCTGGCGGTGGATACGTGTGCTCTCGATGTAGCCCCGGCCCATCGCCTCGAGCTGCTCGGGGGTGAGGTCATGGAGCACCTCGGGATAGCGTGAGGCACTGGCGCTGCGCCCGCGCAGGCGATGGGCGAGCGCAAGGATGTCGGGCAGTTCCAGCGTACCGTCGATCATCGAGTGCGAGGCGAGGATCTGTTCGAGGAGCGTCGAGCCCGCGCGCGGCAGGCCGACTATGAAGATCGGGTCGGGCGCGGGGCAGCCGTGGCCTGCGTTGCGGGCAAAGAGGTCGGGCGTGGCGCAGGCGGCCTGCGCGGCAAGCTCGGCGCTCATGCGGTCGGCATCGTAGCGGGTCTGGCGGCGCTTGAGGTCGTTACCGCGTTCGTAGTGGGCGAACGCCTCGGCGTGTTCGCCCGCGTCCTCGCAGGCCTTGGCCAGCGCGAATTCGAGGTGGACACGGTCCATGAAGGCCAGGTCGCCGCGGGCAAGCTGCGCGCGCATGGCGTCGCGCTCCCCGGCCGCGAAACGCAGTGTCTTGAGATTGGCGAGCGCGTACCAGGCATCGCCGTGGTCGGGCTTTGCGGTGATCGCGGCGCGGTAGCTGGCGATGGCAGCCTCCTGCGCGCCGGTGGTCTTGAGCGCGTGGCCCTTGCTGGTGAGTGTGGCGGGATCGCCGGGCACGCGTTCGAGCACGGCGTCAAACAGTGCGAAGGCGCGCGCATAGTCGCCGGTCTGCATCGCTTCGATCGCAAGATGGGAGGCGAACAGCGGATTTGCGGGGGCGCGGGCATAGAGGTGTTCGGCCTGAGCGAGAGCCTGTGCGAACTTCTGCCGCTTGCGCAGGACCTGGATGTAATCGAGCCGTACCTGGACGTTGTCCGGCGCGAAGCCGACTGCGCTTTCGAGCAGGAACTCGGCATCATCGAGAATGCCCAAGCGCGCACCGATATCGGCAAGCAGGCGCATGCCTTCCACGTCGCGCGGACGGGCGCGCAGGTAGTGGCGGCAGAAATCCTCGGCGCGCAGCAGGCGGCCTTCGTGAAGGTGGTTCATCACCGCGACGAGTTCGCGCGGCAGGGCGGCGATGCGGCGGCCTTGCGCGTGGGCGGCTTCGGCTTCGGCGGGGCGGCCTTGTGCGAGGAGGAGATCGCCTTGCGCACGCCAGCTTGCCTCGAGCGCGGGATTGTAGCGCACGGCGCGGGCATAGGCGGCGATGGCGGCGTCAGGTGCACTTTGGGCGCGGGCCAGATGGCCACGCTCCTGCCAGGCGCGCCCGTATTCCGGGAGGACCGCCAGAAGCTCCTCGAGATAGCGCTGCGCCTCGGCAAAGCGTGCAAGATAGCGGCAGGCGACGGTGGCCAGATAGAGCGCATCGGCGTTGTCGGGCGCGCTTTCGAGCGCGGCGCGGGCTGCGGTGAGCCCGTCCTCGAAGTGACCGGCCTGGATCGCCTTTCGGCCTTGCGCGAGGTGGGCGGCGCGTTGCGCCGCAAGACGGGCGGCGGGGCCTTCGCCCGGCAAGGTGGGTGCATCGCTCATGACGGGAACTCCTTGCGCACGGCGAAGCGGTAGGCAAGGGCCCAGCCCCTGCCTGCCGCCATGACCTGTTGCGCTGGCGCGATGGGGCTCAGTAGTGCCAGCCCATCCGCACGCCCACGGTGAGCGGACGGTTGATGACCACGCGGGCGCGGTCGAAGTAGAAGTTGCCGGAAACCTGCGCGCGCTTGTCGGTCAGGTTCTCGCCGTAGATCTCGAGGTTCCAGTCGTCCTTCTCGATTCCCGCCGCGAGGCTGACGGTGGTGTAGCCTTCGAGGCGCAAGCGGTTGATCGTGACGATGTCGGTGTACTTGTGCGCCGAATGCGTCACCTGTGGCATCACGTGGGCGACGATGCCATCGGTAAGATCCCACTCGTAGCGCGCCCGAAGGTTGCCCTGGAAGGGCGGCGCATAGGCGAGCGAGGAGCCCTTCTCCACCGTGTCGGTGGGGGTGAGCACCTTGGTCACCTTTGAATTGAGGAACGAGAACGCGCCCGCCAGCGTCAGGCCCGGCACCGCGTAAGGCGCGAAAGCGAAATCACCCTCGATGCCGTAGCTGCGCGCATCGGCCGCGTTGTCCGAGAAGGTGAGGTTGGTGATGCTCGGATCGAAGATCGTGGTCTGCAGGTTCTGGATATCGAGGTAGAAGGCGCTCGCATTGAAGCGCAGCTGGCGCTCGAACAGCTCGGTCTTCCAGCCGATCTCGTAGTTCTTCACCGTGTCCGACTGGAGCGTGAAGGGCACCGTGTAGCCTGACGAACTGGTCGCGCCGCCCGGGCGGTTGAGCAGGCCCGGGCGGAAGCCCTCGGAGTAGGTCGCATAGAACATGACCCCGTCGGCCGGCGTCAGCGAGACCGTACCCTTGAAGATCACGCCCTTGTCGCGCGCCTTGTCGGGAGCGGACAGCGCGTTGAACACCTGCGTTGCCTGCGCCTGGGTCAGGCCAGCGGCCATGATGTCCTCGACCGACTGGCCCTTGGTGAAGGTCGTGCCCAGCGCATCGCCGCAGGTGCCCACGAACGTGTATTCGCCATCGCCGTCGTAGAGGTCGCTGAGGTTGGTGCCAAACGCGTTCACGTCGGTGCCGCCCGCGTTGCAGAACGAGCTGTTGGCGGTGCCGGTGAGGTCCACCGAAACGTCGTAATAGCGCATGCCGAAGCTGGCCGAGAGCAGGTCGGGGACGACATCGTAATCGACCTGGCCGTAAAGGCCGAACTGTTCGTCGGTGCGCTTCACGTCGTTGCGGAAGATGCCGCCTGCGGG
This sequence comes from Novosphingobium organovorum, assembly GCF_022832435.1. Lineage (GTDB taxonomy): Bacteria > Pseudomonadota > Alphaproteobacteria > Sphingomonadales > Sphingomonadaceae > Novosphingobium > Novosphingobium organovorum. The sequence goes on along the minus strand of NZ_JALHLF010000012.1, from coordinate 52,502 downwards.
CATGGCCTCGTCGGTGCTCGACCAGGCGTTCGGGAAGTTGCCGTTGGCCGGGAAGCCGGTCTGGCCCCACAGGTCGACGTACTGGCTGCCCGGATACATGAAGTCGTTGCGCTCCTTGAGCACCGTCTTGGACCAGAAGGCGCCGCCGGTGGCGCGCAGGCGGTTCTCGCTGGGCGTCGAGACACGTAGTTCCTGCGTGATTTCCTTCGTGCGGCTATGCGACTTCACGTAGAGGTTCGGCGCCTGGCAGGTGCCCGAGGGCGCCGCCGAACCGGGATAGGACACCGAACCGTCGCAGATGTAGTAGGGCAGGTACTGGCCGACGTAGAGATAGTCGGTGTAGTCCACCGTCTGGTCGGTCACGCGGTCGGTGTAGGCGCCGTTGTAGACCAGATCGAGCATACCCAGGCGCCCTTCGACCGTCCAGGCGGTGTTCGAGAAGTCATCCTCGAGACGGTCGGGCGAATAGCGCTGGATCGAGGGATCTTCGAGGCCCAGTTCCGGATCGGCATAGAACACGCCGTCGGAATCGACGTTCTGGCGCGTGTGCGAGAGGTTGATCGTCCAGTCCGGGGTCACTTCCCACAGCGCGCTTAGGCGAAAGCCCTTGTAGGTGGTGCCGTTGAAGTCGTCCTGCACGAGCGCCTGGTTATCGGCAGCCATGAAGTTGACGCCCGACAGGTCCTGCCCGGCCTGAAAGCCCGCGCGCTCGGTGCTGACCACGGTGCCGTTCTGGCGCACCGTGCCCGCGGAACGGAAGCGCGCGCTGTCCTGGGCGGTCACCGAGCCATGCACGTTGTCGATGTAGCCACCCTGGTCGTCGACGTAGACGACCGCGCGCAGGCCGAAGTTGGAGGTCACCGGCAAGTTGATCATGAACTCGCCGTTGTAGCTGGGATCACCCTTCCTGGTGAACGCCGCGCCAGCCTTGGCCGAGGCGTCGAAGCCCGCGAGGTCGGGCTTGTTGGTGATCATGCGCACCACGCCCGCCTGCGAACTGGCGCCAAACAGCGTGCCCTGCGGGCCCGAGAGGACCTCGATGCGCTGGAGGTCGGCGGCGTAGACGTCGAGGTTGCGCCCGGGCTGTGCCAGCGGCTGCTCGTCGAGGTACATCGAGACGTTGGGCGCCAGGCCCGAGACGCCCGCAACCGTCAGGTTGGGCGTCGTCGAGGCGAGGCCGCGGATATAGATCGTGTTCTGGCCCGGGCCGCCGCCGCCGGCGGTGACGTTGGGCAGCTGTTTCAAATAGTCGTCGAAGGTGTTGACGTTGAGCCGCTCGAGCTCGCGCGAGTCCAGCGCGTTGACCGATACCGGCACGTCCTGGAGGTTCTCGGTACGCCGGGTGGCGGTCACCACGATCTCGCTGACACCGCCCTGGCGCTGGGCCTGTGCTTGCGATTGTGGCTGGGTTTGGGCCGGACCCTGCTGGGCCATGGCCGGCGAGACAATAGCAATCGCCAGCGCGCCGATCGACGCGCCGCTGCAAGGCTTGAGCATGTGAAATCCCCTGTATCGTTCACAGTTCATGCGAAACGCGCGCGCCGCAGCATGGGGCACGCGCAAACGGCGCCTCGACGCCCGCCGAGACACCACAATATCGTGGGCGAAAATTGAATTGATGTAGCACCCTTGCGTCAGAGAATACCGATGAGAGGCGGCATGGCAACCGAGTATATGAGATTATTGCCACGGTATTTTGAAATGTTGCATAATCACAACACGCGCTATATGGGTCGGGATTCTCAAATCCGTATATATCAAATCTTATTTTTTAAGAGATCAATGCGATCTGTTACTTATTCTTTTCTTTATCATTGTATTTCGATGCTCAAAGAAAAGGCAAGTAAATTCATGATCGAAAACTTGGAGTTCTTCCCGGGTGGCAAGTCAACCTGACAACGCAGCAAGTCCCATCGCCGATTTCAAGCCAACCGTATTCTTCGGCGCCATTGCCGCGATTGGTGCGCTCATCGCCTTCGCCCTGTACGATACGACGGTCGCGGCCGCCCGTTTTCAGGCAATCCAGGACTGGGCCACGCATTCGTTCGGGTGGCTTCTGGTCGGGACGGTCAATGTGCTGCTGATTGCCTGCGCCTATTTTGCGTTCTCGCGCCTGGGCAACGTGCGCCTGGGCGGACGGGACGCGAAGCCAGCCTATGGCGCGCTCAGCTGGTTTGCCATGCTGTTCAGCGCCGGGATGGGCATCGGCTTGCTATTCTATGGCGTCGCCGAGCCGGTCATGCACTTCGCCAACCCGCCGATCTCGGCCTTTTCCAACCCGGGCGCGACGCTGCCGCAGGGGCTTGCGCGCAACGCGCAGCACGCGATGGGCCTGACGTTCCTGCACTGGGGGCTGCACGCCTGGGCGATCTATGCGATCATCGGGCTGGGGCTGGGCTACATTTCCTACAACAAGGGCCTGACGCTGAGCATCGGGGCGTTCCTGCGTGCCGCTTATCCGCGCATTCCGACCTTGCTGGTCGATGCGATCGACGTGCTGGCGATCACCGCGACTGTCTGCGGCGTGGCCGCCTCGCTGGGGTTCGGCGCCTCGCAGATCAACGCCGGGCTCACGCTGCTTGCGGGCGTGCCCGACAGCGGGATGGTCAAGGCGATCATCATCGTCGTCGTCACGGGGCTCGCCACGCTTTCGGTGGCGTTTGGCCTCGATGTCGGGATCAAGCGCCTGTCGGAGGGCAACATGGTGCTTGCCCTCGCGCTGGCGCTGTTCGTCTTCGTGACCGGCCCGACGGTCTACCTGCTCGACAGCTTCATCCAGAACATCGGCTACTACGTACAGCGCTTCGTCTACTTCTCGACCTGGACTGAAAGCTACACCAAGGAGGACTGGCAGAGCGCCTGGACGCTGTTCTACTATGCCTGGTGGATAAGCTGGTCGCCGTTCGTGGGCATCTTCATCGCGCGCATTTCCTATGGGCGCACGGTGCGCGAATTCATTGCGGGGACACTGCTGGTGCCCAGCCTTTTCACCTTTGCCTGGATGACGATTTTCGGGGACAGCGCCTTGCACATCGAGCTGTTCGGTGCGGGCGGACTGTCGCAGGCGGTCAACGCCTCGATGCCCGATGCGCTGTTCGCCTTCCTGCACCATTTCCCGTTCAGCACGATCGCTTCGGGCCTGGCCATCCTGATCGTGGCGACGTTCTTCGTGACCTCGGCCGATTCCGGGGCGCTGGTCACCGCGATGATCGCCTCGGGCGGCCAGCAGGAGGCGCGCTTTGTGCCGCGCGTGACCTGGGCCATCGCGATCGGCATCCTGGCGGGCGCGCTGCTCTATGCGGGCGGCCTTGGGGCCCTGCAGACGGCTGCGATCGTCACAGGCCTGCCGTTCGCGCTTGTCCTCCTGGCGATTTGCTTGGGGTTGACGCGGATGCTCAAGGCAGAGGCCGCAGAGGCCGAGCAGCATGGGGCTGCGTCATAATCCCGCCCCCCCTCGTCGTTGGGCGAAGCTGATCTTCGGCTGCCAATTCGCTCCGGGCCGGCGCAAGGTAGGAAAAGACGGACCCTCCTCTTTCGGGGTGTGCAAATCGGCGCCTGAGCGGCCGGCAGTGTCAAGGCGTGAAAGGTGCGTCGGTGAAGCTTTATTGACAGGACTTCGTGAAATAGCGCTCACACCCCCGGCTCGCTTGCCGTTTCGCATATGGCGCCTCGAAAATTCCCGATATTCTGCGATATTCTGCGATATTCCGCTTGAATTCACCTCGTTCCTACGTGTGCATAGAAAGCTTCACAGCGGGAAGATCGGCCATGAAGTTCGGCGACTATCTGAAGCAGAAACGCGCTGAACGCGGGTGGACCCAACCCGAAGCGGCGTCCCGCGTGAGGATCGAGCAGAGTTATCTCTCAAAACTGGAGAACGGTAAATCGATCCCCTCGGGCGACATTTATCAACGACTGGCCGAAGTTTATGGCATCAATCCGACCGACATGGCCGGGGTGCTATTTCCAGCTGAGCTCGACCGGCTGCGGGACATCGATACGCTGCGTGACTTGCTGCTCGAGCGCTCCCGCCGCGACGTCGAAACGCCGCGCCGCCTGTTGATTGCCGGGCTGGCTGCTCTCGTGCTGGGTGGAGGCTTTGTCGGCTTTGCCATGACTGAGCCCGCGCGCTCGATGCTCGAATACACCTATAGATCGCAGGGGGTGATCGCTGCCGACGCACCGGCAGATAGCGAAATCCCGCCCGGCACTGATGAACAGACCAGGTTTCTCACCCAGATGCGGGGGCCGATGTTCACCGAAAAAGCGCTCGATGGCAAACGCGTCTGGTTGCTGGTCGGCAGCAATGAAATTCACCAACCGCCACGCCATCGCTGGGCTCTGATTCCCGGCGTTGCACTGATTGTCGGCGGATTGGGCTGCTTCTTCGTGGCCTGGCGATGGCGCTGACCATCTGACTTTTCGCACCCTGACTATTCCACGCGACGCACCTGTCGCCACCCTTTGACGTGTCCTGAAAACAGGGAGACCTTCGATGAAGACCCTACTCCTCACGGCGGCGGCCCTGATCGCGCACAGCCTGAGCGGATCAGCCGCGATGCCCGCCACGCCCCCGCCGGTGGCAACCGCCGTTTCCAGCTATGATGCGCTCGATACGCGTATAGAGGAATTGATGGCGCGAAACGACGTCAAGGGGATGGCAATCGCGATCATCGAGGGCAATGCAATCCGCCACATCCGCGCTTTCGGCTATGCCAATGTCGAAGATCAGCGCCCGCTGAAGACCGACACGATCATGTACGCCGCATCGATCACCAAGGCGGCCTTTGCCTATATGGTTCTGCAGCTGGTGGATGAAGGCAAGATCGACCTGGATCGGCCGATCCGCGAATACCTCGCCAGACCGCTGCCCGAATACAGCGGTGGAGAGAGGGACTGGTCGTCCTTGGAAGGCGACGATGCCTGGCGGCTGCTCACGCCGCGCATGCTGCTGACCCACAGCTCAGGTCTTGCCAACCTGCGCTGGTTCGAGCCCGACAACGACATGTCGTTCCACTTCACGCCGGGCACCGCCTATGCCTATTCGGGCGAAGGCTTCTATCTGCTCCAGTTTGTGCTCGAGGAAGGACTGGGCCTCGATGTGAAGGAGGAGATGCAACGGCGCATCTATGATCGCTTCGGCATGCCCAACACCAGCATGCAGTGGCGCGATGATTTCGCCGACCACCTTGCCGACGGCTATGAGTTCGACGGAACCTTTGTGCCGCACGACCATCGTGACAATGTCAGCGCCTCGGGGTCGATGGATTCCACCATCGCAGATCAGGCGCGAATGTGGCGCGGCATGATGATGGGCGAAGGCCTCTCGACCGAAATGCGCGCCGAATGGACACGACCTGAAGTGCCGATCCACACAAAGTCCAAATTCCCCACCATCGAGGTGCTGGGCACCTACGATCCACGTGGACCACAGGTGCACCTTGCCGGCGCCCTTGGCGTCGACACCTGGAGGGGACCATCAGGCTGGTTCTTCGCCAAGGGTGGCCACAACGACTGGACCGGCAACATCGTCCAGTGCGACGAGTCCAACAAGCGTTGTCTTGCCCTGCTTGGCAATGATGTGCGCGCCGAACTCATCTATCCCGCGATCGTGACCATGGTGCTGGGCAACACTCGTTACCCTTGGTGGTGGACGTATCCGGAGCTGTTTGGCGGGGATGAACCGCCCAGGATGTAAACCCGTGAAGTTGCTGCAAAGGGGCATTGGATCACGGTTCACAAGAGCACGTTTGGCCTGCTTGCTGACCGTCCGCTCCTGAGAAGCTGACTTCGGCGTCTGAACGGCCACTACGGGGCGTGTATCGTTGGGCGGATTGCAGGCGATATCATTCACATGCCTCCTGGAAGCTGCGCCGCGTCTCAGGCGCAGCAAGCGGCGTTGTTCGTTTTCAGACCGAGGCTCGCTCCGCCAGCAATTTCGGGACCATCAAGCGACCGTAGTAAGAGCAAGCCATTCAGGCTGCTTTCATTTGTTCAATTTAGGAGACTGGGGCACTTCCGACCCTGAAAGCTGAAAATGCCCCAAGTTGCGCGAAACTACGTTCTTCCCTCGCTGATCTTTGCAGTCGCGGCGGGAGCTTTGCGGATGGTTGTCCAGAGAGGCATCGAGTCACGCTACCAGATCCTAGCCTTCACCGTTCTTGCGTTGGGTTTCGAGGCTTCAGCCATCCGGCTTGGATTTGTTAACGACTGGCGCAGAGGCGCAATTTGTGCAGCAGTCGCTACTGCGGCCATCATTGCGGTGAAATGGCACCTGGAAGGCCCACCGTTTCCTGTCCACCAGTTTATCCGACTGATTGGCTAGCTCTAACAGGTTGCGGAAAAAAGCGGCGCAGTGGCCGCCTCCGCGCCGATTTCCAAGGTGCGGGGCGAGGACCTCGCTCATTCGAGGCTGAAATTCGAAGTTGCCTGCCGTGTTGGCGCGGTCTTGGTGATGTGAACGGCACGGCTCGGCCACTGCCAGTAGTTTCGGCAGTCTGATGAGGTTGTAGGCGGCGGCGGTAAGCGTGAAGGACCATCCGATGCGATCCTGCCCGCGGTGACGGGTTTTTCGCATGGTGCCGCAGGTCTTGGCCCATCCGAACACTTCCTCGATCCGCTTGCGGATTTTCCGGGAGAGGCCGTAGCCGGGATGGGGTGTCGTGCGCCCGTCGATGGCAGAACGCCGGTTGGTGTTGTTCTGGGCCACGTGCGGGGTGACGCCCATCTCGCGCAGCGCCGCGACGAAGGCGGCGGTGTCATAGTTCTTGTCCGCGCCCAGGGTAATCTGATGGCGCCCGTCCATGCGCCCCAGCATGGTCAGCGCCGCCTCGCGTTCAGCGGTGCCGATAGCATGGGTCAGGATCGTATCGACAACGAGGCCGCCAACGGTTCTCCATGAGGACATGGGCCATGTGGCACAGCTTCGCAGACTGGCCACGCGCCTTCTTGAACAGCCGGGCATCGGGATCGGTGGTCGATGCATGGGTTGCATTGCTGCGCTTCTCGCCGCGAAAATCGCGTCCGGCATTACAGTCACTCGGCGTTGCTGCCTGCTCGCCCTGGCTGGCAACCGCCCCACCGTCATCATCATCCCCGGGGCCGCATTCATCCTTGGGCCTGAAGCTCTTCACGCTGGCCCAGGCTTCGATCAACGTGCCGTCCACCGAGAAATGATCGTCCGAGAGAAGAGCCTGTACGCGCGCCTGGCTGATGATGGCCGAAAGGAACTTGGCGGCAACGTCGCCTGCCAGAAGCCTCCCCCGGTTCTTGGTGAAGACCGTGACATCCCACATCGGCGCATCCATCGCCAGGCCGACAAACCAGCGAAAGAGCAGGTTGTCGTCCATCTGCTCCATCAACTGGCGCTCTGAGCGGATCGAATAGAACGCCTGCAGGAGCAAGGCCCGAAGGAGCTTCTCGGGCGGGATCGAGGGCCTCCCGATACGAGAATAGAGGCCGTCGAACTTCGCAGACAGCACTTCGAGCGCTTCATCGACAATTGCCCGGATCGCGCGAAAGGGATGGTTCGCCGGCACCCGAGCCTCGCAACTTACGTACCAGAACAGCCCTTCGCTCCGTTCATCACCGCCGCGCATCCCGCTCCCTTCAACATCGCTTCTCGCGATCCTGGAATCAGCAATGTTACCTCACGGCAAGCGCCTTTTCCCGCAGCCTGCCAGGACTGCATTTCGCACACTTGGCTCATTGATCCGTGATGCAGGAATCCGGGCTGCCCTGCGAGCTTGGTGGTCGTCAGGGGGCTTGCTACAGCGACTGGGGTATCGATCAGCGCTTGCCTTGATACCGTCGCCTTCAAACCAGTTTAGCTCGACAGCGCGAACGTCGGCCTACATCTGCTTGTTGAGGAACTCGACGATGCGGGCCAGCTCGTTTGGGATCGTGTCGGCCACGAAGACCAGCTTGATCCGACCAGCCGAGAAGCTGTCGTCCACGCGCTGCCAGAAGCCCTCAGGGTCGCGGTCGTCTTCGAGGAATTCGGATAACACCCCGTGAGGATCAGCGCCTGCCGCAAGCGATCGATCCTGTCCTCATTTCCGCCAAAAGCCTTGTGCAACGCAGACGGCAACACCGCAGGGGCTGATCCTGTGGCGATGGCGGCACGCAGCCGGCAAGGGCCTCCTGCGCGCCGCGCTGCAGCGAAATTGCGATCAGTAGCGAACGATGGCTTCGAGCCCGAAATAGCGCGGGCGCTGCACCGTCGAGAGAATTTCCGGGCTTGCCGAAAGGCTGATCGTCGAGCGGTACTGCTGTTCGTTGAAGGCGTTCTGGACGACCAGTGCGAGGTCCGCGATCCCCACCGAGGTGCCCAGGCGCACGTCGAACGAATTGTAGGCCTGATCGGGTGCGAAGTTCGCATCGTAGGTCGGCGAAGCCGCCATCTGCTGGCCGTAGAGTCCGTTGTTGCGGCTCTTGAAGCTGTCCTGAATGCGGATGTACGAAGGGTGGGTGAAGGCCTCGAAGCGGTAGTCGACCCACAGGTCCAGCGACCACGGGCTTTGCCCCAGCGTCTGGCCGTCGAGCGCGATCACACCCGCATCGTTGACCACGTCCTGGGTGTATTTCGCATCGGTGTAGCCCACCGAACCGCCCAGACTGAGCGCCTTGCTTGCACGCAGGCTCAGGTTGAGGTCGAAGCCCTTGCTGACCGCCTTGCCCGAATTGAGCACCAGTGAATAGTAGCAGCCCAGTCTGAGCGCCTGCTGGATATTGTTCCACTTCACGTAAAAGGCGCTGGCGTCGAGCGAAAGCGCGCCGCCCAGAAGGCGGCTCTTGTTGCCGACTTCGTAGCTCCAGGTGGTGTCCGAATCGTAGGTTCGCGGGGTGGAATCGTAACCGATGGCGGCAAGGTCCGCAGAGCATTCCTGGGGCAGCGTGGAGTTGACGCCACCAGCGCGAAAACCTTTGGAGGCCGAGGCGTAGACCAGCTGGTCGGGGGTTCGCTGCCAGGAAACGGCGAACTTGGGCGTGAAGGGCATCTCCTTCTTGGCGCCGTTGTTGTAGCTGGGGTCGGTCGTCCCGAAGGAGGGATCGCGCTCGGTGATCTGGTAGTCGATCTTGTCGACCCCATAGCGCCCCGCAGCGGTCAGGGTGAGCGTGGGGGTAACCTTCAAATCAAGGCTGGCGTATGCGGCGAGTTGGCGTTCGCGGGTATGTTCGTTCCCATCGTAGAGCTTGGTGCCGTCGATCAGCTCGGCGCCGTAGAACAGCTCCGAGCTGACCCCGTAAGTCTCGATCAGCGCTGCGTCGAAATAGGGGGAATTGAGCGTGCCGGTCGAGGTCTGGCGGACGTTCGAATAATAGAGGCCGACCTGCCAGTGCAGGGCGGCGTCGTTATCGGCGCTGGCCAGGCGCAATTCCTGCGCGAAGTTGTTCTGGACCGAGTGGCTGTGGAACACGGTGGAGACGACCGTGCCGTCGGCCAGCTCGGGATAGGGCGCGCCGAGATAGGTCCCGCCCATGATGTTGGTCTGGTCGCGATCCTGGGTGACGCTGCGGTGCAGGAACGAGGTGATCGCGGTGAATTCGACCTGTCCGGTGCGCACCACCGTTCGCAACGAGGGCAGGACGTAGGCGTCCCTGGCGGGCTGCTTTTCCGCGAAGCCGTTCACATAGGAGCCCTCATGGCGGTCCGACAGGCTCTGCCAGATCTGGCCGGTGTCGTTGATCGCGTAGCGCTGGTAGTAAACCGAGGGGACCAGCGACACCCCGTCGACAGGTTTGTACTGCAAGGCCGCGCGCAGGATGTCGACCTGTGCGGAATTGGCGTTCGTGTCGTTCGTCGCGCCGTCCCAGCCGAGGCGATCGACGTAGCCGGCATCCCAGCGGTGGCTGTAGCTCAGCCGCAAGCCCAGCGTGTCGGTGATGATCGGGGTGCCGATGGCGCCGCCGATTTCGCCACCCACGCCGCCGCCCTCGACCACGCCGATTGCGCCTTTTGCGTAAATCGAAGTCTGCGTGAGGCTGGGCGTGGGGGTGATGAAGCGCACCGCGCCGCCTTCGGCGCCGGCGCCGAACAGCGTGCCCTGGGGGCCGCGCAGCACTTCGACACGTTCGAGGTCGAAGATCTGCGGCACCGTGCTGCCCGCGTAGTTGAGGCCGCCCACCGGCGCCTGGATCGCGGCATCGTCGATGTAGATGGCGGTCGTTGGCGCCCCGGCGCTGGAATCGATGCCGCGGATCGAGATGCGCTGGAGCAGCGGGCTGGCGTAGCCGGCCGCGACGTCGATGCCGGGGGTCTGGCGCACGAGATCGGTCACCGTGCGGATCGACCGCGTATCCAGCGCCTTGGCGTCGTAGGCCGCAATGCTGACCGGAACCTTGTTGAGCGTGACGGCTTGATGCGTGGCGGTCACGACGATCTCGTTGCTATCGCCCGGTTCCGAGCTCTGGGCCTGCGCGGGAGCTGCCAGGCACAGCGCCCAGACACTGCAACTGGCTGTCCATGCGAAAAGGCGGCGGGTCCTGTTCAATCTGTGCATTGTCGCTGTGGTAACCCCTCATGTTGGCGCGGCGCGCTTGTTTTTGCCTGTTTTGCGACACGATAGAGAGGAAGCGAGGGAGACAAAGTTGCCTATCGCCGCGCCCGCGTTGACCGGGCGGCACCAGCTTGGCCCTATCGGCACCCGCCATCGCTCGGGCGCGGCGGTCTGTCCGCCGTTTGGCCTTTGCGCCGTGCGTGCGGGCGGGGCGCGCCAGCGCCGGACGTTGATCATCAGTCACCGGACCGGTCGAGATAGGCACCTTCATTCCACCGTGATCCGAGGCGATGGATGATCTGGTTCGAACGCGGGGGGAACGGTTCACGTCATGGTAAAGAGCCTGTTGGAGCGCAGGACGCTGGCTTTGCCGCGAGGCCTTTCCTCAGCCCTGCCGGTGTTCGCCGTGCGGGGGGACGACGCGCAGATCTGGGACGAGACGGGCAAGCGCTACATCGACTTTGCAGGAGGAATCGCCGTCCCCAATTCCGGCCATCGCCATGCCCGCATCGTCGCGGCGGTGGAGCGGCAATTGGGAGCCCTCATGCATATGGGGGGGCACGTCGCCGGGCATCCCGGCTACGTCGAGCTTGCCGAACGTCTCAATGCCCTGGCGCCCCTTGGCGTGCCGACCAAGTCGATGCTCTGCACGACCGGCGCGCAAGCCGTCGAGAACGCGATCCGAATCGCGCAGGCGGCGACGGGGCGCCAGGGCATCATCACCTTTACCGCTCCCGCTCCGGCGGGGAGCGGGCCTGTTTCACCTGCTTCGGTGCTTATGGAGGCGCCCTATGCCGCGCCGTCGCTCGGCGTGGGGCGGGCGCAAAGCCTGGCCGCGCTCGGCCGGATGCTGCGCAGCGCGATCGCCCCGCGCGAGGTGGCCGCGCTCGTCGTCGAACCCGTGCTGAGCGCGGGCGGACCGCACGTCGCTCCTGCCTCCTGGCTGCGCGAGTTGCGCCGGACCTGCAACGAGTTCGGCATTGTCATGATTGCCGACGAGACATCCTGCGCGCTCGGCTCGACCGGCTGCCTGTTTGCGATCGAACACGCCGGGCTGGCTCCGGACCTGTTGACGCTCGATAGCGGATTGGGCGGGGGAGTGCCTGTCGCGGCCCTTGTCGGGCGTGCGGATCTGATGGACATCGCGGTGGCCGATGGCGTGGGAGGAGCCTTCGCCGCTTCGCCGCTGTCGTGCGCTGCCGCGTTGGAAACACTCGATCTTCTGGCCTCGCAGCACCTCCTGGCACGAGCCCGGCCGATCGGTGCGCAGGTCGTGGCGCGGCTGTCCGAATTTGCAGGGGACGAGACGCTCGCCCCAATTGGCAACGTGCGGCACATCGGGGCTATGATTGCCTTCGATATGCCGTCTGCGGCGATGGCCCGACAGGGGGCCCGACAGGGAACCGGATATCGGGCCGGGCAGGGGGCCGGGCAGGGGCGCGCGCGCGATGGCGCCACCCGCATGCGCGCCATGCACCGGCACGCGCTGGAGGCTGGCTTGATTGTGCGGGTGGATGGTGCGCACAAGGAAACCTGCCGCATTCTGGTGCCGCTCACGGCATCGGACGCGGTGATTGCAGAGGGAATGGAATGCCTTCGTTCAGCATTGGCTCTGGCGTGACCGGTGGTGGGTCACGATGGGGCATACCTTCGGGGCGAACCCGTCCCGCGGTGTGCGCCTGGCGAAAGCGCGTCCATGCGTAACCCCCCGGGCTTGACGCGTCGGAGCTGCCTGTCCGGGCTGACGCTGTCCCTGCTGGGCGGCTGCCAGGTCGCGCGCGCCGATGGTGCGCTGCGGATCGGTTCTTCGCCCACGGGGGTTCCGTTCAGTTTCGTCGATCCCTGGTCCAACGCGTTCACCGGGGCGATGATCGAGGTCGCCGATGCGACGATCGCGCGCATGCATATGCAGGCGACCTATGAGATCATCCCGTTCTCGGCGCTCATCCCCTCGCTTCTCGCGGGCAAGATCGACCTGATCGCCGCCGCGCTTCTGCGCACGGCGGCGCGCGAACGGGTGGCGGCCTTCAGCCAGCCGCTGATGCGCTATTCGGGCGGCGTGGTGCTGCCCGCGCGCTCGCGCCTGGCGGTGCACCGTCTCGAAGACCTGCGTGGGCACCGGGTCGGTGCGCAAGTGGGCACGGTGTTCATCGACCAGTTGGCCAAAGCCGGCGTGCGCGAAGTGGTGACGTATGACGGGCTGGCGGACATCCTGCGCGATCTGGCGAACGGGCGTATCGCGGCGGGCTACGGCGACGCGCCGATCCTGGCCTATCAGTTGCGGGTCGGCCCCGAGCGGCCGCTGCGCCTTGCGCGCGAATTCGCGCCGCCGGCCAGGCTCGACTTGTGCTTTGTCACGCGGGTCGGTGATCCGCTGTTGGATCGCGTGAACGCCGCGATCACCGAACTGGGACCCAAAACGCTCGGAGCGGTTGCGCGAAAGTGGGAAATTTCATGAATTTCGAAGGATTCGCTACCGATCTGGTGCTGTTCGCACCGGTTCTCTTCAAGGGGTTCGGGGTTACCGTGCTGCTGACGCTCAGCGCGTTGCCGCTGAGCCTGGTCCTGGGGCTTGCGCTGGCGATGGCGCGGCTGTCGCCCGTGCCACTGCTGCGCGCGGCCGCGGTGGGATTTATCGGCATCGTGCGCGGAATTCCCATCATCGTGCAGCTGTTCTGCGTGTACTTCGTGCTGCCCGAACTGGGTATCAATCTGGTGCCCTTCGCGGCGGGCGTGCTCGGGCTCGGGGTGGCCTATTCGGCCTATCAGGCGGAGAATTTTCGCGCCGGCTTCGAAGCGGTCGATCGTCACCTGCTCGAGGCGGGGCGGTCGCTGGGGATGTCCGAACGGCTCATCTTCCGGCGCGTCACCCTGCCGCTGGGACTGCGCACGGCCTTGCCCACCTTCGGTAACACCACGGTGATGCTGCTCAAGGATTCCTCGATCGCCTCGACCATCACCATCGCCGAACTGACCCGCGCCGGTCAGCTCCTCGCGATCAGCACCTTCAAGAACGGGGAAGTCTACATCATGGTCGGCATGCTCTACCTGCTGGCCAGCCTCCCGCTGGCGGCCGCGGTGCGTTTCATGGAAAAGAGGTTTGCCACGACATGATCCGGGTTTCCAACCTTTCCAAGGCGTTCGGCGCGAAGACCGTGCTGCGCGACGTGTCGTTCGAATGCTTGGCCGGAACCGTCACCTGTCTGCTCGGCCCATCGGGGTCGGGCAAGTCGACGGTGTTGCGCTGCATCAACGGTCTGGAACGCATGGATGGCGGGGACATCCACGTCGGGGAGATCCGGGTCGCCCCCGAAAGCCTGCCCTCGGTGCGTCGCCGGGTGGCGATGGTGTTCCAGCGCTTCAACCTGTTTCCGCACCGCAGCGTGCTGGAAAACGTGCTGGAGGGGCCGGTCCAGGTTCTGGAACGGCCCGAACAGGACGCGCGCGAGGAGGCGATGGCCATCCTCGAACGGGTCGGCATGGCCGATTTCGCGCATATGCGCCCCACCCGCCTGTCGGGCGGACAGCAGCAGCGCGTGGGCATCGCGCGCGCGCTGGCCATGCGGCCCGAGGCGATCCTGTTCGACGAGCCGACCTCTGCGCTCGATCCCGAGCGTGTGGGCGAAGTGCTCGCGGTGATGCGCGAACTGGCAGAGGAGGGCATGTCGATGGTCGTTGTCACGCACGAAATCGATTTCGCGCGCGAGGTGGGCGATCAGGTCATCTTCATGGACGAAGGGGTGGTGGTCGAACAGGGCCCGGCGCAGGCCGTGCTCACCGACCCCCAGGCCCCGCGCACGCGCCTGTTCCTCGACCGGGTGTTGCGCCCGTTCTGAGCGTTGGCCGTGGCGCCAGGGGCAACGCCGAGGGTAACGCCAGGGTCAACGGTTTAGCGGTCTCGAACGGCCGGCGGTGACTGGGGCACACCGGTTCCGTCAAACTGCGCACCTCCCCGACGCCCGCGCGATGGCGCACATCGCGCGATAACAGGAGTGCGTTTGACGATGTCTATTTCCAAGTACCGTCTGGCCGATCTGGCCGATCGATGGGGTGAGGCAAAGCCGGTTCCCGTGCCTGTCGATACCCCGGTTTCCCAAGTACGCTCCTGCGCGATCACGCCCGAGGGCCAGGATGCGGTGCGCTTCGGGTTGTGGGCGTGCAGCGAAGGGCGCTGGGTACGCCAGGTCGAGGAAGCCGAGTTCTGCCATTTCCTCGAAGGCGAGGCCGTGTTCCACCCTGCCGACGGTGGCGAGCCGGTGCATTTTAGCGCGGGTGACGTGGCCTGGTTTCCCGCTCGCAGCCGGGGCGAATGGACCGTGCTTTCGGCGAGCCGCAAGATATTCCTCCTCGACCGGAGCACGCTTGGCGCATGACCCACGAGGCAGGCATGGCGGCGGCTGTCCGGCAGGACGCGGGCGCACGCGATTACGCGGCAACGAGCTACTGGCTGGAGACCGCCGGCGAAACGCTGACGCCGCGCCGCGCGCTGGCCGGGGACATCACGGTCGATGTCGCCATTCTGGGCGCGGGCTTTTCCGCGCTGTGGACGGCCTTGCACCTGCTGCGTCTCGAGCCGGGTCTCGACATCGCGCTGGTCGAGCGCGATGTCGCGGGCTTCGGAGCCTCGGGCCGCAATGGCGGGTGGTGCTCGCCGCGCTTCCCGCTCGACGCGGACGTGATGGCGCGCCGCTTTGGCGGGCCGGTTGCCCGAAGGACCTTGCTGGCGCTCGAGGATGCGGTGGAGCGGATCGGTGCAACGTGCGAAGAGGAGCGCATCGAGGCGCACTTTCGCAAGACCGGCCTGCTCAACCTGGCCCGTTCCGAACGGCAGATGGGCCTGCTGGTCAAGGCGCGGGCCACGGCGCAGGCGCTCGGTTTCGGAGAGGATGCGCGCCTGCTCGACGCGGACGAAGCGTTCGCGCGGGTCCACGCCACCAAGGTGCATGGCGGGCTGCTTTCGAGCGCGGGCGCGGCGGTCCATCCCGGACGGTTGGTGCGCGGCCTGGCGCGGGCGGTCGAGCGGCGCGGTGCGGTGATCTACGAGCAGACCCGCGTGCTGCGCTGCGGTCCGGGAGAGAACCCGGTGCTCGAAACCGACCGCGGAACGGTGCGCGCGCGGCGCGCGGTGGTCATGGCCGGCGAGGCCTATCTGCCGCAGCAGCCCGGCTGGCAGCGGGCGCTGGTCCCGATGTCCTCGATGATCGTGCTGACCGAGCCGCTTTCGCCCGCGATCTGGGACGCGATCGGCTGGACCCATGGCGAAAGCCTGTGTTCGCAAGTCAACATCAAGAACTATCTGACCCGAACGCACGACGGGCGCATCCTGTTCGGTTCGCGCGGGGCGCCCTATCTGTTCGGGTCGGCCACGCCGGAGGCGGCGACCCGCAACGAGGCGATCTTCGCCTGGATGCGCCAGACCGCGCGGGCCTGGTGGCCGGTGCTCGAGAACGTCGAATTCACCCATGCCTGGGGCGGATACCTGGGGGTTCCGCGCGACTGGTTGCCGACCGTGGCGTTCGACGAAGGCACGCGCATTGCCGCCTTGCATGGGTACACCGGGCGCGGGGTGAGCACGAGCGAACTGGCCGGACGGCTGATGGCCGCGCGTCTGCTGGGGCGCGAGACCGGGCTCGAGGACCTGCCGTTCCATACCCGTGCGGGGCCACGTTGGGAGCCCGAACCGCTGCGCTGGGCGGGGATCCGCTACGTCAACAACGCCTTTACCCGCATGGACGCCGCCGACGAGCGTGGAGGCCACGCACCGTTCGACGCCCGCTTTGCCAAGTCCCTGGGCGGACAGAAATAGTCCGCGATCAGGTGCACCGGATCGAAGGCCGGGGCACGTGCACCGTCAGCCCAAGACCGTCCCTTTCTTCATGACTACAGGAGCAGGATCATGCCTGATCTGTCCGACGCCGAACTGCGGCGCATCCGCAATTTCATAGGCGGCAAGAGCGCGCCGTCGAACGGGCCGAGCAGCCCCGTTTTCGATCCCGCCAAGGGAACCGTCGCGGCCGTGGTCGAACACGCCGATGCGGCGGTGCTCGAACAGGCCATCGCGCGGGCACGGGCCGCGCAGCCGGCCTGGGCCGCGCTCAATCCGCAGCGCCGTGCGCGTGTCCTGTTCCGCTTCAAGGCGCTCATCGAAGAGAGCATGGAGGAGCTGGCGGGCATGATCTCGGCCGAGCATGGCAAAGTGCTCGACGATGCCTGCGGCGACGTGCAGCGCGGGCTCGAGGTGATCGAGTTCGTGTGCGGCTTGCCGCATCTCGCCAAGGGTGACTTCACGCTGGGTGCGGGCACCGACATCGACGTCTATTCGATGCGCCAGCCGATGGGGGTGGTGGCGGGGATAACGCCGTTCAACTTTCCCGCAATGATCCCGCTGTGGATGGCCGGTCCGGCGCTCGCAACCGGCAACGCCTTCGTGCTCAAGCCCTCCGAGCGCACACCCTCGACCGCGGTCCGGCTGGCCGAACTGTTCATCGCGGCCGGTGGCCCGGCGGACATCTTCGCGGTCGTCCATGGCGGCAAGCCGGTTGTCGATGCACTGCTCGATCACCCGGACGTGCGCGCGGTAAGCTTTGTGGGCTCCTCGGACATTGCCGCGCAAGTCTATGCCCGCGGTGCCGCGGTTGGCAAGCGCGTGCAGGCCATGGGTGGGGCAAAGAACCACGGTATAGTCCTTCCGGATGCCGATCTCGATCAGGCGGTCAGCGGCATTCTGGGGGCGGCCTATGGCTCCGCCGGAGAGCGGTGCATGGCGCTGCCGGTGGTGGTCGCGGTGGGCGATGCGCTGGCTGACGCGTTGCGCGACCGGCTGATCGCAGGAATTGCCGGTCTGACCGTCGGCGTGCCGACCGATCCTGTGGCCGACTTCGGGCCGTTGGTTAGCGCGCAGCACAAGGCGCGTATCGAGGACTACATCGACCTTGCCGTGGCCGAAGGATCGCAGCTCGTGCGCGATGGGCGCGGGATCGTCGTGCCCGGTCACGAGAACGGCTACTTCCTGGGGCCCACGCTGCTGGACCACGTGCGCGCGGACATGCGCAGCTATCAGGAGGAAATCTTCGGGCCCGTGCTTCAGATCGTGCGGGTGAACACGCTCGACGAGGCCATCGCGCTGGCCAGCGACCACTCGTTCGGCAATGGCGTGGCGCTGTTCACCTCCAGCGGTAGCGCGGCGCGCGCTTTCGCCAGCCGGGTCGAGATCGGCATGGTGGGCATCAACGTGCCGATTCCCGTCCCAGTCGCCTACCACAGTTTTGGCGGGTGGAAGCGTTCGGCGTTCGGTGACGTCAACCAGTATGGCGAGGAAGGGCTTCGCTTCTTTACCCGCACCAAGGTCGTCACCCAGCGCTGGCCCGAACACGGCGGCGTGGCCGATCCGGCGGCGGCCTTCGTGATCCCGACCATGGACTGAACGGTTCGCATCCCCCTAAGGGAAGGGGCCGGCTCCTCTGTTGGGGGCCGGCCCCTGTTTTTTGCGGGCGGTCCGCGCGATCGAAACCAAAGCCCGCTCGTCGGGTGACGAGCGGGCTGTTGTAATGGAGCGGTGCCGCCTTGCCGTCCCGGTCAGGGGGCCGCGTTCGGGGTCAGGGCCGGTGGTAGGCCAGCTTGCCGCCGACGATCGTCTCGGTCACGGCGATGGTGCCGATCTTCTGCTTTTCGATGGTCAGCGGGTTGTGATCGAGAACGGCGAAATCGGCGAGCTTGCCCACCTCGATACTGCCGCGCGAGGTTTCCAGATGGCCCGACCAGGCCGCCCAGATCGTCGCCATCTTGAGCGCTTCGAGCGGGGTGACCGCCTGCTCGGGCTGAACGACCTGGCCGAACTTGGTGGTGCGGTTGACCGCGCGGTCGATCGAGAACAGCGGATTGGTCGCGTAGTTCTGGGTGCCCAGCGTGTCCGAGCCAAGCGGCGGATGGAAGCCATGGTCGATCATCGTGCGTTCGGCAAAGAAGGTGACGTCGGGCTCTTGCGCGTTTGTCTGTGTCAGGCGCCAGAGCATGGCCACCTGAATCGAGGGGATGACCCCGTCGCGCTTCATGCGCGCCAGGCGCTCGGGCGTGCGGGCGGGGTCTTGGACCAGGAAGTGGCCCATGTGCTCGATGCGGTGGCGCGGGTCGGGCTGCGGGGCATGGGCCTGCGCGTATTCGACGGCGTTCAGCACCATGTCCTGGGCGCGGTCGCCATTGGCGTGGACCCACACCGTCCAGTCGTTTTCCTGGGCGAGCAGAAACTGGTGGTTGAGAGTGTCCTGCGAGCGGCTGACGCCGCCGGTGTTGTCGGGAACCCAGGTCGTCCCCGAGCCCTTCCAGGCCGGTTTGTAGGTTGCCGCGGTGGTGCCCCAGACGCCATCGAGGAAGATCTTGATCGGCCCGACGGTGAGCCAGTCATCGCCGAAACCGGTGTGCAGGCCGGTCTTGAGCAGGGCATCGAACAGGCCGTCCTCACCGCCGCCCGTGGTGAGTTCATGGCCGTCGCTCCTGGCCTCCTGCTCCCCGTCATGGTTGCCGATCATGAAGCCCATCAGCAGGCGGACCGGCAGCGCGCCTTCCTGCTTCAGCTCCTGGTAGGCGCGAAAGGCGATCTCGGGCGAGGACATGTCGAACACCGTCGTCACGCCCTTGTCGAGAAAGAAGTCGGTCAGCGTTCGGGCGATGGCCTTCTTCTGCTGCGCGTAGGTGGGCTCGGGCTGGTGCAGGTTGACCGGTGCATCGCGCAAGATCCACACTTCGCCGTCGGGTCCGCGTTCGTACCGGCCCACTCCCACGGGATCGGGAGCGTCCCTGGTCAGGCCAGCGGCCAGCGCGGCCTTGTGGTTGATGAGGCTGTCGTGCGCGCTCCAGCGCAGTTGCACCGGATTGTCGGGAAAGGCGGCATCGAGCTGGGCGCGGGTGGGCATGACCTGATTGTAGGTGCCCTGGCCGATCAGCCAGGAACCGGGCGCAAGCTCGCGCTGGCGTTCGCGCAGCTTGGCAAGGATGGCATCGGCATCGGCCAGCGGCGGGGCCTGGATCGGCACGCGGATGTATTCCGAGGCGGCAAGGCCCTGGACATGGGCGTGCGCGTCGATGAAGCCGGGAACCAGCGTCTGGCCGTGCAGGTCGATCACCTGCGTCGCGCCGCCGATCCACGAGGCGATCTGCGTGTCCTTGCCCACCGCTACGATGTGGCCGTCACGCACCGCCACGGCCTGCGCCATGGTGTCGGCCGCGTCGAGCGTGATCACCGTTGCGTTGCGCAGCACGAGATCGGCCTCGCCGTGATCCTGCGCAGCACCTGTTCCCGGTGCGCCCGAGGCACCGGCCAGCGCGAGGTGCGGGGCGAGCAGAAGCGTACCCGCGAGCAGCGCTGCAAACCTACTTTTCATGATGAACGTTCCGTCTTTCAAAAAATGCGGTGGACCTGGATCAGGCGATCATTCTGCTCGGGGCCTTGCGCCAGACGAAAGGCAGCCGGAACATCCTCGCCATAGACCAGAGTCGCGACGAAGATCGAGCTCTGGAGCCAGTCGTGGGGGCCTTCGACGGTCGTGAACGTGGGGACCAGGCGATAGGGGCGGTGCGCCGCGCCCTGCGCGCGATAGGCAAGACCCTTGTTGTGGATGATGACTTGCGTCCCGTCTTCGACGCGCAGGCGGTAAAGCGCGTCGACGACCATCGTGCCGTCGGGACGCAACACCGGAAAGTCGCCGCCACCGGGCACCACCTCGCCCTTGAGGCGAGGCCCCCAGAAGCGCCCGCCGATGATCGGCCAGACGACCTCGCGGGTGCCGTCCTTGGCCTGTTTGGAGGCCCCCATGCGTTCGGGTGAGGAGCAGGTGACGACGAGATTCATCACCAGTTCGGTGCGCACCGGGTCGAGCACGGACAGATTCTCGGGACCTTCGGGCGGGGTCCCGGCCGGTGCCCCCGTCAGGGCTGCGACGGGGGCCGGACGCACCAGCGTCGCGGCGGCCGCACCTGCCAGCCCCGCGGTCAGAAGCGTGCGGCGGTTGGCGCAAGGCCGAGGGCTGAGCCCGTCGGCGGCGTGGGTGATAGCGGCGTTGGTCAAGGCGCTTCTCTCCATTTTCGTGCGGTTCTTCCGGGTTTTGGACGGTGGCAGAGTACGGGCAAAGCGCGGGGCTCCATAGGTGCCTTGGACAGGCCCGGTGGTGTTCGGCAGGCACCATGTGGTCGGTGCTAGGCACCTTGCTGCCTGGGCGCGCGCTGTGGTTCACGTCGCAACGAACGACAGGCCTTTCGATGCGCCCCTAGACGGGCGGTGCCGGGCCGACAGGGAGTACTCCAGGTTATGATGTCCAGATTCGCCTTCGCGATGGTTGCTGCGCTCGTGGGCGCCGGCAGTTTCACCGTTACCGGTTCGGCGGCGCTTGCCTAGGCCGCGGGGGATGCCGCAGCCGGGCAGAAGGTCTTCACCCAGCATTGCAAGATGTGCCACGTCAACACCTCGGGCGCACGGGCGATCACTGCGCCCAACCTGTTCGGCCTTAGCGGCCGGGCGGCGGGCAGCACCCCGTTCAAGGGCTCGACCGCGCTCGCCAAGTCGGGCGTCACGTGGAACGCCAACTCGCTCGATCAGTTTCTGCAGGCCCCGGCCAAGATGATTCCCGGTACCCGCATGGTGGTGAAAGTTCCCGATGCCAATCAGCGCCATGACCTGATTGCCTATCTTCTGTCGCTGCATTGAACCGGTCGCCTGCGACGCCGAGACACGGCTCGTATCGGGCCAGGGCCAGCGGTGACCGGAGTGCACCGCCGGGCAAGGGGAATTGGGGGAGACGGGACATGACGCAACCGCATGATTGCAAAAGGACATCGCGCGCGGCGCTGCGGGCGGCGAGCGCGCTGCTGGGGCTGGCCGGGCTGGGCCTGGGGGGGCTTTCACCACTGCATGCCGCGACGGCGCAGTCCGTCGCCCAACCACCCGCCCCGCCGCCAGTGCTCCCGGTCGAAGACAGCGATACCGCGACCCTGGCCAGGCCGGGTGCGCACTGGCTCTGGCTGTTCGATCCCTATCGCGCGCAAGGCGCCGTGGTGGTCGATGGAGACGACCCGGCGATGAAGACCATGGCGCTGGTGCCCGCCGCGCGCAACGCGGGCATGTCGCTCTCGCGTGATGGGGGCAAGGTCTATGTCGCCGAGACGTACTGGAGCCGGGGCAACCGCGGCACGCGTGAGGATCTGTTCACGGTCTACGATGGCGCGTCGCTCAAGGTCGATGAGGAAGTCGCGCTGCCCGGCCGTCTGCTGGTCGTGCCCAAGACCCAGCAGCAGGCGACGAGCTTCGATGGCAAGCTGGGCTATATCTACGACATGGTGCCCAGTTCGGCGATCCACGTCGTCGACATCGCCTCGGGCAAGCCGGTCGCCTCGATCGACGTGCCCGGCTGCGCGCTGGCCTTTCCCATCGGCGCGCGAGGGGTGGCAACGCTGTGCGGCGATGGTTCGATCGGTGTTGCGCAAGTGCCGGTATCGGGCGATCCGACGGTTGCCTTCAGCGACCCCTTCTTCGATCCCGACAACGATCCGGTGTTCGAGAACAGCTTCGTTGATCGCGACACCGGCAAGGGGTGGATGCTCAGCTTTTCAGGCAAGGTCTATCCGGTCGATCTGGCCGGTGCCAAGCCCGTCGTCGGCCAGCCGTGGTCGATTGAGGTCGCGGCCGGCCAGCCCGAAGCGGGGACCGGGGTACAGCAACTGGCCTGGCGCCCCGGCGGTGGCCAGCTGCTCGCCGTCCACCGGGCGCGCCACTGGCTTTACGTGCTCATGCACAAGGGAAACTTCTGGACGCACAAGGAGGACGGCAGCGAAGTGTGGGTGTTCAATGCCGACACCCACGCGCTCGTGCGGCGAATCCAGCTCGAGACGCCGGCGCACGGCATCGCGGTCACGCAGGACGACGCCCCGCTGCTGTTCGCCTTCGGCGGCGGTCGTGGGGCAAGCCTGATCGCGTACGACGCGCTGAGCGGAAAGCCCGTGCACCATGGTGCGCTGTCGGGCATCATCGGCCTGGTCACCGGGTTGTGAGCATGGTCGCGATGCCCGCAGAAATGCCCGCCGCGATGATCCTGGCCGCACGCGGGTTCGGAGCCTTGCTGTTTGGCGCCTCGGCGCTGGGCAAGGGGCGCAACCTCGGTGAATTTGCGGCGATCATAGCGCGCCATGTACCGCTTGCCGGGCGAGGGAGCGCTGCGCTCGCCGGGGCCATCATCGCGATCGAGGGACTTTGTGCGGTTTTCCTGGCAAGCGGGGTGGCCTCGCCGGTGGGCGGCGTCCTGGGCATCGTCCTGCTGCTCGGTTTCGCGCTCGTGATGGCGCGCGCCTTGCGGCGTGGAGAGCGCGATCTGGACTGCGGCTGTCGCTTCGGCGCCGCACGGCAAGCGATCACCTGGCCGCTGGTGTGGCGCAACCTCGTCTTTGCTGCGGCGCTCTTTCCGGCGCTTGCCCGCTGGGCACAGGCGCCTGGCAGGCTCGAATGGATCGACGGCCTTGGCGCCGGTGCGGCCATGTTCGTGCTGGCCGCGCTCGCCACGCAACTGATCCATCTGCACGATCGCACCGTTCAACTTCAGCAAAGGTTCTCGTGATGTTGCTCATCGTTTCGCAAGCCCTGCTCTGGGCGCTGTGCCTCCTGCTGGCGGTTGCGGTCGCGGTGCTGGCGCGCCAGGTCGGTATCCTGCACGAGCGCATCGCGCCGGTCGGGGCGCTGGCGCTCAGTCAGGGGCCGCAGCCGGGCGAGCAAGCCCCGCAACTGACCGTGCGCACGCTCGACGGCGCCCCGCGTGCCCTGGGTGGGGCCACCGCCAAAGCCCAACTCCTCCTGTTCGTCGCGCCCAGTTGCCCGATCTGCAAGCAGCTCATCCCCACGGCGGGCCGTGTCGCGGCGTCCGAGGGGGCCGACCTGTTCTTCCTGGGCGACGGTGACTTGGGGCAATACGCGCAGATGGCCGTGCGCCTCTCCATAGCGCCCGATCGCCTCGCGGTCAGCAGCGAGGCGGGATACGCCTTTCGCGTCGGCAAGCTGCCCTACGCGGTGCTGCTAAGGCCCGACGGCACCATTGCCGCACAAGGCCTCGTCAACACGCGCGAGCACATCGAAAGTCTCTTCACGCCGGCCGAGACCGGGTTCGGCACGGTGCAGGACTTTCTCGGCGCGCGCCGCGCCGGCGCGCTGGCCAACGATTTCACGAAGGTAGGTTCCCATGGGTGACTCGAAAATCGACAAATTGGGTGAAGCCGTGCTGCGCGGCATCGCGCGACGCAGCTCGCGTCGCGGCTTTCTTGGCAAGCTGGGTGTCGCCATGGCGGCGGGCAGCGCGTTTCCGCTCTTGCCGGTTTCGCGCGCTTCGGGCGCGCCTGCGCCGACACCCAGCGCGCCACTGTCCGATTTCGAACGCAACGCGCAGAGCAGCGATCCGCTGCGGTGCGATTACTGGCGCCACTGTGCCATCGACGGTACGATCTGCGGGTGCTGCGGCGGCGGTCTGCACACGTGTCCGCCGGGCTCGACCCCTTCACCGACGGCCTGGGTGGGAACGTGTCTCAACCCCGACGACGGGCGTTCGTATCTCATCGCCTATCGTGACTGCTGCGGAACATCGGCGTGCGTGGCAAGCGGCGAGGATTGCGAATGCACCGGCACCGATCGCGAACTGCCGATCTACCGGCCGCAGGCCAACAACGACATCATCTGGTGCTTTGGTGATTCCTCGATGGCCTATCACTGCTCCACCGCAGCCCTGGTCGGACTGGCTGAGTAGGCGCGATGGGCCGCCGTTTCGGGTATGCGCCGCTGGCCCTGGCGGCGCTCGTGCTGGTCGCTGCGCATGGGGGGGCGGGCTTCGCCAGCCACGCCGAGGAAACCCTGCCAACCCGGCGCTTCACCTCGGGCCAGTCCAACTATTATGAATTTTGCGGGGGATGCCACGGCCTTGACGGGGCTTCGGCGCGCCGCGAAATTCCGGTGCTCAAGGACCATGTCGGTCGCTTCCTGTGTACGCCGGGAGGCCGTGAATACCTCGTCCGACTGCCCAACGTGGCGTTCGCGCCGATGGACGACGAGACCCTGGCGCAGACGCTGAATTTCATCGCGCGCGACCTGGGGGGGGCCAGCTATCCGGCTGGCGCGCGCGCCTATACCGCGGCCGAGGTGGGACGGCTGCGCCAGGCGCCGCTCAAGGCGACCGACCTTGCGGCGCTGCGCGTGCACATTCTTGAAGCAGGAGAAAAGACGTGTTCCGCACGATGATCGGCGCGCTTGTAGGCCCCCTGGTTCTGGCGCCCGCGCTGGTGCTGCCGGCCGATGCGGCCCGGTCGGGTGAGGCTCTGCCACATGAGGCAACCGCCGCTGTGACCGCTCCGATCCCNATGATCGGCGCGCTTGTAGGCCCCCTGGTTCTGGCGCCCGCGCTGGTGCTGCCGGCCGATGCGGCCCGGTCGGGTGAGGCTCTGCCACATGAGGCAACCGCCGCTGTGACCGCTCCGATCCCGCCCCGCGTCGCGATGCTGCGCTTCGAGGCCGATCTGGCGGGCCACGTGCCGCCGCCCGGAGAGGACCACGTCTTCCATCCCCAAGGCGCGCTGACGGTGCGCGCGGGAGCCGATCCACGGCTGGCGCCCGGAACGGCACGGGCGTACCTTTCGCTCGTCCACGCGAACGTCGATGGCAAGGGGGGCTTCGTGAGTTCGGTCACCTGGACGCTGCCCGGTGGCGCGATTGCCTTGCGCGGGGTCTATCCCACACACAACGAGCCGACCCCCGTCGCGGGTGTGGCCCAGACGGTCATGGTCCACAAGGTGACCGGTGGAACCGGGATTTTCGAAGGGGCAAGCGGGTATCTCGTGGTCAATTCCACATTGGCCAATCACCGCTTCCAGGGTACGGTCGCCGGGCTCGTGTTCGTTCCCGAACGGGAATGATCGTGGCTCGCGCCTTGCCCTTGCACCCCTTGTCATCCTGCCATAACCAAGCGGCCCACGTGGTTTTCAAGGGGAGGGCCAGGCCCTCATGAGTGTGGCTTTGCGCAAGAGCGAGAACATGACGACGAGCGGGCTGAGGCCCGAGCAGCGCGCGGCGCTTCCGCCGTTTCATACGCTGCGGGCCTTCGAGGCGATCGTGACGTGCGGCGGCATTCGTCGCGCGGCCGAAGCCTTGAGCGTGGATCATGCCGCCGTTAGCCGGCATTTGCGCGCGCTGGAGGAGTGGACCGGGGTTCCGCTGATCGATCGGGCGCCCGGCGCGGGGCGCCGCCTGACCGAGGATGGCGAGAAATTCTACGCCGCGCTCGCCGAGGCGCTCGGGCAGATCGCCGATGCCAGTCTGGCCTTGCTCAACCAGGGGGACGACAGCCAGCTCACGCTGATCTGCGCGCCGGGCATCGCTTCGGCCTGGCTCACCCGGCGGATCGCCGAATTCACGGTGAGCAAGCCCGAGGTCGAACTGGAGTTGCAACCGCTCGAGCTGTCGCCCGATCCGTCGCTGCACAGCATCGATGCCTTTCTCCAGTACGTGCCCGACAACCGGGTGAGCGAGCCCGATCCGGCCATGCGCATGATCGAGGTCGCGCGGCCGCCAATCCTGCCGGTGGTCAGTCCGGCGTTCCTTGCCGAGCATGGCGCGCCCGACGGTCCGGTCGGCCTGCTCGACTACCCGCTGGTCCACGAGGCGAATGAAAGCCAATGGCAGCGCTGGTTCGCCGCGCACGGGATCGAAGCGGGCGGGCGGCTTGCCGGTCCCAAGTTCTGGCACAACCACCTGACCATGGAGGCCGCGCGCCGGGGGCAGGGCGTGGCGCTGGCCAATGCCTTGATCGCTTCCGACGATCTCAACGAAGGGCATCTCGTTGCGCTCGATGGCTGGCCGCCGGTCTATCTGGGGGGCTACCAGTTCTCGACCCGGCGCAATCGCTGGCGCGAGAAGACGATCACGGCATTCCGGCGCTGGCTGGAAGCCGCGGTCGCGCAGGAGCCGTTGCTGCGCGAGCGTTGAACGCTTCGGTGCCTGTCAGTCACCAGGAGCTGCACCGATTGCATCGGGCCCGAACCGCGCGTTTCCCATAAGCTCGAAGCCTGTCACGAAGGCTTGTGGGGAGTGCAATGCGAAGCAAACTGAGGGATCGTGCGAAGGGGGCATGGATGCTGGCCACGGCCCTTTCGGCGCTGGGTGGGGCCAGCGCGCGCGGCGCGGATGGCGTCAACCGCGCGGCGGGGGCGGCCGATCTTGTCATCGTCAACGCAAGCCTGCTGACGGTCGGGGATGGCACGGCCGCGACAGCGCTTGCCGTCGCGGATGGAAAGATCGTTGCCGTGGGCACCGACGCGCAGATCCTTGCGCTGCGCGATGCCGGTACAAAGGTGATCGACGCGCACCGCCATACGGTGCTTCCCGGTTTCAACGACAACCACGCGCATCTCTACTGGGGGGCTCGCGCCCTGGCCAGTCCCGACGTGCGCGACCTTGCCGATCTGGCCGCGATCCAGAAGCGCGTCGCCGGCTATGCGCAGGATAACCCGGACACGGCCTGGGTTCAGGCCGGGGGATGGCTGCCTTACCAGATACCCGGCGGGGTGCCCGACCGCAGTATGCTGGACGCCATTTCCACGACGCGCCCGATCGTCCTGTGGGCGCTCGACCGGCATTCCGCCTGGGTGAATACCAAGGCTCTCGAACTGGCAGGGATAACGCGGTCCACGCCCAACCCGCCCGAAGGCCTTTTCGTCAAGGACCCCAGGACTGGCGAGCCCACCGGCTGGCTGAAGGAAATCTCGGCCGTCGGTTACCTGCAGGACCACATGCCCGCGCTGACCGAGGCGCAAAAGGGGCGCCTGATGGAACGCGCCATGGACGAAGCGCACAAGTACGGCGTGACCTCCATCAACGAGGCATTCGGTGACGAGGACGAGTTCACCATCCTCGACGGGTTGCGCCGGGCGGGCAAGCTTACGCTGCGGGTGACCTATGCGCTGGGCGTGACGCCTGATTTTAGCGATGCCAGGTTCGCCGATTACCAGGCCTTCTGGAAAGCGCACCCGGCAACCCCGCTGTTGAAGACAGGGGTGGTCAAGTTCTTTCTCGACGGCGTGCCCCAGGCCGATACGGCCTATCTTCTCGAGCCCTGGGGGCCGCAAAAGATCCTCGGCAAACCGATCTGGTCACCCAGGGACTACACCGCGATGGTCACGCGTTTCGATGCGGCGGGCTGGCAGATCATGACGCACGCTATGGGCGATGCCGCGGTGCGCGAAGCGCTCGACGGTTACGAAGCGGCCGAGAAAGCCAACCCGGCACCCGCGCGCGGACGCCGCCACCGCATCGAACATGCCTTTCTGGTCAACCCGGCCGATATTCCGCGCTTCGCCAGGCTCGGCGTGATCGCAGCCTATCAGCCCAACGATGCCTTCATCGGCCCCGACGCCGCCGAGGAGGGGGGCAAGGCGATGCCCGATCTGGTCGGGAGGCAGGGTCATGCTCCGCAGGACGGCGGGCGCTGGAACGCTATCCGTGCCGCCGGTGGCCGTTCGTCGCTTGGCAGCGACTGGCCGGTGTTCACCATGAACGCGCTGACCCGGATCTACGCGCTGGTCAACGCCAAGCGTGAGGACCTGCGGGTGAGCCTGCGCGAAGGCATCGATATGTATACCCGCCAAAGCGCCTACACGACCTTTAGCGACACCACCCAGGGCAGCCTGGCGGTCGGCCAGTTTGCCGACATCGTGATCCTGTCGCGCGATCTGGAGAACGATCCGCCCACGCGCGCGCAGGATCTCGCGGTCGACCAGACGATCTTCAACGGCACCCTCGTCTACTCCCGGCCCTGAGCCGGTTTTCGGTGCGCGGCCGGTGGCGTCCGGCCGCGCCATGCATGGGAAAGTTCTGACATGTCGAATTCCAATCTCCTCGCCCGTCGCGCGGCGGCGGTGCCGCGCGGCGTAGCGACCGCCATGAACGTGTTCGCCAGCAAGGCCGAAAACGCGCTGGTCTGGGATATTGAAGGCCGCGAATACGTGGACTTTGCCGGTGGCATCGCGGTGCTCAACGTCGGGCACCGCCATCCGCGGGTGATCGCGGCGGTGAAGGTCCAGCTCGAGGCTTTCACCCACACGGCCTTCCAGGTCATGGCCTATCCCGGCTACGTCGACCTGGCCGAGCGGCTGAACGCGCTCGCACCGATCGAGGGGACGACGCGCACGGTCTTCTTCACCACCGGCGCCGAGGCGACCGAGAATGCGGTCAAGGTCGCGCGCGCGGCCACGCAGCGCTCGGACATCATCGCCTTTACCGGGGGCTTCCATGGGCGCACCGCGCTCGCCTCGGCGATGACGGGCAAGGTTTCGCCCTACAAGAAGGGGCTCGGGCCCTTGCCGGGTAACGTTCACCATGTGCCCTTTCCCGGCGAGGCGAGCGGGGTCTCGCTGGAGGAAACGCTGCGCGCGCTCGACTTCCTCTTTGCAGGGACCATCGAGCCCGAGGCGGTCGCGGCCTTCATTCTTGAGCCGGTCCAGGGGGAAGGCGGATTCAACCCCGCGCCCGAGGGGCTGTGGCGCGCGCTCGATGCGCTGCGCGGCAGGCATGGCATCGCGATCATCGCCGATGAGGTCCAGACCGGGTTCGCGCGGACGGGTCGACTGTTCGCCAGCGAACACGCGCCGGTCCGGCCCGATCTCATTACCGTGGCCAAGTCGCTTGGAGGCGGGTTCCCGCTGTCGGGCCTGATCGGCCGCGCCGAACTCATGGATGCGATCGAGCCGGGCGGGCTGGGCGGAACCTATGGCGGTTCGCCGGTGGCCATCGCCGCGGCCCACGCGGTGCTCGACGTTATCGAGGAGGAGGGGCTTTGCGCCCGCGCCGAGCGTATCGGTGCGCGCTTGCGCGCGGCGATCGAAGGTTTCGCGACGCGCGCGGATCTGGTCCCCATCACCGGCCTTCGCGGCCCTGGCGCGATGATCGCCTTCGACATCGTGAACGCGGCGGGAGAGCCCGATGGCGTGCGCGCAAAGCGGGTGTGCCAGCGCGCGCACGAGGCCGGGCTGATCGTTCTGACCTGCGGGCGCCATGGCCAGGCGATCCGCATTCTCGTTCCGCTCACCGTCGAGGATGCGGTGCTCGAACGCGGGCTCGCCCGGCTTGAAACCGCGCTGCTGCACGAGGAGGCGGCGTGACCGCGGCAATGGGGACGCGCGTGCCCGACGCGCCCGCGCTGCGCCGCGAGGCGGCCTTTGTCGACGGCGCCTGGATCGCGGCCGAGCGCACCATCACGGTGACCGATCCGGCCGATGGCTCGGTCGTTGGAACCGTGCCCGACCTTGGACCAGAGGAAACCGGGCGCGCGGTGGACGCGGCGGTGCGCGCACAGGCGCAATGGAAGGGGGTTTCGGCCAAGGCCCGCGGGGCGATCTTGCGCAAGTGGTCCGATCTCATGCTCGGCAACGCAGAAGCGCTCGCGCGTCTGTTGACCCGCGAACAGGGCAAGCCGCTTGCCGAGGCACGCGGGGAAGTGGCCTATGCCGCGGCCTTCCTCGAATGGTTCGGCGAAGAGGCGCGGCGCATCAACGGCGAGACGATCCCGCCCCCTTCGCCCGACCGGCGTCTTGCCGTGCGGCGCGACCCGGTGGGCGTGGTGGCGGCGATCACGCCGTGGAATTTTCCGCTGGCGATGCTTACCCGCAAGGCTGGCCCGGCGCTTGCGGCGGGGTGCACGATGGTGCTCAAGCCGTCCGAGCTGACCCCGTTCAGCGCGCTGGCGCTGGCCGCGCTGGGCGAGGAGGCGGGCGTGCCGCCGGGCGTGTTCAACGTCGTGACCGGGCAGGCCGGCCCGATCGGGGACATCCTCACCGGCGATCCGCGCATCGCCAAGTTCACCTTCACCGGCTCCACCAAGGTGGGCAAGATGCTGGCGGCGCGGTGCATGGCGAGCGTCAAGCGGGTCTCGCTCGAACTGGGCGGAAACGCGCCTTTTCTGGTGTTCGACGATGCCGATGTCGACGCTGCCGTCGACGGGGCGCTGCTCGCCAAGTTCCGCAACAGTGGGCAGACGTGCGTGTGCGCCAACCGTTTCTATGTCCAGGACGGCATCTACGAGGCCTTTGCCGAACGCCTGGCGGCGCGGGTGGCGGGGCTGGTGGTTGGCGCCGGGCTTGCCGGGCCGAGCGATCAGGGGCCGCTGATCGACGCGCGTGCGCAGCGCACCTGCGCCGCCCATGTCGCCGATGCCGTGGCCGGTGGCGGACGGGTTCTGGTCGGTGGCAGGCCGGGCGACGGGCCCGGCACCTTTTTCGCCCCGACCGTGATCCGCGATGTCGCGCAAGGCGCGCTGTTGACCCGCGAGGAAACGTTTGGCCCGATCGCGGGTCTGATCCGGTTCACGCGTGAGGACGAGGCCATCGCTCTTGCCAACGCTACGCGTGCGGGGCTTGCCGGCTATGTCTTCACGCGCGACCTCGATCGCTCGATCCGGGTCACCGAAGCACTCGAATACGGCATGGTCGGGCTCAACACCGGGGCGATATCCAGCGAGGTCGCGCCTTTCGGCGGGATCAAGGAATCGGGCCTTGGGCGTGAAGGGTCGCGGCACGGCATCGACGACTACGTCGAGCTCAAGCTGGTCTGCACCGCCGTGGCGCCCGCGCGTTGAGCGTCGCTCCACTCCACCCCCGTCGCGCGTGGACAAGGACACCCCGGCCGGGCGCAGGGGTGGTGATGCTCCAGGGGTGGTGATGCTCCAGGGGTGGTGATGCTCACGCACCAGCCGGGCGCGCGAAGGCAACGCGCCAAGCCGGCGCGATCGCCATAGGCTCGGCAACCAGAGACGGAAGGGGCGCGCTCCTGGCCATCTCTGCGCGCAACGGCGCGCTTGGGGAGCGACAATCAGGGGGAAGTATCGATGACCAAGGGGAAACAGTTGGCGCGCCGTTCGGGGCTGCTCGTGTCGGGCCTGTGCGTCTCGTGGGTGGCTCTGGCGTGCGGGGCGAGCGCCGCGGCGCAGACGCAGGCGTCCGCGGTCGCCACGACGGGGCAGGCGGACGGGGAGGACCCGAGCGCCATCGTCGTGACCGCGACGCGCCAGAGCGTGCGGCTCGACAAGGTGCCGCTCAGCGTTGCGGCGCTGTCCACCGAGCGCATGGATCAGCAGGGGGTGCGCCAGATCGACGACATCGCGCGGCTGGTTCCGGGCGTGTCGTTCGCGCGCTCGACTTATGGCAACGGGTCGGGATCGAGCATCGCGATCCGCGGCATTTCCTCGAGCGTGGGCGCGGCGACGACGGGGATCTACATCAACGACACGCCGATCCAGGTCCGCACGCTGGGCTTCACGGCGACCAATACGTATCCCAGGGTCTTCGACCTCGCGCGCGTGGAGGTGGTGCGCGGACCGCAGGGGACGCTGTTCGGCGCAGGCGCCGAAGGCGGCGCGGTGCGCTTCATCACCCCGTCGCCCAATCTCGATCGCTACGAAGGCTACGCGCGCAGCGAGCTGGCCACCACGCAAGGCGGAGCGGCCAGCTACGAGGGTGGGGTCGCTATCGGCGGTCCGATCATCGATGGGCGGCTCGGCTTCCGGGCCAGCGGCTGGTATCGTCGCGATGGTGGCTATGTCGACCGGGTCGACTACCTGACCGGCGCCACTCAGGAGCGTAACGCCAACAGTCAGGACAGCTATGTCGGGCGCATCGCCTTGACCTGGAAACCCGCCGACAATCTCGAAATTACCCCCTCGCTCTACTACCAGAACGTCAAGACCGCGGATTCGAGCGTCTATTGGGAGGCCTATTCGCCGCGCAAGAAGGACTACAACAACGCGTCGGTGGTGGCTCAGCCCAGCCAGGACCGGTTCTGGTTGCCCGCGCTCAACATCCAGTACGATGCGCCGACCTTCTCGGTGATTTCGGCCACGTCCTACTTCAACCGCCGCTCGCAAGCGGTGTTCGACTATACCGGTTTCACCAACGCGACCTTCGGGGGAAGCGCGTTGCCGTTGTTCGAAGGGTATGTCGCCACATCGCAGATGAACAACGCGCAGAAGAACTGGAACCAGGAACTGCGCGTGCAGTCCAGCGACACCGGATCGTCGCTCAAGTGGGTGGTCGGAGCCTTCTACAGCGACTCGCGCCAGAAGGGCTACCAATCGACCGTCGATCCCTATCTCGGCACGCTGTTCGAGACTCTTTATGGCATCACCATCGAGCAGGCGACGGGAACCTCCGCGCTTGCCGGCGACGTTGTCTATCTCAACGTCAACACCGGTTCCGATCGGCAGATCGCCGGGTTCGGGCAATTCGACCTGACGCTGGCGCAAGGCCTCACCGCGACGGCGGGCGTGCGCGTGGCCGACACCCGCTTTTCGTTTCATACGAACCAGCAGGGGCCGGGGGCGGGCGGGACGATCATCGAATCGGGCAAACAGAGCGAGACCCCCGTCACCCCCAAGTTCGGCCTCAGCTACGAGACCCCCGGAGGCACCTTGCTCTACACCTCGGCGGCCAAGGGCTATCGCATCGGCGGCGTGAACTCGAGCGTCAACCCGGTCCAATGCGCGGCCAGCCTCGGAGCGCTTGGTCTTAGCGAAGCGCCGTCGAGCTACAATTCGGACAGCCTGTGGAGCTACGAGGGCGGCGTGAAGGGACGCACCGCGCGCGGCGTGCTGGGGTTCGAGGTTTCGGCTTTCTACATCGACTGGAGCAACCTGCAGCAGTCCATCTACCTTTCGGGGTGTGGACTGGGGTTCGTTGCAAACGCGGGCAAGGCATCGAGCCGGGGCTTCGACATGGCGGTGCAAGTCCATCCCAACGCCAGCTTCACGTTCTCGGCGACGCTGGGCTACGTCGATGCGCGCTACGATGAATCGGTCTATGCCGGATCGGACACGGTCCTCATCGTGGGCAAGGGAGACAAGATCGCGGGTTCACCCTGGTCGCTCAACCTCTCGGTGAACAACACCTTCGCCCTTGCCGGACGCCCATTCTATGCGCGCCTCGATTACGACTACCGCTCGCGCGCTTCCTCGCTTGCGCCGCGCTACAACCCGGCCAATTTCAGCTACGATCCGAGCGAGACACCTGCCGACGAACAGAACAACCTTTCGGTGCGCGTCGGGGTGCGGTTGGGCGGGGCGGACCTATCGGTTTTCGCCAACAACCTGCTCGACCAGAAACCGAGCCTTGCGCGCTCGCACTATTCCATTTCCGATCCGTACTTTACCAATATCACTGTTCGCCCGCGCACGTTCGGGCTGACGGGGACATACCGCTATTGAAGATGCGCCCTGCCTGCGCGCGGATCGGCGCGCAGGCAGGGCTTCTCCTTTCGCCGCGCGCCTGCGATTGCGGGGCGCGCGCATCTTATCCGTCCAGACCACTAAGAAGGAAATCAGCATGTTTCGGCAATTTTCGGCAAAGAGAGCGCTTCTTGGCGGCCTGATGCTCACCAGCGCATCGATGGGGCAGGCGCAGCAGTATCCGGCTGAAAAGGCTTCGCAGGCCGAAGCTGGGGTCTCGGCGCAGGCCAAGGTCGAGGACGCCATGGCCTCGCCGGTTTCGCCGACCATGCAGCAGGTGCGCCGCCAGATTCTCAAGTCGGACGGCAACGCGTTCTACTTTCGCGAGATGAAGGACCTCTTCTTCACCCGCGAAGTGCCCCATGCCTCCAGGCCCTGGGTCCTGCCCTACGTCGAACGCCCGATCTTGGCGACCTACCAGGTCGATGGCAAGACGCTGGGTCTGGACGATTTCCTCGAGCGGACGCGGACCAACGCCTTCCTGGTCATTCGCAACGGCAAGATCGTGACCGAGCAGTACCGCAACGGCACCAACGCGCAGACGCACTTCATGTGCTGGTCGGCGACCAAGTCGATCGTCAGCCTGCTGGTCGGCATCGCGGTGTCCGAAGGGCGTATCCAGTCGATCGATGATCCCGTTACCAAGTACCTGCCCGAACTCAAGACCGGCGCCTACAACGGGGTCTCGATCCGCGACATCCTGGAGATGCGTTCGGGTGTCGCCTACGAGGAGCGCTACGACGGCGCCCCGGGCATCGCGAGCGAGAACCACGAAGAGGCGCTGATCCGCAATGTGCGCCGCTTCGTCGAGCCGGCGCTGACTATCAAGCAGGCGCACAAGCCGGGGGCGGTGTTCGATTACAAGACGCTCGACACGGCCGTCCTGGGGTGGCTGGTCGAACGCGTGACCGATCGTCCTATCGCCTACTACATGGCCGAGAAATTGTGGGAGCCGTTGGGCACCGAGGCCGACGGCTTCTTCATCATGGACGGTCCGACCGGCAGCGGGCGCGAATTCACCGGAGCGGGCTACAACGCCACCTTGCGCGATCTGGGACGCCTTGGCCAGATGGTCCTCGACAAGGGCAAGGGCAACGGCCGCCAGATCGTGCCGGCCTCGTGGATCGCCCAGGCAACCGTCCCCACCAACGGGGAGGAAGGCAACGAAGGAGGGTACGGCTTCCAGTGGTGGACCGTAAAGGATTCCAATGCCTTCTTTGCCCTGGGGCTTCAGGGGCAGTTTATCTACATCGATCCCGATACGCGTACGGTGATCGTCAAGACGAGCTATTTCCAGCCCGACAATCCGCAGCTCTACGCCGAAACGATCGGCTATCTGGGGAATGTCGCGAAGGAGAGTTTCGCGCCCTGAGAGGCACGCCCCAAAGGCGCTACCTGGCGGCTTTGGGGCGTGGCGCCATGGGTTCGGTGGACGCCGCGAAGGGGCGTGTCGGTCACGATCAAGGCCGATCGGTAGCGGGTGGCCCCGCAGGCCACGTCCTGGCCAGGGTCAGCCCCGTGCAATCTTGTTCCGGATCGTGCCGAACGGGGCAAAGCCATCGAGCCGTCGGGCGGTCATGCTGACCGTTTCCCCGTAGGACAGGAAAGGGGGCGGTTCACGCCCCTCGATCGTGTCGATCGCGCGGCGCTCGGAAATGCAGCTCGAGCCGACCTGGACGTAATCGGGAGAAGACACGGTTCCCGATCCGATGATTGTCCCGGCCGCCAGTTCACGGGTGAGCGCGGCCTGGGCGACCAGTCGTTGATCTGGACGATTAGCTTGATGTGGCCGAGCGCGTCCGAGGCGTCCAGCCACCATTGCCAGGTGCGCGGTAGCGGCGCGCACAGGCTGCTCTGGTCGAATGCGGTGCCATCTCCGTCCTCGAGCCGGGCAGTCAGCGCGCGCAAGTCGGGGGCGCAGTGCGCCCAGTCCGCGATCGCGTCGAGCAGGCAGGCGGGTGCGGTGCGAAGATGGCGTAGGCCATCGCGTGAGACGAGGATCAGCCGACCATCGCGCGAACCGTCGGCAAGCGTTGCAAGGCGCATGGTTGAGCCCCTTGCGGTCAGTCTTCGTCGATGATCGCGACGGCGCGGGTCCAGCCTGCCGACGCGCCCTTGATCTTGTGCGGGAAGCAACTGATCGTGAAACCGTGAGGCGGCAGGGCCTCGAGATTGTGCATCTTCTCAAGGTGGCAGTAACCGATGTCGCGGCCCGCCTTGTGGCCCTCCCAGATCAGCGAGGTATCGCCGGTTTCCTTGACCTTCTGTGCGGTGTGGCTGAACGGCGCATCCCACGACCAGGCATCGGTGCCGGTCACCCGTACCCCGCGCGAAGTGAGGTACATCGTCGCCTCGTAGCCCATGCCGCAGCCCTTGCCCAGAAGATCCGGCTGGCCGAGCGCGGCGCCGGCCGCAGTGTTGACCACGACGATGTCGAGCGGCTTGAGCGTGTGCCCGATGCGGACCAGCTCGTTCTCGACGTCCCTGGCGGTGACGGCGTGGCCATCGGGGAAATGGCGAAAGTCCAGCTTCACGCCGGGCTGAAAGCACCATTCGAGGGGAACCTCGTCGATGGTGATGGTGCGCCTGGGCTCGCCTTGCGCGGCGTCCATGGTCGGGGGGAAGTGGTAGGGGGCGTCGAGGTGCGTGCCGTTGTGGGTGGTCAGCCGGATCCATTCCGACGCTGCGAAGCCCGCTCCGTCCGGGGTACCCTCGGCGGTCACGCCGGGAAAGAACACGTCGAGTTCGGGAGCGGTGTCCTGGTGGTTCTGGTACGTGATCTCGGGCCGCATGAAGGGCGGGTCGGAGACGACGTTGTTGCACAAGGTGATCGACCGGTCGACGAAGCGGCGGGGCATGGCAGCCATCCTTTCAGCTGGATCGGGGGGCATGTCCCGATGCGGGTCCCGGGGCGAATTGACCAGCTGGTCGTAGAGATCGTCGGCATAGGCGGGGCTGATCTGGCGATCGTTGGCGCCATGGGTGACGAGGAAGGGGACGCGGATGCGATCCATGTGGCCGTTGAGGTTCATCGCTGCGGATTTCTCGAGGAAGTCGTCCTGGTCCGCCGCTCCGAAGGCCCAGCGCCCGCAGGCCTGAATGACGGCGGGCCATTACACGTCGGCCGGCTGGAACAGGCGCGCGTCGGGGGCGGGATGGGGCATTGTCTGTGGGCCGCCCACGCCGGTGCCCCACTGGTCCATGACCATCGGAGCGGGTCGTCTAATCGCCCACCCAACGTCAATGCCTCTCCACGGAGAAAATCAGGCTCTTGTGTCCGTTCGTGCCGCAATCTTCCAATGGAGGGAGTTGCTTCCCGCTACTCGGAATGATCCCATCCGCGCCCCGGCAGGGACGGGCCGTAGCATCCAACTGGATGCGAGCCTTGTTCTTTTTGCCGCTATTTGCCGTTGACGCCGCCGCGGCTTACGCAGCTGTCTGGAGGCGGCGGTCAAACAACTCGCCGGTTTTCATCATCGTGTGCACGATGATGGCAAGCTTGCGGGCCAGCCCATCCGCGTCGTTCGCATCTGTCTTGTTCGGAGCCATGTTTAGATGCGCCTTGGCGTGGCGCGCATCGATGCAGATCGCCGGCAGCCCTTCCGCCATCAGCGCATGATAGAACCATACCGAGAAAGGGCCTGTCTCGAACACGATCCGCTTGGCCTGCGGGGCACGTTTGCGGATCATTCCGGCCAGAAGCTTCGGGTCAGAGGCACACTTCCCGCGTCAGATGCGCTTGCCATCCTGCCGAACCGAAACCGAAGTATCTTTCAGCGAAACATCGAGACCGATATACTGCTCCGTGGTTGTCCTCCGTACGATGCCTGGGCCCGGCACGTGCCGCGAGCCCGTTCTTCATCCTATCGGTGGGCAACCAACCTGCCAGCAATCTCGATCCGCGAACCAGCCTTTCCGGCAGTCGCGCCCGCGATTACCCTATGTTCGTGCATGGGTCGGATTTACGTAACGATTGTCTGCGGTTTGATCGCCTTTGAGACCGACTCTCACAGCAAGGAACGGCTTCGTTCCTCGGTTCATGATCGCATGAAGGCCCTCCGGTTCCGCCCGCACGGTCTGGGTGACTTTAAGCGCACAAGCTCGATCTGGCCTAGGCCGCACTGCAGCGCAGCGACGACAGAGCCCGGGGCATTGATCATAGCCGAGAGGTGCGCACTCATTACAGATTGGAAAATGCAGGGCTCGGCGCCGCTAGCGGGAGATTGGCGTTCGAAATGCGAACGCCGACTTCCATGGCGCTCACCGATGATGGCTTCAATTAACGGGAGAGGCCGCAGATCAGCCGGTCGAGACCATCTTTGAGCCGTGCGCGCGGGCAGGCGAAGTTGACGCGCACGAAGCCGTCCCCCTGTGCCCCAAAGATCGAGCCGGGAATGACGCGCACGCCAGCCTCGCGAACCAACCGATCGGCAAGCGCCTCGCTGGACATGCCCAGCTTTCGGCTGTCGATCCAGGCGAGGTATGTTCCTTCCTGATGGATCACATCGATGTGCTCAAGGTGCCGGGCAAAGGCCTGGCGCAGCAGGCGCCAGTTGCCTTCCAGGTAGGCGATGAGTGCGTTCAGCCATGCTTCTCCCCCGGTGTAGGCTGCCGTCGTGGCGGCCAGCCCTATCGGGTTCAGGTCGCGGATCTGATGCGCGGTCATGGCTGCCTCGACAGGTGCTCGCAATTTGGGATCGCTCACGACCACAAACGCGTTCTGAAGCCCCGAAATGGTGAAGGCCTTGCCGGCCCCGGTGCAAGTGATGCAGCCTGCCGCAGCGTCTTGAGCCAGTGCCGCGAAGGGGGTGAAGGGGTGCTCGGAGAACGCCAGATCGCCATGTATCTCGTCGCTCACCACCCTGACGCCGTGGCGGGCACAGATCCGGGCGAGCTGCTCCAGTTCCGCGCGTGTCCAGACGCGTCCGCCCGGGTTGTGCGGGTTGCACAGCAGAAGTACGCGCGCCTCAGGCGATGCGGCCTTTCGTTCCAGGTCGGCGAAATCCATGTCGTAGCGGCCCTGGCGCAGCGCCAGCGGGTTCTCGATCCGGCGGCAGCCCATGTGCTCAATTGCGGAGAGGAAGCGGTTGTAGACCGGTGGCTGCACGATCACACCGTCACCCGGCGCGCACAAGGCAGCCAGGATTGCCTGGATGGCGGGTGCGACGCCGATCGTCGGGATGATGCCGCTGCGCGGCAGGCGCACGCCGTGGCGCCGCGCAAACCAGCTTGCGATAGCCTCGAAATAGGCCGTGTCGGGGGTGGGGTAGCCGAACACGCCGTGCGCGATCCGCGCTTCGAGTGCCGTGATCACGGCCGGCGCGGTGCGAAAGTCCATGTCGGCTATCCCCATCGGCAGGATGTCTGCGCGCTCTTGCCACTTGGCCGAATCCGATCCGCCCCGTTCCACAGGAGTGTCGAAGTCGAAATGCGCCTCGGTCACGCCGGTTCTCCTCTTGGCTGGGGCAAGGGCGCGGTGACGCGGGCCTTGTTCGGGTGGCAGGAATGCGGCACCCTTAGGGGATGAACGGCGAAGCCAGCCAAAGTGCGCGCAGCGCTGCTCCCTCGCATATCGCTCATTACCCGCCGATGCCACGGCGCTCGATGGTGATTGCCGCGCTCTCGACGATGGTCGAGTGGTATGACTTCACGCTTTATCTCTATTTCGCGACGGTGTTGGCGCGGGTGTTTTTCGCAGCGGACGGACATTCGATGACGCAGACGCTGGGCGGCTTCGCGATCGCCTATCTGCTGCGCCCCATCGGCGCCCTGGTGTTCGGCCACCTTGGCGACCGCTTCGGGCGGCGCGTTGCGATGCTGGGCTCGATGGCGTTGATGACGGCGGCGATGCTGGCAACGGCCGTCTTGCCCACCTATGCGCAGGCGGGCCCTGTGGCGGGCGTGCTGCTGGTGCTCCTGCGCTGCGTGATGTCGTTTTCGGTCGGGGGG
The DNA here is from genome assembly GCF_022832435.1 of Novosphingobium organovorum. Taxonomy (GTDB): domain Bacteria; phylum Pseudomonadota; class Alphaproteobacteria; order Sphingomonadales; family Sphingomonadaceae; genus Novosphingobium; species Novosphingobium organovorum. The sequence goes on along the minus strand of NZ_JALHLF010000012.1, from coordinate 12,775 downwards.
GAATATACCGGGGTGGTCGCCTATCTGCTCGAAGGCGCGCACGCGCACCGCCGTGGCCTGGTCGCGAGCTGCGCGTCGGCCTCGAGCGAAATCGGGGCTCTCCTGGCGGCGGGCGCCGCTGCGTTGACGGTATGGATCATGCCGTCCCATGCGCTTGTCGAATGGGGCTGGCGTATTCCTTTCCTGTTTGGCGGGGCGCTGGCCGCCTGTGTGCTGTTCGCCCGCGCCGCGCTTTCCGAGACGCCCGAGTTCCATGACCAGAAACGGAGCGGTACGGTCCCGGATCGGCCGATCCGGCACATCCTGTCGGGCCATCGCGCTGCCATTGCACGTGGCTTTGCGATCTCGGCCCTGGGCTCGATCACCTATTATGTGGGGATCACCTATGTTCCCGCGTTTCTCGATGCGACCGGAACCATGCCCGAAACGCAGGCTCTCTCGATCTCGACCCTGGCCGCGCTGACTGTCATTCTGGTGACCCCGCCGACGGGCATGCTCTCGGACCGTATCGGCCGTCGCCCGGTGCTCGTTGCGCTGGCGCTGGTCGCGATCGTGGTGCCTTCGGCGCTCTTTGCGGGGATGACCGCGAACGGCCTCGCGACCTGGGCAGGTGCCCTGTTCATGGCGGCGCTCGGCGGAGCGGTCAGTGCGGTGGGGGCGGTGACCACGGCCGAACTGTTCCCGGGCGAGGGGCGTCTCAGCGGTCTGGCCTTGGGCGCGACGAGCGCAACCGCCATCTTCGGCGGTCTTACCCCCGTGATCGCGCATCTCCTGGTGACCGGGACCGGCTGGGCCGGGGCGCCGGGCGCGATGATCTCGGCAGTTGCCCTCTGCGCAATCGCGGTATTCGTGGGGATACCCGAGACGGCGCCCGCTCGCCAAGCCCGCTGACCTTTCAGCCGCGCTCCTGATCGTGCGCGCGGGCCAGCAGCAGCGAATAGTCCCCATCCGTATCGCTCCAGTGGCTATGCGTGGTCCAGCCCCCTGCGGCGAGCAGGTCTTCCATTTCCCGGGGCGTGTACTTATGGCAGTTTTCCGTGTGAATGGTCTCGCCATGGCCCATTGTGAACGGCGTGCCGGCGACTTCGAAGCGGACATCCTGAATGGCCTCGAGGTGCATCTCGATACGGCTGCGCTCTTCGTTCCAGAGAGCCAGATGGCGGAAGCAGTCGACCGGTATCGAACCATCGAGTTCCCGGTTGATGCGGGTGAGGAGGTTGAGATTGAACTGGGCGGTAACGCCCAGGGCATCGTCGTAGGCGGCAATGAGCCGGCCCGGCTCCTTCGCGCGGTCCATGCCGATGAGAAGCCAGGCGCCTTCGCCGAGTGTACGGCGCATGGCGCCCAGCATGTCGACCGCTTCGGCGTGCAGAAGGTTGCCGATGGTGGATCCGGGAAAGAAGCCGAGCGCTTCAGGTGAGGCGCCGTCCGGCGACTTTACGCAAGAGGGCAGCGGCACTTCCTGCGTGAAATCGCCTTCGACGGGCAGGATCTCCAATTTGGGGAAGCGGGTGCCGAGCTCGGCGCAGGCGGCATCCATGAATTCGCCGCAGATATCGATGGGGACGTAGGTCGTCCTGGGCATGTGTTCGAGAAGGATGCGCGTCTTGAGCGAACTGCCCGATCCGAACTCGACCACCGGCGCGTCCGCTCCGCTCTGGCGCACGACGTCCGCGCTGTGCGCGCGCAGCAGCGCGGTTTCGGTGCGGGTCGGATAGTATTCGGGGGCCTGCGTGATCTCCTCGAAGATCTCCGAGCCGGTTTCATCGTAAAGCCACCGGGCGGGGATGGACTTGGCCCGCCCCGCAAGGCCGCTCAGCACATCCGTGCGAAAGGCACGGGCGAAGGAGCGATGAAGCGATCCGCTGGTCGCGTCGAGCGGCGATGTGGCCATGTTTAGAGATCCCTCGCAAGTCGTAGGCCGGTGAATTGCCAGCGCTGGTGTGGATGGAAGAAATTGCGGTAGGTCGCGCGCACATGACCGCGCGGGGTCGCGCAGCTTCCACCGCGCAGCACGAACTGGTTGGACATGAACTTGCCGTTGTATTCGCCAACCGCGCCGGGGGCGGGGCGAAAGCCCGGCCAGGGGCGATAGGCCGACCCTGTCCATTCCCAGACGTTGCCGTACAGCGACGCAAAGTCCCCTTCCGGGTTCTCGCCTCGCGGCTGGACGGCTTCGGCTCGGTCGAGTTGGACCCCGCCCGTTGCCGCCTGGCCGCTGGCGGCCGCTTCCCATTCCTGTTCGGTCGGGAGGCGCGCTCCGGCCCAGGTCGCGTAGGCGTCCGCTTCGTAGAACGAGATGTGGGTGACGGGGGCATCGAGGTCGATCGGGTGCCAACCGGAAAGCGTGAAGGTCTCGCGCGCCTCCGGCTCGCCTTCCCCCCTCCAATAGAGCGGAGTTGCCACGCCCTCGTCGCGAACCCAGTCCCACCCATCGGAGAGCCACAGGGACGCGGTTTCATAGCCTCCATCGGCGATGAAGGCGCACCATTCGCGGTTGGTGACAGGGCGATCGGCGAGCGCGTGGGGAGCAAGCCATTGCATGTGCGCTGGCCCCTCGTTGTCGAACGCAAAACCTTCGCCGGTGTGGCCGAAGGTCCGTGCGCCACTCGGCCCTTCCAGCCACCTGAGCTCGGCGGCGACACTTGTGGACGGGGCGGGGCCTTCCTCGCGGTAGGCCGGGCCGAGCGGATTGCAGGAAAAGAGATGTTTCAGGTCGGTCAGGAGCAATTCCTGATGCTGCTGTTCGTGCTGAAGGCCCAGTTCCAGCAGGGCGGCATGGTGTTCCTGAAGGTCGGACCAGGCCCGTTCGAGCGCGGCGTCTACATGCGCGCGATAGGCGAGGACGTGCTCCAGCGTGGGACGGGTGAGCATACCGCGGTGCGGGCGCGCCAGGCGGGCGCCTTCGGCTTCGTAATAGCTGTTGAAGAGAAAGGGCCACTTGTCGTCGAACAGGCGATAGTCTGATCGTGTGTCGCGCAGGAGGAACGTCTCGAAGAACCAGGTCGTGTGGGCCAGATGCCATTTGACCGGAGAGGCATCGGGCATGGACTGGACGGTTGCGTCGGCGTCGTTGAGCCCGCTGGCAAGGGCGACGCTCAGGTCGCGGGTCGTGTGCAAACGCGTCAGGTCGGGCGGACCGGCCCGAACCCGTTGGGTTCCAGCGGACGCGATTGGAGCGCGGGGTGAATACATGCCTTCGGCCTCGATCCCGGTGGACGGCCGGTATGGCCGCCCTTCCCAAACAAAGGCCATTCACGGCGAAAGTTCCAAGTCGGCACACCGGACATGACCGAAAGGCCGCTCTGACGTGGCAGCAGGTCCGGCCGCAATATAGTGGCGCGGGTCAGCGCTGCGCCTGGCTGCCGCTGTGGAAGAGAGCCGAGGCGAGGGGGGGGGGATTTCGTTTTCCCGCCCGGCGCACCGGCGCTCGGCGATGTAGCCTGCGGGTTGCCTGCCCAGTATCGGCGCGGTCTTGCCCGGTAGGTGGCCGCGCATGCAGGCGGGCATCCGCTGGCTGTGGTCGCCTGGCACCCATTGTGGTCCTTCGAAGCACTAGGCGGACTTCCCAAGAGCGGTCCTTCACACGACCTCGCGGCTGCCGCCTAATCGACCGCAACGGTTGCTGGCGCGGGCCACAGTTGTTCGCCGGGGCTGTCGGACCCGGGAAATTTGCAACCAACCATGTGAGGTTCCCCTGGATTTTTGGGCGCCTTCTATCCGCATTTCGAGGACAGGCGGCGGCGATGGGGAAGCCCAATTTCAGCGATGAGTTCAAGCGTGATGCGGTGGCTCAGATTACGGAGCGCGGGTATCCGTTAGCGGAGGTTTCTGAACGGCTCTGCGTCGGTCGGCATTCGCTGTACGCATGGAAGCGGTAACTGGCGAAGGTGGTGTCTGGCGATGCCGGCAAGGATGCGAAATTCGTCAGCTTAAGCGCGAACTGGCCCGGGGGACCGAGGAGCGCGGCAAGATGCTCGGCAGACGGAGTTGATCCGGCAGGCCTGGAACGATAGCGGCAGGGTCTATGGCTACCGCAAGTTGCACGACGACCTGCTGGATCAAGGCGAGGCCTGCTGTCCGAACCGGGTTGCCCGGTTGACCAGGCTGGCGGGTGTCAAGGCGCAGATCGGCTAAAAAGCGTCGGCCGGGGAGCTTTGGTGGCAAGCCATCGCTGGCGGTCGACAACACTCTGGATCGTCAGTTCGACGTCGCCGCTGCCGATCGGGCTTGGGTGAGGGGCACTGCCTGCATCCGGACCCTGGAGGGCTTTGCCTTTCTGGCCCTTGCGGTCGACCTCTATTCCCGCCGAGTGGTGGGTTGGTCGATGCAGAGCAGGCAGGCAACCGATGCGGTGCTGCAGGCGCTGCACATGGCGGTATGGCGGCGCAAGCCGAAGCAGCGGGTGCTGATCCACTCGGATAGTCATACGATTGATGCCAGTTCCCGGGTGGTTTGCTCAAACACCGAGCGACCCGAGCGCTTGGCTAGTGGTTCGATTCTGACATTTGATACCCTATCGGATAGGGCGCGCTCAAATGTCAGAATCTCTTCGAACCACTAGCATATATTTGATTCTAGTGGATATTACGATTTTGACATTTGCAGACCCATCCCAGCCGCCAGGGGATGCAAATGTCAAAATCAATCCACTAGGCGAAGTCGGCTGTTTGAGCAGGGCACATGGCGGTAAATTTCGCCGGATCCATGCCGCGAGCTTGCAGGCCGGCCCTCAGGCGCCGGGCGGGTTCGTCCCAAGGTTCATCCGTTAGCTTGAATGTCCCCCAATGCATTCCGATTGCCGCTCGCGCATCCAGATCCAGCATGATTTGTATCGCTTCGTCGGGATCGGTGTGCTGGGCTGCCATGAACCAGCGGGGCGCATAGGCGCCGATCGGCAGTAGCGCGACATCGACCGGACCAAAACGCGCCCGCAAGTCGCGAAAGATGGCGCCCGAGCCATAGCCGGTATCCCCGGCGAAATAGATCGTCTTGCCAAAGAGTTGCAGCATAAAGCCGCCCCACAGGGCCATGCGACGGTCGCGCGGGCCACGCGATGACCAGTGCAAGGCCGGTACGATGTGGGCTTTGGCTCCTGGGGCGATGGCGAAGCTGTCGAACCAATCCCCCGTTTCGAGGGGAGCATCGGGAATGTGGCGCCGGATTATGCTGTCATTGCCCAATGGGGTGACGATCCTCGCAGCGTGCTGCGCGTGAAGGTGCCGCAGGGTCGAAATGTCGAGATGGTCGTAATGGTTATGGGAAACCAGGATCATGTCGATGGGCGGCAGATCCTTCAACCGGATACCCGGGGCCGTGACGCGGTGCGGCCCGGCAAAAGTAATCGGACTGGCCCGGTTGGACCAGACCGGATCGGTCAGGATATTGACCCCGCCCGCCTGGATCAAAAGGGAGGCATGGCCGACCATGGTTATGCGCAAACCCTCGGCCCGCCGCGCGGGAAGGGTGGGGGACACCGGTACGGATTTCGGCCATCTGGTCCTGGGCGCCGTGCGATACCAACGCAGGATGTCGCGTATCGATCGGTCCGTTTCGGGCTCTCCGGCAAGGTTGGTAAAACGCTGCCCGTCAAAATGGGGGGAAATTGGCCCGGAATAATAGCGGTTCTTTGAAGGCATGGGGGGCATCGCCTGCGGTCTGGTTGTTCAAGCGTCCGCGTGCGGGGTGTCATGAACGGGGCGCGTAGCCCGGACCGAGTAGCACCTCGCAAGTCACTGCAAATGCAGGTTTGCCACGACCAGTGACGGATTGTCAAAGCCGGTTTGGCCGGTCCATTTCGTCAGCTCCGGCGGGTGCCAATTTCCTTCTGATGTCCAGCTGGATGTCCGTTTATGGCTTCCGGCGTGTCGCGGCGTTTCCGCCTGCATCGGTGCGGAGCCAGTTCCTGTATCCCAGGACTGCCAGGGCGACCATCGCCGTATAGAGACCGGCTGTCGGCCAAAGCCCCTTGAACACGAACATGCCGACGTAGACCACGTCCACCACAATCCACAGCAGCCAGCTGGAAGCATGGCGGCGCGCGGTCCAATATTGGGCAAGGAGGCTGAAGCTGCTCAGCGTCGCGTCCATCCAGGGGAGCGCCGCGTTGGTATGATGGCTGGTGAACCACCCTATGGCCGCAGCGCCAAGGGCGCCCGCCGCCAGTCCGGCGCAGGCCTCGAGGCCCGTCAACGGCACGACGACGACGTCGCCTTTCTCTTCCTTGCCCCGCATCCAGGCGATCCAGCCATAAAGGATGGCGATCCCGAACAAGGCCTGCAGCACCATGTCGGCGTAGAGCCGGACCTCAAGGAAAAGCTGGAAATAGAGCGCGCAGGCGAGAAGGTTGATCGGCCAGCACAGCATCCGGCGTCTGGCGGTCAGCCAGATGCCGAGGAAGCTGACGATGACGGCGATGATTTCGAGGGCAGACATCAGTTCCGGACCTCGCGCTCGAAACGCTCGAGGAATTCCCGGCCGGGCGGGGTGAGAAACCAGTCGGCATGGTCGATGAGATAGTCCTGCCATGCAAGGGTGGCCTGTGCGGGATCGGCAAGGACGCCCGCGAAGTAATGCACTTCGGACAGCGCGAACTCGATGTGCACGAGCGGCAGCAGATGGACGAGGGTTTCCACATCGGTGGCGTCAAGCGGGATCAGCGTCCGGTATCCGGACACGAGCGCCGCCGCGGCCTGCGCGTCGGCGGGTTCGTCCTCCCGTTGCAGCCAGGGAATGGCCGTCCGCTCGATCGCCGTGGCAAGATCGTGGAGCGCGCAGGAGCGCGCGGCGAGACCAAAATCGAAGACCGTGGCCACTGCGCCGTCCGAAGACCAGAGCAGGTTCGAGGGGTGCCAGTCGTTGTGCGTCCACAGCGGAGGCTGGTCCTGCAATCGCTGGGAAAGTCCCTGGCCCAGCGAGGCGAACAGGCGGGCCAGTTCCTGCCGCCAGGGCTTGTCCTTGAGGAACGCGGCGAGGGCGGGGCGGGCCGCGATATAGTGCGCGGCGCTGGCCAGAGGGTCGTGCGCTGGCAGAATGGTAAAGCTGGCGACGAGCGGGTGCGGGCCACGCGGTGGCGCGTTGAACCCTTGCGCGGCACGGTGCAGCCGGGCAAGCGCGACGCCCGCTTCGAAGGCATGGGCCGGCGTCAGGAACGGTGTCCAGGATTGGCGTTCGCGGTAAAGGTCGATGCCCGTGCCCTTGCGATGCACTTCGTAGGTCCACGCGCCCTGTGTGATGGTGCCGGTGCCATCGCGGGCCTTCAGGATCTCCGGCACGGGCAATCCGGCGGCGAGGAGATGCTCCATGAACGCATGTTCCTGCGCCAGCGCGGCGGGCGTGCGCAAACGGTGATGATGGCGTTTGAGGAAGAACTCTCCGGTATCGGTCTGCACCAGCGTGGCGGCGGAAAACGGGCGCGGCGAATGCCAGCGCAGGCCGAGCAGGCGCCCGGCGTCGGGAAAAAGGGCGAGGATCGCCTCCGCCTCGGCTGCGGTTATCGCCGGCCATGTCGGCGCTTCGAGCGCTGTGCCCATGCCGTGAACGCGATGAGGTGCCACGCCGCTCATGGTCAGAACGCGCGCGACAGCGTCGCCACGAAGGCGCGGCCCGCGCCGATGTAATAGGATGGGGCCGAACCCGTGATGACCGTGCCGTTCCGGCCAGGAGTGTCCTGCGCGCTGGTGCTGAACGCATAGACGCCCGAAAGCACATGCGGGTTGGTCACGTTGAGAACGTTGAACCGCAGGTCGGTGCGCCGTGCATCGATCAGTCCGGCCAGGTGGACACCGACTGACAGATCGAGCGTTGCATACCCCTTTATGCTCTCGTCGTTCATGAAGGTCGCGTACTGGCGGCCGACGTATTTCAGAGCCGAGCTGCCGAACAGTCGCCCGTCATCGTAGGTGGCTCCCATGGCGAACTGGACGCTGGGGCTTGCGACCGCACGCTTGCCCCTGGTCGGCAGATAGTCGCCGCCGATGGGCAGGTCGTCGTCGAGGCGCGTGTGCAGATACTCGCCGGATGCATAGACGCTGATGCCCTCGCTCGGGCGATAGTCGATTTCGCCGTCGAGGCCGAAGGAAGTCTGGCTGCCCGCGTTGATCGTGGACGCGATCTGCGCGCCGCCGCTTTCGACGACTGTTGCTACTTGCCGGTTTCGGAAGTGGTAGTGGAAGGCGGTCATCGAAAACGACAGGCTCGCGCCGATGTAGCGATAACCCAGCTCCTCGGACACCGAGTATTCGTTCTTGAGCGCGTTCGTCCCCTGCGTCACCAGTTCGCCCTCGTAATAGCTGTCGTAGAGCGCGAATTCGTTGGGGGGGCGAAAGTTGGTGGTGATGTTCGCGAACAGCTGCTGGCGATCGTCCAGCTTGAAATGGATGGCCGCGCGCGGCAGCGGGGCAAAGCTGTCGGTGTGGACCTGCGCTTGCGGTCCGGGCAGATAATTGGTGCCGCGCCGCTCCATGTTCACGCCCTTGAAGCCGATGTCGATACCCAGCCTTGGGGACAGCGCGATGCTGTCGGCCGCGAAGAAGCTTCTTGTCATGGTTCGCGTGCGCTGGTTCTCGTAGGCGAGCAGGCGACCATCGGCGGTCCGGATCGCCTTGTCCTGATAGCCCCACTGGTCGAGCGGGCGCCCATCGGACCCGATCGAGGTGTAGGACTGCGTGACGCGGTCGGTGCCGTAATCGAACCAGAGGCCGAGCGTGATCGTATGCGCCCCGGCCTTCAGGGTGAGCTTGCTCACGTCGCCGATGCGAAATTGCTTGCCGGTGTAGTTGCCAAGAACGGTAGCAAGTCCATCGACCGCGCCCGGCAGGGTGATCGGCTGGGTCAGTTCCTCCTCGCCAAGGTAGTTTCCGGTGGTGGAAAGCTGCGTGCCGTAGGGGGAATTGCCATGGCCGGTCTGGAGATAGGCCGAGCTGTCGAAGCTCAGCCCATCGTGCAGCTGGAGATGGACCGGGGCGGCGAAATAGAGGTTGCGGAAAGGGCTGCGATAGAGCCGCCAGTAGTTGGTGTCGCCATCGGTGTAGTGCGCATCGTAGTTGAAGCCGCGCCCGCTTTCCTGCCATTGGGCAAGCGTCGGGCTGGGGTATGTCGAGGTGTTGGCGTCGTTGTAGGATACAGCGAGGCTGGCGCGGTTGCCATCGCCCCATTCGCCCAGGATCTTGGCATCGACGTGCTGGCGCGTGTCGAAGCCCGCGCCGCGCCAGTTGTCCGCGCGGTTGCGCGAATAGGAGACGAAGGCCTTGATCCCGCTTGCCCCCAGCGCGCCGGTGTCGAACCGGGCAAAGAGGCGCCGTTCATCGTAAGATCCGACGGAAAGATCGAGGAGCCCTCCCATCTCGGGCCTGGGATCGTCGAGCGTAAGCGAAAGCACGCCGCCCGCAGCGGCGACGACCGGCGCGTCAATGTCGGCCGCGCCTTGCGCCAGTGCGACCTGGCGCACGTTCTCGGCATCGGCAAATTGCGAGGGGTAGGCGTAGTAGTAGCCGATGTCGTTCTGGGGCGCGCCTTCCATCAGGACACCGATCTGGTCCTGCCCCAGTCCGCGCAGCGTAAGGCTGGAACTGGCGGACAGCCCGTAGGGATCGCTCGATGAGACATTGGCGCCCGGCAGCAGGTTGACCAGCTGGAACGCGTTGAGCGTTGGCGCCTGCTTGACGATGAAATCCGACGAAATGGCGCTGACCGCCTTGGGCGCGGTCTGGTCGGGCAGCAAGCCTTCGGGGTCAGGATGGCCGATGACGCGGATTTCCGGGCGATCTGCGTCCGTGTTCGAGGCATCCGATGCGTTCGCGGCTTCCGATGCGTGCGCCATCGCGGCTGGCTCAAAGGCGAGGAGCGCAAACGCCAGGGCGGTTCTGCTTGGAAATCGGGTTTTGCCAGTCATCGTTTTCTCGCGTCCACTCCATGTGGAGGGACAACGGAAACAAATGACCGCTGGCCCTCCCTACGCCGGTGTCAACCGGATCAGGTTCAGCGGGTCGCGGTCTGCTGACCACCTCTCAGCCATGCGTAAATGGCCCCCCGGGGATAGAGCACCCCCTAGGTGTTCGGAAGGCTTGTGGAAAGACCTGTCGTGCATCGGGCACCGATGGTCACATGTCCTGCGCATCCCAGCGCTCTTCCATCTGGAGGGCGAGCATGTCGCGCCCGACGGTCAGCACGGCGCGATCTTCGCCCTTTTCGCGGAAGAATACCGCGAAATCGTCTGCCCCCGGATCGCCTTCAAGGCGGCTCGCCTCCGGCTTTGCATGGCCGACGTAGCGCATCTGCGTTCCGAAGTAGCCGGTCCAGAAAAACGGCGTCTGGGCGAACGGGGTTTGCGCGGCACCGGTGAATGCGCGGGCGAGGTATTGTCCCATGCGCTGCGCGTGGACCCAGTGTTCGACGCGCAGCGGCTTGCCGGTGCGCGGATCGGGATAGCTGGCGATGTCGCCGATGGCGTAGACATGCGGGTCACTGGTGCGCAGATTTCCGTCAACACGCACGCCGCCGCTGGCTTCGCAAAGCGCCAGATCGCCGGTCAGCGCAAGGTCGAGCCTGGGCAAGACACCTATTCCGGCGATCACGAGGTCCGCTGGCAGGCGTGTCGTATCGTCAAGCCAGACCGCGTCGTGCTCGAAGGCGGTGACGGTGCGCCCCATGTGAAAGGTGACACCATGCTCTTCGTGGAGACGTCGAACATATTGGCCGGTCTCCTCGCCCAGGATGGAGGCCAGCGGCGCGGCGTCCTGCGCCACGACATCGACGTCCAGCCCCTGCTGGGTGAGCGAGGCGGCGACCTCGAGGCCAATGAAGCTCGCGCCCAGAACCACCGCGCGCTTGCCTTCCTGAACCTGTGCGAGGATCGCGTCGGCATCGGCCAGCGTGCGCAGCGTGTGGACGCGCGCGTCTTGCGCTCCGGGGAAGTCCGGCATCGCCGCGCGTGCGCCGGTCGCGAGCACGAGCGTGCCGTAGGTGACCGTTTCGCCGCTTTCGAGGGTGAGCGAGCGCGTGACCGGGTCGAGCGAAACGACCGGCGTGCCAAGGCGAATGGGCGCCGGTTCGCCGAGCCCCTGGCCGGGTGCGGGCAGGAGGGCTTCGTCGCGCGATTGCCGACCGGCCAGATATTGCTTGGAGACGAACGTACGTTCGTAGGGCGGATCGCTCTCTGCGCTCAGGACCAGGGTGTCTTCGCCATGACCAAGGCGCGAGAGCATGTCGGCCATGGCGTATCCGCCCGCGCCGCTGCCGATGATGACGATCGGGGTATCGATGGCCAGTTCGCGCCGCGGAGCGGGCGTATGGCGCCGGCCAGTGACACGGATCAGTCCATCGCTCTGTTCGACGCGGTAGCATCCCAGATTCTCCAGAGCCGGCCCGCCGACCGCCTCGCCATCCTCGAGAGAGAAGCGCGCGTGATGCCACGGACAACGCAGCTGGCCATCGCTCACTTTTCCGGTCTCGAGCGGTGCACCCAGGTGCGTGCAGGAGCCGGACACGGCCCGAAGGCGACCATCTTCAAGCCGCGCGAGCACGACATGTTCGCCCTCGTACATTCCCGCGAGCATTCCGCCGGGGGCAATCGCATCCTCGGGGATACCCTGAGCTAGATCGGTCTTGCCTTGCATCGTACTTGCCTCCCTGCCGGAGTGAGAATGGCCACAAGCGGGGCGCGGACCACAAGCCTGCGCAATCGCGAGGCGGGGCAGCCCTGATTTTCGCTGCGGAACGGCTGTCCGGTGCGTGGCACCGGAGACTTTGCCGTCTCGCTTGATCCAATCCCCGAGTGCGGCACAAAGTTCCCGCTGTCGGGAGGAAGTGACCAGCGTCGGGCGTGCCGCGCATTTTTTCGACGACTTTCCAGTCGCCAAGGTCATTTTGGGCCCGGCGATTCCCACGGTGTGACGCCGCAAAGCGGTTTTAAGGCACGCGCGCAAGAGCCCTGCATCAGGTAACAGCGCGCAAGGAGGTCGATGTCTATCGCCCCTTCGCCACGCGTGCCTAGGGTTGATCGGCGTCGTGATCCTTGCCATCTCGCGCTCGCCGGCTTTTTCATGCCAATGGTGGCTATGCCTTCGGCGGCGGCGTGGTTTGATCTATTGGCCGATGGGCCTTGCCCGGCGCGCTTCACGGCGCTCGGAATGCTTCTTGTAGAAGTAGCCGCCGGCGGCGACGGTGATGAGGCCTATCGGGCCCATCCGCTTGAGCAAGGTGGGGGCGGCGATCCCGATGATGGTGCCCGAGGTGCCAGTGATGCCGTCGACGTTCTTCGCAGCATGCCTGCCGATCACAGCGCCGATAATCTTGCCGATCATGAGTCGTCTCCATTTTGTAAAAGGGGATGTTTGATGCCTTGTGGCATGGCTTGCGTTATCAAGGCCGCAGGGCGAACATGGTTCCGCCCCTGTGCGAGGAGCCGCTCGGCATGCGCGGCGAGCTCATCCGCTCTGATCGCAATTCACTGGGCGACAAGAGGAGGTCAGAGCGGAAATTTGAGCAAGCTGGCTCAGGCCCTGCGGTATGCTACCAGGCAGTTCGCGCGAAACGGGGCCGATCACTTCGGGGCGCATCCCGCGACCGTGATCGACTTGCTCTATCACGGCGTGGATACGCTCGCGTTTCTCGCGCTAGTGGATTGATTTTGACATTTGCATTCCCTGGCGGCTGGGATGAGTCTGCAAATGTCAAAATCGTAAAATCCACTAGAATCAGATAAATGCTAGGACGTAGTGACAATTTAATCACTTGAGCCATAGCATGATGCTGGCGAGTTTGACGAAACCGAGGA
>NZ_JALHLF010000119.1 GCF_022832435.1 Novosphingobium organovorum | reverse complement strand
AGGCCTCAGCCCGCAGGCGGCGCGCGACGCGGTGCAGGCCGCGCTGGTGCGCGCTGGAATGGCCCGCAGCGCGGCGCCTTTTGTCGACCTCAGCCTGACCGAAAGCGCCGGGGTATGGGTCCATGTCGGCGGCGCGGTGTTCGATGCCGGGCGCGTGCGCGCAGGCGAGCGCAGCACCGAGGCGCTCTCGGCCCGCAGCCAGTCCGACCCGATCGGTGACGACAACCCGGCGCGCACCGTGTCGAGCGCGCTCAAGGCCGCGGGCGGGCTGCGCCCCGATGCCGACGCCGGGCGCATCTACCTGATGCGCGGCGGGGCCTGGACCCGGCTGGACCTGCTCGGCCTCGCCACCGGCACGCCCGCCCGCGATCCCACGGTGCAAGCGGGCGATCGCATCTTTGTGGCGAGCACGGGCTGTTTCGATCCGCGCCTCGCACGGGCCAGCGCACTGACCGCGCCGGGCATCCGCGTGTTCATGTCCAACCTCACCCGCCCCGCCGCGAGCAACGCCTCCTCGGCGATCGGCAAGGAGACCACCAGCCTGCCCTATGGCACGCGCTTCCTGCAGGCGCTGGTGGGCATGAACTGCGTGGGCGGCTCGGCGCTCAACAAGGACCGGCGCGCGGTGCTCATTTCGCGCAACCCGATGACCGGCCAGGCGATCGTCATCCAGCGCAGCGTCGAGACGCTGGTGCGCGCGGCGGATCGCGACGCCTACGACCCCTATCTCATGCCCGGTGACGCGCTGGCCTGCTACGACAGCGGCCTGGCCAATTTCCAGGACGCCATTTCGGTGCTCGGCTCGCTCGCCGGGATCGGCACCACCGCGGTCATCCTCAACCAGGCCACCAACTGATGTTCCAGGAGCCAATCCGCCCCGATCCCCCGCGCCGGTTGGTCAAGGCGTGGTTCCTGGTGCGCGACGGCCTGCCCGCGCTCGGCCGCTATCGCCGCTACGTGATCGCCATCGCGATGCCGCTGGCGCTGATCTGGGGGCTGGCGATCGTCTACCTGCTGGTCGCGCCCGTGCGCTACACCAGTTCGATGATCCTGATCCTGCCCGGCAGCGGCGCGGGCGGCAGCCTCACCGTCAACGACATCGGCCAGGCCTCCTCGCTCACCTCCTCGGCCTTTTCCAGTTCGACGCTGAGCCCGACCGAGAACTACAAGCGCCTGCTCGGCGCGAACATCACCCTGCGCCACGCCGCCGCGCGGCTGGGGATCGCGAGCAGCGCCTTCCCCCAGCCCGACGTGCGGCTGACCGACCAGACCAACCTCATGGCAGTCGCCGTCAAGGGCACCTCGCCCACCGACGCGCACGACAAGCTCGAGGCGCTGCGCACCACCTTCCTCGCCGATCTCGACGCGCTGCGCCTCGACGAGGCCGACAAGCGCGCGCAAGCCGATCAGCAGGAGATCGCCCGGCTCCAGGACAAGGCGCGCCAGGCTCAGCAGCGCCTGCTCGATTTCCAGAGCCACAGCGGGCTCGTCTCGGTCGAGCAGTTTCGCACGCGCATTTCCGATCTCGATGCCCTCAAGGCGCGCTATCGCGACACGCTGACCACGCTGAAGGAGCGCGACGCGCAGACCCGGCGGCTCGCCCGGTCGCTCGATTCGAGCGTGGGCGGCGCGCGCATGGCCATGCTGCTCAAGGCCGATCCGCAGTTCCAGACCCTGCTCGGCCGCTACGCCCAGATCCGCAGCGGGCTGGCCGAGAAATCCGCCACGCTGGGGGACCGCCACGCGCTCGTCAGCGAGTTGAGCGCACAGGAACGCACGCTGCGCCAGGACCTGTCGCGGCGCGGGGCGACACTCACCGGGCTCGCGCCGGGTCAGCTTCTGCGCTTCGTCGATCTCGCCGTCAGCGACGGGCGCGCCGCGCTCTACCAGAGCCTCGTCGCCGAGGACAGCCAGACTTACGGGACGCGCGCCGCCGTAAGCGAGATCGCCCGCCAGATCGGCGAACAGAACGCGGCCACCGCCGCGCTGGTCAAGGACGCCTCGCGCCTCGCCGATCTCGATCGCGATCTCAAGGTCGCCGACGCGGTGTTCTCCTCCGCGCTGGCCCGGCTCGACACCAACCGCGCCGATCCCTTCGCCTCCTATCCGCTGGTCCAGACGCTCGAGGCGCCCTCGATCCCCGAGCGCAAGACCTCGCCCTCGCTCCTCCTTGCGCTCGCTGGCGCCATTGCCGCGTCGCTGCTCGTCGTCACAGGGTTTGGCCTTGCATGGATACGCCAGCCGATCATCCAGCTCATCCTGCGCAAACTCTGATCGTGTGGACGATCCAGGGGACCTGGATCTTCTACGTGACCGGCGCGCTCTACATTACCGGCCCCGCGCTCGGCTGGACGCTGGCGCTGATGGTGGCGTGGCGATTCTATGTCTTCCCCACGCTGCCGCGCGGGCAACGGCCGGGCCCCCTGCCGCTGGCCATCGTGCTCTGGCTGATCGGCATGGCGGGCATGGAGGTGGCCTTGCTGGCGGGCCATATCGGCTATGGCCTGGGTATCGGGGCGACGATCAAGTCGAGCATCGGCTGGGCCAAGGGCTGGGCCCTGCTCGCGCTCTATCCCCTCGCGGGGGCAGCGCTGCCGATCCGGCCCGAGGCGGTCTACCGCGCGGTGTGCCGGCTGGGCTTGCAGACGCTGATCCTGCTGCCGCTGCTGCTTGCCGCGCCGATGGTCGGCCTGCCAAGCCTGCTCTACGTCTCACCGCTCAGCGTGGTGGGCGGCTCGGGGCCGGAATTCTTTGCGGTCATGCTCTACATCGTCGATCCGGAGAACGGCGCCTCGCGCTGGCAGTTCTACGCTCCCTGGGCCCCGGCGGCGGGCATGGTCGCGGTCATCCACATGATCTGCGCGCTGCAGGAGCGGCGGCTGGGCTGGATGGCCGTCGGCCTCCTTGCCAACCTGCTGATCGCCTACCTCTCGGGCTCGCGCATGGCGATCCTGGCGACCGCGATCCTGTGGCCCGTCGCGCTCGCGGCAAGCCACATGCGCCGCCCCGCGCTGTGGTTCGCCGCCGCCCCGGCAGTGCTGCTGGGCGGCCTTTTCGCCACCACCATCCGCGAAGCGCTCGAACGTGCGGTGGACGATTTCAAGGGCGCGCGCGCGGACAGTTCCCGCGTGCGCGCCGCGCTCGGCCGGATCGCGGTCGAGCGCTGGCGCAACGAGGCGCCCTGGTTCGGCCACGGCGTGCTCGAGCGCGGACCGCACATGGTCGAGTTCATGCCGATCGGCAGCCACCACAGCTGGTACGGCCTGCTCTTCGTCAAGGGCATCGTCGGTCTCGCCTGCCTTGCGATCCCGCTCGCTTTCTCGGTCGTCACGCTGTTCGGGCGCGCGATGCATTCGCGCACCGCGCGCACCGGCTTCGCGATGGCGCTGGTGCTCACCTTCTACACCTTCGGCGAGAACCTCGAGATCCTGGGCTATCTGATCTGGCCCGGCCTGCTGCTGATCGGCATGGGCACGGTCAGCAGACCGGATGCACCGCCAGCCGCCCCCGCCCCGCCACCAATCCCGCCGCCGATCCCGCCACTGGCGCCGCTTTAGCCAGCGCCGCCTCGGCCCGGTCCAGCACTTCGCTCCAGCCCGCAATGCGCGCCTTTTCCGCATCGGCCATCGCCGCGCGGTTGGCGGCCCCGGCCGCCCGCAGATCCTCGCGCGCCGCCGCCTCGATTCCCGCGGCGATGCCCTGCGGCGTGCGGCAGTCGGCCACCCAGGTGCGCGAGAGCATCTGTTCGGGGAGGCCATCGACATCGGCGACGAGCACCGCGCGCGCGGCCATCTTGGCTTCCGCCGCGACCTGCCCGAACGCCTCCCAGCGCGAAGGGATCACGACGAGGTCGACCGGTTCCAGAAAGGCGGCCAGATCAGTGACCTTGCCCGCGAAATCGACGTTCGCAAGCCCCTGTGCCGCCGCGCGCAGCGACGCCTCGTCCGGCCCGAACCCGCCGAGCGTCAGCGTGAAGCGCCCGGCCGGAAGCAGCGCCATCGCCGCAATCAGCGTGTCGAACCCCTTCTGTTCGGCAAAGCGGCCATAGCTTGCCAGCCGGATCGGCCGTGCGTCCGGCGCCTCGGCCGGTGCCTCGGCCAGTCCCGCCCGGTCGAATCCCGCCCGGCCGAGCCCCACCCGATCCAGACCGTGCCGCCCGCCCCAAGGATAGACCACGCTCGGCGCGCGGCGAAGCCTTGCGGTATCGCGCAGCCAGCGCGCCTGCCCGAAGGAGACGCAGACCACCTCGTCGCACAGCGCGCACCACAGCTTGAGCAGGCGGGCAAAGCGCCCCGCACGCGGCACGTGCCGTTCAGCCCAGGCGCGGGTGTAGCTGTGTTCGACCTGGAGGATGCGCGCGCGCGGATTGCGCAGCCGCAGCGAGAGCAGGAACGGCAAGGCGTTCCAGCGCGGCGGAAAGTGCACCATGATGACGTTCGCGTCGAGCCGGGGGGCGAGCCGCTGGGCGGGGTCGACTTCGACCACCGCACTGGTCATCCGCCCGGCAAGGCTGGGCATGTCGAACACGGCAAGGCCACGCGTCACCCCGCCAAGAGCCAGATCGTCGAGCAGGTGCGCGGTGCGAAGGAGCGGCGCGCTCATGCCACCGCTCCCTGGCCGGTGAAGGCGGTGCGCACGCGGCGCATCAGGGCATCGGGCAGCAGCCGCGTGGCGAGCGCTCCGGCCAGCGTCTGGAGCGTCTTGCCCGGTTCCTTGAACGCCATGACCGGCGCGCTGCGCAGCGCATCGGCGAGCAGCGCGAGCGCAAAGGCCCCGTCGCCCAGTTGCACCGCCCGGCGCGAGAGGTAGCGCAGCTGGAACGCGCGCGCCTTGGGCAGATAGCGGTCCATGAAGCCCGGCGCATCGCCGTAGAGCCCGGACATCGCCCGCGACCAGGCCTCGTACTGCTGCGGAATGCGCGCGGACAGCCCGCCCCCCACGATGCGGTAATCGGTCAGCAACCCCGCGATGCCTTCGAAGCGGCAATCGTGGCGCAGCGCCATGCGCAGCCACATCTCTATGTCCTCCGACTGCCGGAAGCTCTCGTCGAACCAGCACCGCCGGTCGGCCTCCTGGGGATGGGCGAAGGCCACCCGATCGAGCGCGGCGCGGCGCAGGACCGGTGCGGAACCGTTGCCGACGGGATTGCGCATCAGGATGTCGGCGGGTGAGACACCCGCGAGCTGCGGGCGCATCGCGATCCGCAGGACCGCGCCGTTTTCATCGATCAGGCGCGACCCCGAATAGCTCACGTCGACATCCGCGCTCGAATTGAGGTGGATGACGTGGAGCAGGAGCTTGTCGCGATCCCAGCGATCGTCCGAATCGAGCAGCGCAACGAACGTCCCACGGGCCATCGCGATACCGGTGTTGCGCGCCCCGGCCAGCCCGCGGTTGGCCTGTCCGACGATGCGGATGCGCGGATCATCGAAGCTCTTGCAGATCGCGATCGAGTGGTCCTTCGAGCCATCGTCGACGATGATGAGCTCGAAATCGGAGAGGCTCTGCGCCAGCACCGAGGCGATCGCCTCGCCGACGAAACGCTCGACATTGTAGACCGGCATGACCACCGAAACGAGCGGGGCGGGCGCTGAGGCCAGCGCGGGCATGGTCGCTGCGGCAACCGGGCGGAACGGGATGGGGTTGATGTCCATGATACGGGTTCCTCAGGCAAAGATGCGGCGGCGCAGGGCCAGCGGCAGGATGGGAGCAATGAGCGAGCAGAGCGCGGTGGCGGGTCCGCGGCGCGGATCGGAAAGGAAGGCCCGCAGATCGAGCGCCAGGCCGCGCAGCGTGAAGCGCAGCGCAGGAAGCGCCGATCCGGGCAGGCGCAGCGCGCGCCGGGCAAGATAGCGGCAATAGAGCGCTTCGCTGCGGCGTACTTGCGCGGCCGGGGCATAGCGCCCCGCGAACGAGCGCCAGCCGGCGTACATCGCGTCGAGCTGGGCAGAGAGCCCCGCCTCGCTCGTGCGGTAGCAGACCAGCCGGGCGCGGATACCGCGCACCTGCGCGCCTTGCGCCACCAGCCGGGTCAGCCATTCCTGGTCTTCGGCGTGGGTCATGTCCTCGCGAAAGGCCCCGTGGCGCGCGAAGACCGCGCGGCGGGCGACCACGTTGGACATCGTGCAGACCGGGTTCTCGCTCAGGATCTGCGCAAGGCACAGCCGCCCGGCGGGCACTTTCGACTGGGTCAGGGCCTTGCGGCGCAGGACATCGGGCACGAAGACGATCCCCGCGAAGGTCACGTCGAGCGCGGGGTCCGCCTCGTGGCTTGCGCGATGCGCCGCCAGCTTGCCCGGTTCCCACCAGTCGTCGGCATCGAGAAAGGCGATCAGCGCCCCTTTCGCCTCGGCAAGGCCCCGGTTGCGCGCGGCCGAAGCCCCCTGGTTGACCTGTGAAAGAACCCGCACGCGCGGGTCGGTGCGGGCAAAGACCCCGGCCAGCGTGAACGTACCGTCGCGCGATCCATCGTCGACGAGGATCAGCTCAAAGTCGTTCCAGCTTTGCTCGAGCACGCTGCGCACCGCGCGCGCCAGCGTCGCCTCGCAGTTGTAGCAGGGCATGATGATCGAGAAGGTCGGCCCAGGCTTGGGTCCGATGGGGGATCGATGGTCGGACATGGCGGCATTTCCTTGGCGAGAGGCGGGTGCCGGGGCGCTGAGCCCTGGCGTAGCCCCCCTTTCACGGAGCGTGCCAGTTACGAATTTATACGTATTTCTGCGCCTTTGGCGGCTCGCCCGTCCCATCTCCGCCGATCCGACGCGCACTATTCGCAAGACCGCCGCGCGATTTGCGAAATGCGTTCGCGAAACGCGATAGAATGGTTTTCAATAGCCCCTTCCAATTTCTTAATATTGTTTTTGATCAATATGAAAAGGTTACTGGCACGGCTCCTGCAATCCCGGTTGGCACATTCCAACGATCCAGGAGGACGCCATGTTCATCAACCACACCGCATCGTTTCCCGGCGCCTACAACGCGAAGTTCGCCGATCTCCAGACCACGCGCCTCTTCGGATACAACCTCGTGCGCTCGACCCGTGCGGTGATGGCCGACATGCTGGTCAGCGCCGCGATCATGGGCGAGCGGCTCGCGGTCAACTTCCTCAACGCGCACTGCGTGAACCTCGCCGCAAAGGATGCCGAGTACCGCGCGATCCTCAAGCATTCGGACCTGCTGCTGCCCGATGGCTCGGGCGTCTCGCTCGCCGCGCGGCTCGCCCGCCAGCCGACCGGCGAAAACCTCAACGGCACCGACCTGTTCCCCGACCTGTGCGAACGCGCGGCGGCCATGGGAATTGCCATCTACCTGCTCGGCGGCCAGCCCGGCATCGCGGCCGCTGCGGGCGAAGCCATGCAGGCGCGCTACCCCGGCCTTGTCGTCGCCGGGACGCAGGACGGCTTCTTCGCACCCGAGGAAACCGAAGCGGTGATCGCGCGGATCAACGCCTCGGGCGCGGGCATGGTCTTCGTGGGCATGGGCGTTCCACTCCAGGAAAAGTGGATCGCACGCCACGCCGACCGGCTCGACGCGCCTGTCCTGCTCGGCGTCGGCGGGCTGTTCGATTACTATTCGGGACGGATCGCGCGCGCACCGCTGCTGTTTCGCAAGCTGGGCTGCGAATGGGTCTGGCGGCTGATGATGGAACCGCGCCGGCTCGCCAACCGCTATCTCGTCGGCAACGCGCTGTTCGTGGCGCGCGCGCTGGTCCACGCCTCCTCCACCCACGCTGGCGGGTGGATGACCGGATCGCGCAAGCGCCTGCTCGACATCGTGCTGGGGGTCTTCGCGATCCTCTTCTTCACCCCGCTCATGTTCGTTGTCGCCGCCGCGATCGCGATCGAGACGCGCGGCCCGGTGTTCTTCCGCCAGACCCGCATCGGCCACAAGGGGCGCGCCTTCACGATGTGGAAGTTTCGCTCCATGGTTCCCGATGCGCACGGCCTGCGCGCCGGGATGGCCGATCTCAACGAACGCGACGCGGTCTGCTTCAAGGTCCGCCGCGATCCGCGCATCACGCGCGTCGGCGCGTTCATCCGCCGCACCTCGATCGACGAGCTGCCACAGCTGTTCAACGTGCTTGGCGGCGCCATGTCGATCGTCGGCCCGCGCCCCGCGCTGCCCGAGGAAGTGCGCCAGTACGAAGGCCAAGCGTGGAAGCGCCTCGACGCCAAACCCGGCCTCACCTGCATCTGGCAGACCTCGGGCCGCGCCGAAGTGCCCTTCGATCGGCAGGTCGCGATGGACCTCGACTATCTCCAACGCGGCTCGATCGGCTTCGACCTCGCGCTGATGGGCCGCACCATCCCGGCCGTGCTCAAGGCCCGCGGCGCCTACTGACACTTTTCCTGCCCGCCGGTCTCCACCCACCATCGCCCGGCGGGCCTTTTCTTCCCTTGCGCCAAGGCCCTGAACCATGACCTCGACTCTCCTTGCCCGCATCGAGACCCGGCTCGGCGGCCAGCGCGCGCATCTCCTGCGCGGAATGGTCGCCTACGGCAGCGCGGAAATCGCCGGGCGGATTGCCCGGCTCGCCACGACCGTGGTGCTGGCGCGCCAGCTCACGCCCGAGATCGTCGGCCAGGCGGCGCTGGCGCTCAGCCTGTTCGAGCTCGTGCGCGTGCTCGAACGGGTGGGCACCGGGCAGCAGATCGTGCTCGCCAGCGAAGCCGAACTGCCCGCGGTGTGCAACACCGTCCGGCGCGTCTACCTGGTCTGGACCGGGGCGCTGATGGTGCTGCAACTGCTGGTTGCCGCGAGCCTCTGGCTGGTTTTCGATGCCGCAATCGCCGGCGCGATGCTGGCCGCGCTCAGCTTCGTCTTCGTGTTCATGGCGGGTGGGCACGTCCAGTATTTTCTTGCCATGCGCGCAAAAATGGTCGGCCGCCTCGCGCGGATCGGCGCGGCGCAGACCATGGCCGACCAGGGGCTGACCCTCGCGCTCATGCTGCTCTGGCCGAGCCCCTGGGCCATCGTCCTGCCCAAACTGCTGGTCGCCCCGCTGTGGCTGTGGCTGGCCCGCAAGGCGCATCGCTGGGAGCCCGATCGCCGCGCGGGCTTCCTGCCCTTGCGCCGCATCCTGCGCTCGAGCGCGGCGCTGCTGCTGGCCGACACGCTCGCCGCGCTGCGCAGCCAGGGGGACAACCTGATCGTCGCCGCGCTCCTGGGGACGAGCGCGCTGGGGCGCTACTACTTCGCCTACAACGCCGGGCTCGGCATCGTCACCGCGCTCGTCGGCGCGTTCNTCCTGGGGACGAGCGCGCTGGGGCGCTACTACTTCGCCTACAACGCCGGGCTCGGCATCGTCACCGCGCTCGTCGGCGCGTTCGGCTCGGTGGCCTTCCCGCTGCTGGCCCGCGCCGCGCCGGGTCCCGCGCGCGACGCGGCGCAGCGCAGCGTGACGATCGCGGGCCTTGCGCTGTTCGTGCCCCTGGTCGCGCTCCAGGCGCTTGCCGCGCGCTGGTATGTGCCGATCATCTTCGGCGCGCGCTGGAGCGAAGTCGCCCCGCTGGTCTCGATCCTGTGTCTGGGCGGGGTCGCGCTGGCGCTCGGCCAGATCGTCAGCGGCCACTTGCGCGCGCAGGGCCGCATGGAGGCCGACGCGGCCAACGCCATGCTCACCTGCAGCGCGACGCTGGCCGGGCTGACACTGGGCGCGCTAACCGGCTCGCTCACGCACGCCGCGATCGGTGCGGTAGGCGGCGGCACGCTCGCAAGCCTGGTCCTTGCCGCGCGCCATCTCCTGCCCGCGCGGACCTTGCGCGCTGACGTCAGAATACCAGCGGCGCGCGGTCGGGCGCGATCCAGCCGCGCCGCGCGGGCACGCTGAACAGCGTCTCGCGCGTCCAGTGATCGAGCAGCCAGTCGGACCGGCCGAGCGGCGAGGCCATCAGCGCGCCCAGCACCTCGG
>NZ_JALHLF010000118.1 GCF_022832435.1 Novosphingobium organovorum | reverse complement strand
AAGCAGCTTGACCCACGAAGCCCCAATCAGAGAAGGCTCTTAGAGCTGGCTCACTTCTGAGGCCGAGAAAAAACGCTTGATCACGTCGCTTGCCAAGCGCGCAGGCCGCATGGTCGCTGCATCAAGACAACACCAACTGGACTTCACTTCAGCCAGAACCTCTTCCCCACGCCTGATCACCGTTTCGTAAAAAGCTCTGGCACCCTGCACTTTTTCTAAAACCACCGTGGCTATGACGTCATCTTCCAGAAAAGCCGGTCGGCGGTAAGTGATTTCGTGCTTGATCGCTACCCACAGATGCTGCCTGATTGCTTCTGCAGGCGCCAACGCACGCCAATGATCGATGACAGCAGCCTGCACCCATTTCAAATAGCTGGCGTTGTTGACATGTCCCATGAAGTCGATGTCACTCGGGGCGATGCCGATCGGAAACCGGTGGGGAATGGAATGGGTCACGTATACGTTAGTATCACGCTCCTTTGGTCAAGGAAAGCGGCCCTTCCGAATCTGGAAAGTAAACACCGCCCCCTGAGGGGCGACAATGGGTCGTGTGTGTCGATGGGCGACTGCGCCATAGGCCATGTCTATGGCCTTACCAGAAATCATTATTTGATCTTAGAGCATTTCCCAATCAGGTAAAATCACCTGACGGTTCAGAAAATGCGTCAAAACAAAAAGCTAGAGCGGTCGATCTGATGCAATCTGATCGAAAACCGCTCTAATACCAAATTGCGTTGAGCTTGACTCATCGCAGTTTGGTCAAGCCCGCGCGGCACCTGAGCGTTCCAAGCTGCTGATGCGTCAGCATCACTGCAGCTTGGTATAAGCTGCATGGAGTGTGACGACGAGGGAAAAATTGGGAGATGAAGTGATGCACGCCAACTTTACACTACGGGCTAGGTGCCTTTACCTTGCGGCGCTACCACTTACAGCATTCCTTTTCTCGCCTTCATCGGCTCAGGCCCCGGCAAGAGATCTTCGCGCCACCATCGATCCGGCCCGCTTGCCCTTGGTTGGAACGATCGATCCCCGCTTTCAATCTTACAACATAGAGATGGTCGAGGTGACCGGCGGCGCTTTCTGGAAGCCCTATGGCTCCCACGTCGCTGCCAAACCTGACCCTGCCAACGCGCAGCTAGGAGTAGACTCCAGCCAGTTCGAATATCGCCCCCCCATCGACCTCGCAAACGCCCGGCTTCGTCTCCTCGCCCGTGCGCTCGGCCCTGCCTATGTCCGCGTTTCCGGCACGTGGGCCAACAGTGTCTATTTCGCCGCCAGCGATTCTTCCCCCGTCAAGGCGCCCGATGGTTTCAAGGGCGTTCTCACGCGCCAGCAATGGCGTGGTGTCATCGCGTTCGCCAAGGCAACGAATTCGAAGATCGTGACATCTTTCGCGATCAGTCCCGGCACGCGGGACAGCCGTGGCTCGTGGACCCCGGACGAGGCCAGACGTTGGCTCGCTTACACCCGCGCGATAGGCGGTACGATCACTGCTGCAGAATTTATGAACGAACCATCGATTGCCGGGATCAGCGGTGCTCCCAAGGGATATGACGCCGCCGCTTATGGACGAGATTTCCAAAGCTTCCGTGCCTTCGCAAAAAGAGAAGCGCCGGGCATGCTGATCCTTGGCCCCGGTTCAGCCACCGAAACGCCCGAACCCTGGGGGATGCCACCCGGCATCCCCGGATCGATTCCCAGCCCAAGACTGCTTGCCAGCGGCGGGGCAGATATCGATGCCTTTTCCTACCACCATTATGGCGCCGCATCTGTTCGGTGCGCGGCCTCCCACATGCCACAGACCACGCTGGACGACGCCTTGTCCGAACAATGGCTCGGCCGGACCAGCGAAACCCAAGCCTACTATGCAGCGCTGCGCGATCGCTATGCCCCCGGCAGACCAATCTGGATGACCGAGGGTGCGGATGCAGCTTGCGGAGGTAATCCGTGGGCCGGAAGCTTCATCGACAGCTTTCGCTATCTCGACCAACTGGGCCGACTGGCAAAGGCGCACGTTCAAGTCGTGATGCATAATACTCTTGCTGCTGGTAGCTACAGTTTACTGGATCCTGACGACTTCAGCCCTAAAGCCAACTATTGGGCAGCATTGCTCTGGCACAGGCTGATGGGAACGACGGTTCTCGATGCTGGAATTCCGCTTCAGCCCGGTCTTCATGTCTATGCCCATTGTCAGCCTGACCACCCTGGAGGCGTTACGTTGCTGGTCATCAATACTCATGCGGCACGTGAAGTGTCGATCAGCTTCCCAGGCAGGCGTTGGCGTTACACCCTTTCCGCGCCAGTCACGCCATCGACGGGCGCCAAGCTGAACGGACAGTCGCTGAAGCTCGGCGCCAATAATAGGCTTCCCCCTATCAGCGGTATCATCGAGCGATCGCACAACTCGACGTTTGCACCGCGCACCATCAGCTTTCTTGCCTTTCCCGAGGCAGGCGCCCCGGCCTGTAGCCCCCATTGAGATCGCCTTTAGGTGCCAGACCGGAAGGCTGACATCCGGACACCGGCCTTTCCGCAAGCCGGCATTGCTATCTTGCCACTGAGATTCCGAAAAAGGTCGTTGTTGGCAGGTCCCATTCAGGCGATCTTCTGACGAGCTTCGTTCTCAGCTTTAGAGTTCAATCGCCCGCAGACGAAAGCAACGCGTCTCGAACACGATAGGTCGCCACATTTTCATCGAAGCGGTCGTAGGGCATCAGCGTGTTGAGAGCGCCTTCGTCGAAGCAATATTCCTGGAGCTGTGTCGCGTCGCGGGTTTCGCAGAAGCGTTCGCAGACGTGCTTAACTGCCTTGAACGCGGCGAAGATCGTCAACGGCCAGTAGACCGACATATTGGTTCCGGCTTCGGTTTCTTCGGCCATCGAATTCTGGAAGTCGACGCTGGTCACGATCAGGGGCCCCTTGATCCGTGCCCTGAAGTTCTTGAGCGCCTTGATCGAGCCCTTGAACACGACAAAAGCCGCGTCCGCGCCCGCCTCGAGGTACGCGTTGGCTTGGGCGATAGCCGCTTCGGCATCGTCCTGGAGGTAGAGCGCGTCGGTTCGCGCAATGATCATGAAGTTCGGATCCTTGCGCGCATCGCAGCAGGCCCGGATCTTCTCGGACATGACGTCGGTCGGGGTCAGTAGGGCCTCCTGATCGGTGTGTTTTCCGAAGATCTGGTCCCCCATCAGGGGTGGGCATTCGGGTTCGGCAAGCAGTTCGCGCGGGCAAACGCGCTTTTCGTACATATCCATGGGATGGAAGATCAGGCGCCGGACCGGCCTGTCCCGCAACACCATCCGCAAGTATCTGCGCTGCGATACGGTTGAGCCCAGCTTCAAGGTTCCGGTGCGGCCCAGCAAACTCGATCCTTTCGCGAACAAGCTGACGGCCTGGTTGCGAGTGGAATCCAAGAAATCGCGAAAGAGAAGCGGACCGCCAAGCAACTCTACGGTGATCTGGTGACGCTGGGTTACGATGGCTCCTATAACCGGGTGGCCGCCTTTGCGCGGCGATGGCGGACCGAGCTTCAGTATGAACAGCAGACCAGTGGGCGCGGGACGTTCGTGCCTTTGGTTTTCCAGCCTGGCGAGGCCTTCCAGTTCGACTGGAGCGAGGATTATGCCGTGCTGGACGGCAAGGTGACCAAGCTGCAGGTCGCCCATACCAAGGTCACGTCCGTCAATGTTCTCTAATCGCATTCGTCAAGCTGCTCTGATACCAGGCTCATGGTTCTCTTCGAGGTAGGAACAGGTCGGCCTCAGCATGGCGTGGGATGGGTTGAACCGACCAATGTGGTGTTCGCGGTCATCGGGTTGCCCCCCGGCGCTCGCCTGTTGACAGTCGGAACTCGGTTCTCGCCATCGTCCTGGCCGAACGATTTCGGCAGCTCGATACGCGCGTTTGACCTGCTACCCCGCGAGCGGCCGCTGCGGGGTATTACTGGACCACCGGAATTCCTCTCCGCTTAACCACAGTGCATGAAGTATGACTGCCAGCTTCCGGGTGACGGCAACTTTAGCTCGCTTGAAGCCGCTTCGCTTTGCAATGCGCAAGCCCCAAGCTTTCAGCGACGATGGATGCGACACGCGCGTCAATAGAGCATGCGCGGCCTCATAGAGGCTGCGGCGAAGGAAGTCGTCGCCTCGACGCGATATTCGCCCTACTTTCATCGTCTCGTCTGAGGCATATATCTTCGGAGTGAGGCCAAGATACGCACCTGCGCTCGCTGATCGTCGGAACCGGGTTGGATCGTCGATGGTGGCGACGCCCCCTGGCGCGGTGATGGCGCCCACTCCCGGCACGGTCATGAGATGTCGGACGACAGGATTCCCACGCGACGACGAGCGCACCCTGACGTCGAGGGCGCTAACCTGAGCCGCTGCATCGTGCCTCGCCTTCATCAGCGCCTCGACCACAACGCGGCTCATCAAAGAAGCGTCCAACTCGCCCGAGGCGATCTCCTCCGCGCGCTTGGCGAAGCCACCGACCCGCTTGCCGAACAAGATACCGAAGGTGCGCAGCACGCCCCTGATCTCGTTCTCCAGGTCGCAGCGGATCTGGACGAGCGGACTTCGCGCCGCCAGCAGCGCCCGCGCTTCGTGGCCGGGCGTCGACTTCACGTGGACGCGCTTGCACCAACCGGTCCTCACGATTTGCGCGAGCCCGGCCGCATCGTTCCGATCGGTCTTGGCGGGCATCATCTTCAAAGCAGCGTTGGCATGGCGCGCATCCATGCAGATGATTGGCACGCCCGCAGCGCTCAGCTCGTTCCATAACCACACTGACAATGGCCCAGTCTCGAGCCCTGCGCGGGAGAGATCGAACGGCTTCAACGCGGCCGCGATCGCGTCGGGGCATGTCGGAACTTTGCGTTCGACGATAATGTCTCCTATTTCGTCGACGATGCAGATCGAAGTTGAATGCTGGCTCACGTCCAGCCCAGCATAAGGTTTCATGGCAGTTCTCCTCATAGCTGCGGCAAAATGGCCGATGCCAGTATGGAGGGCACTCGCTCGATCAAGGAGCCCCACCTGCGATTGACGCTATGCGGTGTAATTTCGGTTCTGGCCATCGGGCTCGCAATTGATCGGCGAACTGGCGCCAGGCCTGTGTCGCGGCCGCATGATCGGGCTGGAGGAAGACCTGACGGATCGCGGCCGCGACGACCGACGATCTCGCGCTTGCCCTCGGTGTTGACGGCAAAGGCGATTATCGCGGCGACACTGACGATCCGTCCCCCCCCCTCGCGCACCTTCAGATAGGTGGGATCGAGCCAGAGGTAGGACCCGTCGCCAGCAAGCGGTCGCTTGAGGAAGGCATGGACGCGCTCGGCGATCATGCGCAGGAACTCTGTGTCTCCGCTCTTCGCCATCCGTTCGGCAAGCGGTAGTCTTCGTCGGTCATCGGGATCAACTTCTCGGTGGGCGTGTGAAGTGTGGTAACTCCACCTTACCGATGAGCCCGGTGGCCACGGAGTTCGAAATCGCATGGGGTGGGCATGCCCCACCCCATGCGACAACCTCAATCTACACCGAAAATTACACCACGAGCGCGGACGCTAACGGGGAGAGCGCCGCTAGTCGGCCGTTCAGGCGCCCGTTTCCCTTACCCAGGAGCGTACAGGCGGCGCATTTTCGGCGTCTGTGCAGAGCGGGGTGATAGCCGCCGCCCGATTTTCCCGTGCCTGCGCCTGGCTTATTCCTTGGCAGCCTCCATGTCCCCGCTACTCTCGTGCGCAGCGACATGCCCGCTGATCTGGGCACCGGCATCGTTGGCGAAGCGCATGTTCCAGATCGTAGCGCCCAACGAAATCGCCGTAACGACCCAGAACGCCGCCGAGAAATCACCGAGGGTGGCGTGCGCGCTGCCGTGAACGAGCATCGCAAGGTGCAACGCCACGGCGGCCACGCAGATACCGAGCGAGAGCATCAATTGCTGGAACGTTGAGTAGAATGCGGTCGCGCTGCTCATCTGGCGCGGCTCGATGCCATCATAGGCGATGGTGTTGTAAGCGGTGAATTGCAACGACATGAAAAAGCCCGAGAACGCCAGGATGCCGAACATCGCCCAGGTCGGCCAGTTCGGGCTGAACAGCCCACAGGTGGCGTAGCCTGCCGTGGCGATCACGCCATTCCAGATCAGCGTGCGCCGGAACCCGAAGCGACGCAGCACGCGCGGGGCCGCGGCCTTCATCGCAAGCGAGCCGACGGCGGTGGCAACCGTGATCGTGCCACTGCGCGCGGCGCTAAAGCCAAAGCCCACCTGCATCATCAGCGGCAACAGGAACGGTTGCGCGCCTTGCGTGATACGCGTGACCGACCCGGCGATCACCGAAAGACGAAACGTGCGGTCCTTGAGCAGCGTGAGGTCGAGGATCGCCCCGCCGCGGCCTTTCGCGTGGCGAATGTAGAGTACGCCCGCCGCCGTTCCGATCGCGATCAGCCCCAGCGCCAGGGGTCCCTTGCCCGCGCGGCTCGCCATCTCGAACCCGAACAGCAGGCAGCCGAGCGACAGACCGCTCAGTACAAAGCCGGGCCCGTCGAAGGGCGCGACATCTTTCTCCCGGAAATTGGCGATGTAGCGCGTCACCAGCCACAGGCCGATGAGGCCGATCGGCAAGTTGATGTAGAAGATCCAGCGCCAGTCGAGGTAGGTCACGATGAACCCGCCGAGCGGCGGCCCGACGATCGGCCCGATCAGCGCTGGCACCAGCAGCCAGGACATCGCGTTGACCATGTCCTGCTTGGCGACCGAGCGCAGCAGCACCAGCCGTCCGACCGGGATCATCATCGCCCCGCCCATCCCCTGCACGAAGCGCGCGAGCACGATCAGCTCCAGCGTCGGCGCCTGCCCGCAGGCAAGGCTGCCCACCATGAACAGCGCGATCGCGGCGCGAAATACAGTGCGCGAACCGAACCTGTCGGCGAGCAGCCCCGAGGCCGGGATGAAGATTGCCAGAGCCAGCAGGTAGGACGTGAGAGCGATGCTCATGTCTTGCGCGCGCACGCCAAAGTCACGGGCCATCGTTGGCAGAGCCGTCGCCAGTACGGTCGCGTCGACAAATTCCATGAACAGCGCCGAGGCGACGATCAGCGCGACAACGCGGTAGTTGGGACCCGACGTATCAGGGCCGCCGGGATCGCGGGCCGGAGCGAGCGCGCTGGCGGCGGGAACGATCCCGTCGCGGATTTCCGCATTGACCGAGGCTATGCCCCGGCGTCTCGGCTTCAGCATGGAAACCGGAAGGAAAAGGCGGTGGGGGTCATGATCTATCTGCTTTTCCGGTGACGCAAGAATGCCTGGCGAAGGAGAAGCGGCGCCCGCAGGGTGGTCGTGGGCCCACTTTCATCGCGGGGAGTGGAATCGATCCTTCCCTACAGGCAAGGTTGCGCCTTTGGAAAGCGTGAGGCGCGCGCATGGGATGCATTGACTGCAACCGGGTTGGCGCGGTCGGACGTCGATTATCCGTCACGGCGCGCAGCACCGGCGCAATCGCCCTGCCCGGACTCCGTATTTTGCGCAGGGGCAAGCAGGCTGGCCACTTCTGCGTCAATCGCCTCGGGGCCAGCCGACTATTCCATCACGCCATACGCCCGCCGCTACCCACTCAGGGCATGTGCAGAAGGTTCAACAGGGCCAAGCTCATAGCGCCCAGCCCGAGGAGAGAGAGAACGGCGACGGCCGTCACCCTGCCCCCCGCCTTGGCGAGGGCGCCAAGGTCCACACCCAGGCCGAGCGCTGCCATGGAAACGATCGTAAATAGCGTCGCCACCTTCCCAACCGGCGCAAGAGCGGCCGCCGGAAGCAGCCCCGAAGAGCGGCAGGCCAACAGCGTCAGGAAGCCGACAATGAACCATGGCACCACATGCGCCAGATCGACCCGCCTGGCCGTGGTATTGCTGGCGCCAAAGGCACCATCATGCGCCCCATGCGGCGCAAGTCGCGGCGCCAACAGCGACAGGACAAGGCACACCGGCCCGAGCATGAGCACGCGCACAAGCTTGACCAGAGTGCCCATCTGCACGGCAGTGGCGCCCATCGGCGCGGTCGCGGCAAGCACTTGGGGGACCGCATAGACGGTAAGCCCGGCGAATGCGCCGAACGCGAGCCCACGCATACCCAGCACCATGCCGATGAGCGGCAATACGAGGACGACCAAGACACCCAGCACGGCCGTGAAGGCGATGGAGGCCGCCACGTCATCGTTGTCGGCTGCGATGACCGGTGCGACGGCCGCGATGGCGGAGTTGCCGCAAATCGCGTTGCCGCACGCGACCAACAGCGCCATTCGCGTTGGCAACCCCAGCAGGCGACCGAAGCCGAAGCTGAGGATAATCGCCGTCGCCACCACAATCGCGATCCCGGCCAGCAGGGGAAGGCCAGCGGACAGCAGGGTTGTTGCGCTAACCGAAGCGCCAAGCAGGACGACGGCTGCTTCCAGCAGATATTTCGCACTCCATGCAATGCCCTGCCGCCAACGATGGCCAGGCGTCCACAGGCTGCGCACCGCCGTACCGACCAGGATGGCAAGGACGAGCGCTTCGAGCCAGGCTTTGCCGACGATGGCGCGCTCCCCCCCTTCAAGAGCATAGGCCGCGCCGGTCACGGCGAGGCACAGACCGATCCCCGGAAGGCGGCGAACAACCGCACGGGTGAAAACAGACGGCAATGAACGCGGACGACAGGACATCAGACTTTCCTTTCGTCACCGCAACTGCCCCACGCTGATTGATCGATCCAACAGATCTTAATTGTCATTCCAATCGCAAAAGAAGATTGGTTGTGATAGTGTAGCGGCATGACGCTCGAGCAACTTCGGATCTTTGTCGGCGTGGCCGAGCGCGAACACATGACGGCCGCGGCACGCGCCCTCCATGTCACGCAATCCGCCGCCTCGGCCGCCATCGCCGCACTGGAGGAACGGCACGCGATCAAGCTGTTCCATCGCGTCGGGCGCGGCATCGCGCTGACCGAGGCGGGGCGGCTGTTCCTGACCGAAGCCCGCGGCGTACTGGCGCGGGCCGGCGCGGCGGAGCATGTGCTGGACGAGTTGAGCGGACTGAAGCGCGGCACGCTGCGCGTTATCGCCAGCCAGACTATCGCGGCCTATTGGCTGCCACCGATCCTCGCCGCGTTCCATGGCCTCTACCCGGAGATCGCGATCGATCTGGCAATCGGCAACACGGAACAGGCCGCGACAAGGGTTCACGACGGCGATGCGGATCTTGGGATCGTGGAGGGCGCGATCGACGATCCGTCGTTGGCGCACTGGCCGATAGGGGAAGACCGCCTGCTGCTGGTCGGCGCCAAACCTTTCACACAAGGGCCTCTCGATGCGGCATGGTTGCGCCAAGCCCGCTGGGTACAGCGCGAGCCTGGGTCTGGCACACGCTCGACCTTCGACACCTATCTGCGGGCCCGTGGAATTGATCCCGACACGCTTGATGTCGCGCTTGTCATGCCCTCGAACGAGAGCGTTCGCACCGCCGTCGAAGCGGGTGCCGGCGTTGCCGTCCTGTCGGCACTGGTCGTGGCACCTGCAATCGAGGCGGGCCTGTTGCATGTCGCCCCGCTTGCCTTTGCCCCCCGCCCCTTCTTTGGATTACGCCACAAGGAACGCTATCGCACCAGAACAGCCGAGGCTCTGCTGGAACTGATTGGCAAGCAGGCTCCTGCGTTCACAGCCATCTAANTGCATGTCGCCCCGCTTGCCTTTGCCCCCCGCCCCTTCTTTGGATTACGCCACAAGGAACGCTATCGCACCAGAACAGCCGAGGCTCTGCTGGAACTGATTGGCAAGCAGGCTCCTGCGTTCACAGCCATCTAAGAGCCTTCTCTGATTGGGGCCTCGTGGGTCAAGCTGCTTCCTCGACTTTGTGATCGTTCCCATGGATCACTCGCTTCTCTCCGCGGTCGGCGCTTGACCGCCGCATAATGGCGGTCATGGAGAACAAGGCGTCTCAATCTGATTTCGCGACCTTCAG
>NZ_JALHLF010000117.1 GCF_022832435.1 Novosphingobium organovorum | reverse complement strand
CGTAGCGCGCGCGCAGCGCATCGGCGATCACCGCCTGGCGCCCACCCGCCGAAGGCACGGCCAGCACGCGCGCCTCGATCGCGCCAAGCGTTTCGGCGAGCGAGAGCTGGCCCGCGTCGGACGCGTGCTGGAGCACCAGCCGGTTGACCCGCTCGGGCGCGAGCAGCGCGGTGAAGGTCATGTCGCCCGCGGTTTCCGCCGCGCGCGCCCAATCGAACGGCGCGCCGGTCTGGCCGTCGAACTGCTCGATATCGGCCTGCCGGTCGGGCGCACCCGACTGCACCGAGGACAGCAGCGAGAGGAGCCCGTCGGGCAGATCGAGGACGGCGGGATCGAGCGTCTTCATCAGCGCGCCGAGCGCGGCGCGCTGGGTGGCGGGCGCGACGACCCTGGCCACCTCCTGCCCGTCGCCGTTGACCGCGTAACGGTAGTCCACCCCGGCCACCAGCTTGGACGCGGCGGTCACCTCGTAACGGTGGAAGAGGTAGAGCGGCACCAGCATCCGCCGCAGATCGGCGGCCGCCGCGCCCTCGGGCAGGTTGGCGAGGCCAAAGCGCGCGAGGGCAAGCTTACGCACCGCCATGGTGTGCTCGAGCCCGGCCACCGCGTCGGTGCCATCGTCCCACATGTTGCCCCAGGGCTGCGCATCACCGTCGCCGCGCGTGTCACCATCGGCCACGAAGCGATAGCCCTTGGCGAGCGCGGCGCGGGTCATCGCGTCGAGCGCGGCGTGCTCGTCGGTCCCGGCGGGGAACTGGTGGTAGAGCCAGTCGATCGCGAACCGGTCCCAGGCCCCGACGCCCCTGGCATAGGCGTCCGAGAAATCGAGCGTATCGCCCTTGATCCCGATGCGCGGCGCGGGGTAGTCCATCACCGAGGCGCGGTCAGCAAAGGTACTGCCCGCAAAGTTGTGGGAGAGGCCCAGCGCGTGGCCGACCTCGTGCACGGCCAGCTGGCGCAGGCGCGCCTTGACCAGTTCGATCGGATCGTCGCTCGCCCCCGTGCCTTCGCGCGCGGCGCCCGCCAGGCTCTCGAAGATCAGCTTGTCCTGCCAGGCCCGCAGCGAACCGAGCTGGACCACGCCGCGCACGATCTCGCCGGTGCGCGGGTCGACGATGGTCGATCCGGTCGACCAGCCGCGCGTGTTGCGGTGGACCCAGGCGATCACGTTGTAGCGCGCGTCCATCGGGTTGACGCCTTCGGGCAGTTCCTCGACCCGGAAGGCATCGATGAAGCCGGCCGCATCGAAGGCCTGCGCCCACCACTGCGCGCCTTCGCGCAGCGCGTTGCGGATCGCCTCGGGCGCGGCGCGATCGACGTAGAACACGATCGGCCTGACCACGCGCGAGCGCGCGGCTGCGGGATCGACCTTCTGCAGGCGGAAGCGGCGCACCAGCCGGGTGACGATGGGCTGGTCGAGCTCGGCGGCGTAATCGTTGCGGATAACCTGGACCGAAGTGCCGGTGCGCGGATCGTGCGCGCGCGGTGCGAACCCGGCGTCGGGCAGGCGGATGAAGCTGTGATGGACACGCAGCGCCAGCGAGCGCGCATCGGGCACCACGCGATCGACCGAGCGGCCCGGATCCTCGCTGGTGAAGGTCAGCGTGGTTTCGAATTCCACATTGTCCGGCAGCGCGAGGCTGGCGGGCTTGTCGAGATAGCTGAGCGGGGTGGAAAGCTTGTAGCTGCCCTGCTTGGCGCGCTTGAGCGTGCCCGCGATGTCGAGCGCGTCGCGCATCAGGAAGGCGCCGAGGTCGATCACGATGCCCGAGGCGTCCTCGCGCAGGATGTCGCCCGACCAGACCGGCGAATCGGAGAAGGAATCGCGCACCGCCTGTTCTTCACCCGCATCGCCGTTGAGCGCGCGAAAGCGCAGGTTCTCGAACGCGGCGATGACCCGGCCATCGACCTTGCGGAAGACCAGCACCTGCGTCTCGCCCAGCCGCGAGCGGTCGAGCCACAGATCGCTCGCCCCCAGCCCGGCGGCGAGCGAGGGGGTATAGAGATAGCGCGCGATCACCCCGTCCTTGCCCGCGGGCGGCAGGCGCACGGGCTGCACGCCCTTGGCATCGGCCACCAGCGCGAACAGCGGCGCCTGCGCGGCGGCGGGGGTCGAAGTCTGCGCCGCCGCCGGGCTGGCGGCCAGCCCAAGGGCGGGCACCAGCGCCAGCGCGCTCACGGTTCCAAAGGCGATCAGGGCACGCGATAATGTCATCAGGAAAGGCCGTCCTTGCGCAGGCGTTCGGGGAAAGGGGCATCGACCTTGCGGCCGATGCCCCCGGCAAACATCAGAACTTGTGACTGACGTTGGCATACCAGTAGCGCGGGATCGGGGAATAGAGAGCCCCTTCGTAACCCGAAGACGACAGCGGCGGGTCCTTGTCGAAGATGTTGCGCACGCCAAGGCGCACGGTCGTCCCCTCCAGGTGGCCCGAATCGAACGTATACTGGCCGTAGAGATTGGCGATCGTGGTCGCCTTGACCGTCCAGTAGCTGCCATCGTCGTAGGCCAGGCTCGTGTCGTAGACCTTGCCGGTATATTTGGCGAAGGCGTTGAGCTTGAAGTTGCCCAGCTCCCAGGTCAGCGAGGCCGAACCGCGCCACTTGGGCTTGTAGTTCTGCTCGAGCAGGCTGCCGCCGCCGGTGATCGTGGTTCCCGCGTTGATCTCGCCCGCCTCGCGCGCGTCGAGAAGTTCCTGGATCCAGGGCGAAGGCTCCTGGTAGAACTTGAGGAAGTGCGAGACATTCACCGCCAGGCTGAAGCGGCCGATGGAGGTGGGCGGCGTGCGATAGTTGAAGTTGAAGTCGAGCCCCTTGGCGGTCTGCGGCAGGAGGTTGGTGTACTGGTCGTTGACGTAGAGCACCTCGCCCACCGGGGTCAGCCCGGTGCCCGCGAAGGCGGCGATGTCGTCCGCGGTCGGATCGGCGCGCACGACGTTGGGATTGCTGCTGCCCTGGGTGCGCAGCAAGTAGTCGAGGATCAGCGCGTTGCCTTCGCCGAACACGCCGATGAGGCCGGTCTGGCGCACCCGCCACCAGTCGAGGGTCAGGGTGAGGTCACCCCAGCCATCGGGCAGGCGCGGTTCGAGCACGGTGCCGAACGAAAGCGTGGTGGCGCGTTCGGGGTTGAGGTCGGGGTTACCCGCACGCCGCGCCGAGGTAACCTGCGAGCGCGAGCAGTCCGAGAAATCGTCGATCCGGCCAGCGCGAAGGTCGGCCTCACAGAACACGTAGTCGGTGCGGGTGTTGGCGCGGGTGATGACCGTCGCGTTGACCTGCTCGAGGTTGGGCGCGCGGAACGACTTGGCCCACGAACCGCGAAAGCGCACGCCGTCGATCACGTCCCAGGCGCCCGCGACCTTGGGCACGCCCACGCTGCCAAAGTCCGAGTAATGCTCATAACGGCCCGCGATCTGCAGGTCGATCTTGCGCACCAGCGGGATGCCCATCTCGGGCGAGACCAGCGGCACCGCCAGCTCACCATAAGCCGAGAACACCTCGCGGTGGCCCGCGGTGTCGGGGTTGATCGCCGAGTTGACGAAATCGCCCTGCACGTTGCCGGTGATCGGGTCGGTATAAGTGATCGTGCCGTCGATACGCGGATCGCGGTCGTCGAGCTGGCTCTCGCGGCGCGCCTCGATACCCGCAGCAAAGCCCAGCCAGCCGCCCGGCAGCTCGATGAACTCGGCCTTGGAGAAGCGGAAGTCGTACGTCGCGAGGGTCGACTTGGTGTAGCGGGTCAGGCTCTCGCGGATCGAATCGATGGTCTCCTCGCTGTTCACCGAGGTGCCGAACACGTTGTAGGCATCGGGCGTGCTCTTGGAGAGCGATTCCATCAGCTTGGTCATGCTGATGTTGTCACTCACGTCGCGCGCCCAGGCTTCGGAATAGCTCAGCGCGCTTTCCCAGGTCAGCCCGTTGTATTCGCCGCGCAGGCCGCCGAGCAGGCGGAACTGCTGGTTGGTCACGTCGATGTGCATCGGGCCAAAATCGGAGAAGCGGTAGGCCGAAAGCTTGATCGGCAGGCCCTCGGCGGGCGCATCGATGCCGCTGAGGCGGTTGGGGTTGGCCGAACCGTCGGCAAGCGTCGTCGCGCCGAACGGGTTCCAGTAGTTCGACGCCGGGATGTAGACCGGGATCGAGCTCAGCGTGGAAATGGGCGATTGCACCGCGTGCGTGACCGAACGGTAGAAGCCCGCCTCGCCAAAGAAGGTGACCGCATCGCTCAGCTCGTACTTGAAGGTCGAGAACAGGTTGAGACGCTTGAGGCGCGGGATCACCGAGACACCACCCGCGTTCGAATCATAGCGCAAGTCGCGGTCCGCCCCGCTGGTCGCCATCGAACCGCTCTGGATGCAGCGATCATCGCTGATCGCGACCGTACAGCCCGTGCTGGTGGTGGGCTGGACATGGAACTGGCCCGAAGAATTGGTCAGCGCGGTGCCGTTCTGCGTGACGACGACGTTGCCGTAGGTCACGAGGTTGGGGTAGATCGTCGTCGTCGAGCGCCCGTCGAGCGAGGTCGAGCCCTCGAAGTCGGTGCCCTCGAACAGCGCGCGCTTGTCGCTCGAGGCCGTGTAGGACTGCTCGGTCGAACTGAGCCCGGTGCCGCGATCGTAGCTGCCGAACAGCGTGATGTTGCCCCGGTTCTCGGCAAAGTCCGTGCCGACCACGCCGTGCGCGTTGAACTCGCGAAAGCCGGTGCCCTCCGCCCCGCCGTACTGCATCGAGAATTCGGCGCCGTCGTAGTCGGACTTGAGCACGGTGTTGACCACGCCCGCCACCGCGTCCGCGCCGTAGATCGCCGCCGCACCGTCGCGCAGCACTTCGAGCCGCTGCAACCCGCTGACGGGGATCGCGTTGGTGTTGTAGGTCAGCACCGGCACCAGCTGCGTGTTGGCCTGGCTGGTCGGGTTGGTGACCACGCGCCGCCCGTTGAGCAGGACCAGCGTGTTGCCGATGCCCAGGCTGCGCAAGTCGAGCGAGCCGACGTCGCCGCGCGCCGCGTTCGAGCTGGTGGCAAGGTACTGGCTGTTGAAGTTCACGTCGCCAAACTGCGGGATCGAACGGAACAGCTCGTCGCCCGACACCGCCGCGGTGGCCGCGATGTCGTCGGCGGTGACCACCGTGACCGGCAGCGCCTCGTTGATCTTGGCACCCGCGATCTGCGAGCCGACGACCACGATCTCGGCCCTCGCCGGAGTGTCCTCGTCCGCGCCGCTTTCCTGAGCCCAGGCCGGTGCGGCAAAGGCCCCCATGGCCGCCCCGATCGCCAAAGCGCTGGTTGAACTTGCCCTCATTCTTCGTGCGAAAGTCGCAAAATTCATCGTCTGTCCCCTGTTGGACAGAGACCCTTTTCGCTTATGTCCTCGAGCCCCTGTGTTCCGCCCGGCCCGCAACATTCGCGAACCGTGCCCCGCTCTCCCAACCGGCAAGACGCATCACCAGGCGGTATCCACACCAGAAAATTTCACAGGGCCGTGTCTGGACCGAACGGGATCGATCGGGCCTACGCAACGGACAGAACGCGACTAGCCCGCCCGCCGCGCAAAGCGCCGGGCGAGCGCGGCGCAAACGAACAGCTGGAGCTGGTGAAAAAGCATGAGCGGCAGCACGATCAGCCCCACCGCGTGGCCTGCGAACAGGACCGTGGCCATCGGAATGCCCCCCGCCATGCTCTTCTTCGACCCGCAGAACACGATCGCGATCTCGTCCTCGCGGCTAAAGCCGAGCCGTCGGCTCGCCAGCGTCGTGACCAGCAGAACCACGCCCAGGATCACCGCGTCGATCACGAACACCGCGCCAATCGAGAGCGGCGAAAGCTGGTGCCAGATCCCCGCCACCATCCCTGCGCTGAAAGCGGAATAGACCACGATCAGGATCGACCCGCGATCGACCGCCGCGGTCAGCGGACGGTGCGCCGCCAGCCAGTCCGCGACGAAGGGACGGATCGCCTGGCCGACGAGGAAGGGCAGCAGGATTTGCAACCCGATCTGCTCGAGCGCGGCGAGCGAGAAGCCCCCGCTGGCTCCGGGCAGGACCTGCGAGACGAGGATCGGGGTCAGGAACACCCCCAGGACATTGGACAGCGAGGCCGCGCACAGGGCGCCGGGCACATTGCCCCTGGCGATCGCGGTGAACGCGATCGAGGACTGCACGGTCGAGGGCAGGAGGCACAGGAACACCAGCCCGGTCACCGTATCGGCGGGCAGGTGCCCGCGCAGCAGCGGCCCGATGCCCAGCGCGATCAACGGGAACAGACCATAAGTGCTCGCGAAGATCAGCGCCTGCAACCGCCAGTGCGATACCCCGGCCCAGATCGCCGAAGGCTTGAGCCGCGCACCGTAAAGCAGGAACAGCAGCGCCACCGCGAGGTTGACGAGGACCTCGACCACCCCCGTCGCGCGCCCGCGCGCCGGAAACAGCGCGGCCAGTGCCACCGTGCCCGCCAGCATCAGCAGGTAGGGATCGATCCGCAGCCAGGCGAGCGTTCGCGAGAGCCTGTCGAGGCCAGAGTTCAAGGCACGGTGCGAGGGGGTCGATGGGGCGGACATGCCGGTCTTCTCCAAGGGGTGTCCGCCCCCGCATGGACCCGGACCGCATCATCCACAATTGCGATGGGCAGGATAACGGTAATCGCATATGATAATAACCATGCCGCACGCCCCGCTCATTCCCGCCGATCTCCTGCAAAGTTTCGTGGCCGTGGTCGAGGCGGGCAGCTTCACCGGGGCGGGCCGTGCGCTGGGCCTTGGCCAATCCACCGTGAGCCAGCACATCGCGCGGCTCGAAGCGCTGACCCGGCGCCGCCTGATCGACCGCGACACCCACCATCTTTCGCTCAGCGCCGAGGGCGAACGCCTGCTCGGCCACGCGCGCAGCGTGCTCGAAGCCCACGCCCGGCTGGCGGGCAGCCTCGCCCCGAGCGCGCTGCGCGGCCGGCTACGGCTGGGTGCCTCGGAAGACTTCGTGCTTTCGGCGCTGCCCGATGTCCTCGCCGCCTTCGCCCGGCGCCACCCCGAGGTGGACCTCGAGGTGCGCGGCGGGCTGAGCCACGATCTCTACGAGGCCTATGACGCAGGCCGGCTCGACGTGATCTTCGTCAAGCGCCGCAGCGGCGACCGGCGTGGCACGCTCGCCTGGCGCGAGCCGGTGCGCTGGATTGCCCATCCCGACATTCGCCTGCACGCCGAAGACCCGCTGCCGCTGTTGCTCTACCCCCCGCCCAGCATCACCCGCGCCGCGGCGATCGCCACGCTCGAACACCACGCGCGCGCCTGGCGCGTGGCCTTTACCAGTTCAAGCCTGACCGGGCTGAGCGCCGCGGCGCGCGCAGGGATCGGGATCATGCCACATTCGGCCCGGCTGATGCCGCCCGGCCTTGCCGTGGCGAGCCTGTCCGCCGCGCTGCCCCCGCTGCCCGACGTCGAGTTCGTCGTCCTGGGGCCTGGCGAAACGCACCTGGCCGCCGGTGGGCTGATCGCCGCCATCCTGCAATGGGCCGAAGGCGCGCTGGCCCCGCTCACCCGTCCCGCCTGAAGCAAGGGGACCAGGGGGGCTGGACCTTCGCCGCGCCGTGGCGCAGTCTGCCCCGCAGATCGCCGACGAGAGACGGCGACACCCCACGATGAGGGACGCACGCATTACAATGAAGACTTTGAAACTGATGGCGGGCATCGCCAGCCTCGCCGTGGCGGCAGGCGCGATCGCCCCCGTGACGGCCAACGCCGCCACCGCAAAGACACCCGCCACGACGACCCAAGCCGGTTCGCACGCGGCGTGGAAGACCTTCGTGGATGCGACGGTCCAGCATTGGCTCGCGCTCGACCCCGCTTTTGCGGTCTACGAAGGCGCCCACCAGTACGACGGCAAGCTGCCCGACTGGAGTGCGGCCGGGCTCAAGGCGCAGGGCGATTTCTACCGCATGGTCATCGCCAGGGCAGGCGCATTTTCCGGCCTTTCGAGGGACGATGCGTTCGAGCGGGACTATCTCGTCG
This sequence comes from Novosphingobium organovorum, assembly GCF_022832435.1. GTDB lineage: Bacteria > Pseudomonadota > Alphaproteobacteria > Sphingomonadales > Sphingomonadaceae > Novosphingobium > Novosphingobium organovorum. Next base: position 2,587 of record NZ_JALHLF010000117.1, on the reverse strand, counting down.
CGGTCGCGCGCGGCAAGCTGTTCTGGCTCGAGGATGGCGATCAACCGCACACCAACCCCTCCTACTACATCGGCAACGGGCTCGACCCCAACGTCTACGTCAGCCGCAGCTATGCCCCCAAGGCCGAGCGGATGAAGGCCATGATCGCCTTCTTCAAAGGCATCCCGAGCGCCGCCGCGCAGATCCGCGCGAACCTCAAGACCCCGATGCCGATCAGCTTCGTCGATCTGGGCGTCGATGCGTTCAAGGGCTTTGCCGACTACTATCGCGGCGATGCCCGCGCCGCCTTTGCCGACGTCAAGGACCCCGCGCTCCAGGCCGCGTTCAAGGCCAGTTCGGAACAGGCGGGCGCCGCCATGCAGGCGCTGGCCGACTGGCTCGACGCGCAGCGCACCAGCGCCACCACCGATTACGCGCTGGGTCCGGCCAAGTTCGCGCGGATGCTCAAGGAGACCGAGCTCGTCGACATTCCGCTCGACCAGCTCGAAGCGGTCGCCAAGGCCGACCTCAAGCGCAACCAGGACGCCCTGAAGAGCGCCTGCGCCGCTTACGCGCCCGGCCAGTCGATCCCCGACTGTTTCGCCAAGATGAGCGCGGACAAGCCCGCCGACGGCCCCGTTGCCGAAGCGCGCCGCGAAATCCCCGAGCTTGCCGCCTTCGTGCGCGAGAAGGACCTCCTGACGATTCCGGGCACCAAGATGGCCCAAGTCGAGGAAAGCCCGCCCTACAACCGGGCGAACTCGGCCTACATGGACCCGCCCGGACCGCTCGAGAAGGGCGCGACGTCGGTCTACTACATCTCGCCCCCCGACCCGAGCTGGCCCAGGGAAAAGCAGCTGGGCTACATTCCGGGCAAGGCGGACCTGCTGTTCACCACCGTGCACGAAGTCATGCCCGGCCACTACCTGCAGTTCCTCCACTCCAACGCCTCGCCCTCGATCGTGGGCAAGCTGTGGGTCGGCTACGGCTTTGCCGAAGGCTGGGCGCACTACACCGAACAGATGATGTGGGACGCAGGTCTTGGCGATGGCGCGCCCGAAATCCACGTTGGCGAGCTCTCGAACGCGCTGCTGCGCGATTGCCGCTTCCTCTCGGCGATCGGCCTGCACACCGGCACGATGACGCAGGAGCAGTCCAAGGCGCTGTTCATGACCCAGTGCTACACCGATGAGGGCAACGCCGAACAGCAGGCCGCGCGCGGCACTTATGATCCGGAATACCTCAACTACACGCTCAACAAGCTGATGATCACCAAGCTTCGCGAGGACTGGACCGCCACGCGCGGGGGGCGCAAGGCGTGGAAGGCCTTCCACGACGAATTCCTGAGCTACGGCGGCCCACCCGTGCCGCTGGTGCGCCAGGCGATGATGCACGAGGACGCGCCCCACGCGGTGTTCTGAACGCAGTTTACGGGCGGCGTGCGCCCTTTGCGCGCCGTCGCCCGCATTGCCTCGCCGGCCAGACCGGCTATGATCGCGCGATGAACGATCAAGATCGACAGGACCATTTCGCCTACTGCGTCCAGCTCATCGGGGGGACCACGTCCTTCGCGCGGCGCCTGCGGATAGACGAGCGCGCCATCCGCCGCTTCATCAACGGCGAACGCCCCATCAGCGACGGCCTGCTGCAGGACACCGCGAAGGCCCTGCGCGCGCTTGCCAGCGACGCGGCCGGAGCGGCCGACACGATCACGACCCAGCTGCCGTCGTCGCCAGACACGCCGTAAGCGCCCCCGCGCCACACCAGCGCGCTCCGGCCCGCAAAGCACCGGGCGCGGCNGCTTGCCAGCGACGCGGCCGGAGCGGCCGACACGATCACGACCCAGCTGCCGTCGTCGCCAGACACGCCGTAAGCGCCCCCGCGCCACACCAGCGCGCTCCGGCCCGCAAAGCACCGGGCGCGGCCGCTGGAGCCTTGTGCCGTCAGGCGGAGCCGCCCGGCGGTCCCGAAAAAGCTTTAAAACAGGAATTTAGATCGGACTGTCCGATGCAGTCCGATCGAAAACCGCTCTAGCCCCGCTCGAACCGCGCCAGATCGAAGGGATCGAGCGCCAGGGCCGCTGGTTGCCCGTCGACGAGCGCGGCGACGAGCTGCGCGGTGATCGGCGCCAGCGTCAGCCCCAGGTGCTGGTGCCCGAAGGCGTAGAACAAGTTGTCCGCATGGTACGAACGCCCGATCGCGGGGCGATAGTCGGGCAGCGTCGGACGGCAGCCCATCCAGCGTCGAAACGGCCCGGTGATCGGCAGCCCGAGTTCGGCGCAGGTGCGTTCGAGCCGCGCCCACTTGCGCGGATCGGCCGGGGCATCGGGCCGCGCCAGTTCGACAAAGCTCGCCGCCTGCACGCAGGAACGATAGCGCGTGACGATCATCGAACGCTCTTCAAACGCGACCGGCGGCAGGTCCTGCGGCCACAAGCGCGCTTCGGCGCGGACGTGGTAGCCGCGCTCGGCGATCAGCGGCACGCGATGGCCGAGCGGTTCGAGCAGCGCGCGCGCACGCACCCCCGCGCAGACCAGCACCTGATCCGCCGCCACCCCCTCGACCGCAACCCGCGAGCCCGCGCGCACGAGCGTGGCCGAGGCGTGCA
>NZ_JALHLF010000116.1 GCF_022832435.1 Novosphingobium organovorum | reverse complement strand
GCCAGCGCGCGCGAGACCCGCGCCGGGGCCAGCGCGCGCGCCGAAAACGAGGATGCGCGCCGGATCGAAATGGCGCGACTCTCGGGCGAGCGTTTCCAGTGCCCGCCCCCGGTGCTGCCCGAACGCTTCGCCTTTGCCTCGAGCGAGGTTTCCAGCGCCGAGGCCGAACAGAGCGCGATGGAGCGGCTGGGCACCGAGCGCGAAAGGCTCGGCCCGGTCAACCTCGTCGCCGCCGACGAACTGGCCGAGGCCGAGGCGCGGCTGGGCGTATCGAGTTCGGAAAAGGCCGAGCTGGCCGAGGCGGTGGCGCGGCTGCGCGGCTCGATCGGCAATCTCAACCGCGAGGGGCGCGAGCGGCTGCGCGCCGCGTTCGAGGCAGTCGACACGCATTTCCAGCGGCTGTTCACCAAGCTGTTCATGGGCGGGCAGGCGCATCTCGCCTTCATCGATTCGGACGATCCGCTCGAAGCCGGGCTCGAAATCTACGCCCAGCCGCCGGGCAAGCGGCTGCAATCGCTGACCCTGCTGTCGGGCGGCGAACAGGCGCTGACCGCGGTCGCGCTGGTCTTTGCGCTGTTCCTCACCAACCCGGCGCCGATCTGCGTGCTCGACGAGGTCGACGCGCCGCTCGACGATGCCAACGTCGAACGCTTCTGCGACCTGCTCGTCGCGATGACACAGGAAACCCAGACGCGCTACCTCATCGTCACCCACAACGCGGTGACGATGAGCCGGATGCACCGCCTGTTCGGCGTGACGATGGTCGAAAAGGGCGTCTCACGCCTTGTCAGCGTGGACCTTGGCGGCGCGGAGGAACTGCTCGCGGCGGAGTAGTTCAGGCGCCGCGCTTCGTGCAGGAGAGATTGCCGATCGCGCGGCCTCCTTCACCGAGCAGGCCCTAGAGAATCCCGGCGTTGCCCACCACCCAGCAGGCCAGCGCCATGACGAGGCCGAGGTCGCGGTTCGAACGGAAGCGCGCCAGCGCGTTCTCGCCATCCTCGGGCGCGAGCGTGACGACCTGGAACCCCATGTGCAACGCCACCGGGATCAGCGCGATGAGCCCGACCCAGTCAGGCCGCATAGCCCAGAAGGCGAGCGCCCAGAACGCCAGCGCCAGCGCGTAGAACGCCGCCACACCCGCGCGCACATGCCGCCCCAGCCGCCGCGCGGAGGAGCGGATGCCGACCAGCGCGTCGTCCTCGCGGTCCTGGATGGCGTAGATCGTGTCGTAGCCCACGCACCACACGATCGAACCGAAATAGAGCCCGGCAAGCGCCTCGAGATGGTCCGAGCGGATCTCGATCCAGCCGACCAGCGCGCCCCAGGTGAACACCATGCCGAGCCAGGCCTGCGGCCACCACGTGATGCGCTTCATGAAAGGATAGGCCGCGACCAGCGCCAGACTGCCAAGCGCGACGAGCTGCGCCTCGATGCGCAGCTGGACCAGCACGACGAGCCCGATCAGGCACAGCGCCGCCAGCCAGACCCACGCCGCCTGCTTGCTCACCCGCCCGCTCGCCACCGGGCGCTGCGCGGTGCGCGCAACCTTGCGGTCGAGATCGGCATCGACGATGTCGTTGAGTACGCAGCCCGCCCCGCGCATCGCGATCGAGCCGAGCAACAACCAGAGGATCAGCCCCCAGCGCTCCTCGCCGCCCGCCAAGAGCACGCTCCACGCGCAGGGCCAGAACAGCAGCCACCAGCCGATCGGGCGGTCAAAGCGGGCCAGCATCGCAAAGTCGCGCAAGTGCGGCGGCAAAGCCGCGACAAGCCCGCGTTGCTGGCTGTCAGGAACGAAAGTCGGATCAGTCACGCTGCGTGAAATACCCGATCGTGAACCTCCTGTCATCGCCAACGTGCACACGACACACAACGTGCACACGACACACAACGCGAACACGGACCCACACCGCGCGCCGCCCGACGATCGGCGGGGAACAACCGCGCGCTTGCCGTTGCGCCGCGCCGGGCTTCGGGCAAGAGTACACGGCGTTGCCAGGCGGCCTCGCTCCAGGCGTTGCCGCAAACTTTCCGGGGGGAACCAGTCCGATGCCGTTCAAAATGCCGAGCCTGACCGTCTTGCTTGCCGCCCCGCTGGCACTGGGTCCGCTCAGCCCCGCGCTCGCCGCCGATGAAACGCCCGCGACGCCCGGCGGTCAGGAAGCGCTCGCGGTGCTCACCGAAGCGGTCGCGGTTCCCACGGTCGAGGGGCGCGGGCAGGTCCCGGTGCTCGCCGACAAGCTGGCCAGGCGCCTGATCGCCGCAGGCTTCGCGCCGTCCGACGTCCAGTTCACCCCGGTCGGCGAGACCGGCTACCTGATCGCGCGCTACCCCGGCCGCGACCGCAAGGCGCTGCCCACGCTGGTCATCGCGCACATGGACGTGGTCGAGGCCAAGCCCGCCGACTGGGAGCGCGATCCGTTCACCCCGGTGATCGAGGATGGCTATCTGTTCGGACGCGGCGCGCTCGACAACAAGGGCGATCTCGCGATGGTCATGGCCGCGGTCATGGGCCTGCACCGCGCGGGCTGGGTGCCCGCGCACGACCTGATCCTGGCCTTCTCGGGCGACGAGGAAACCCAGATGGCGACCACCGCCGCGATGGCCAAGGCGCTCGGCAAGGCCGACCTCGTGCTCAACGCCGATGCCGGGGCCGGTACGCTCGACGCCAGCGGCAAGCCGTTCGTTTACGAAGTCCAGGCGGGCGAAAAGACCTATGGCGACTACACCCTGACCATCAGCGATCCGGGCGGCCATTCAAGCCGGCCGGGCAAGACCAACGCGATCGCGGCGATGAGCGCGGCGATGGAAAAGATCTGGGCCTACCACTTCCCCGTCCAGGTCAGCCCGCTGACCAAAGCCTATCTCGAGGGCAGCGCGGCGTCCGCCCCGGCCGAAGTCGCGGGCGCCATGCGCGCGCTCGCTGCCAACCCGACCGATGCCGAGGCCGCCGCAACGCTTTCGGCGCGGCCCGAATATGTCGGCGTGATCCGGACCACCTGCGTTCCGACGATGATCGCGGGCGGGCACGCGCCCAACGCGCTGCCCCAGTCGGTCAGCGCCAACGTCAATTGCCGCATCTTTCCCGGCACCTCGCGCGCGGCGGTGCTCGATAGGCTGACCAAGGTGGTCGACAATCCCGCCATCCACATCGCCTTCACCGAGAACGGCACGCTCGAATCGATCGAATCGCCCTTGCGCAAGGACGTTCTCCACGCGGTCGAGATCGCCGTCCACCAGCGCAGTCCGGGCCTGACCATCGTGCCGGGGATGAGCGCGGGCGCGACCGATTCGATGCATTTTCGCAGCAGAGGCATCCCCGCCTTCGGGATTTCGGCCACCTACATGCGCGCGCAGGACGAATTTGCCCACGGGCTCAACGAACGCCTGCCCCTCGCCACGCTCGATCCGGGCGTGAAGCAGTGGCAGACGGTGCTGACCACCTTGCTCAAATAAGCCCCACAGGCCACAACCCGCACCCGACCCGCCGCAAGAAGACCGCTTTCCCATGCCCGCCACCCCCGCCTGGCCGCCGCGTTCGGCCCCCCGCCTGTTCGTTCCCGGACCGCTCGCGTCCGAGGCGACGCTCACGCTCGAGGGAAACCCAGCGCACTACCTCGCCCGCGTCATGCGCGTGGGGCCTGGCGATGCGGTGATCGCCTGCGACAACGCGACCGGCGAATGGGCCTGCGCGGTGATCGAGGCGGGCAAGCGCACGGTGACCCTCGCCGTGCGCGAACGGCTGCGCGAAAAAGAAGCGGTGCCCGACCTGTGGCTGTGCGCCGCGCTGCTCAAGAAGCCCAACTTCGACCTCGTGCTCGAAAAGGCGACCGAACTGGGCGTCGCCGCGATCCACCCGCTCGTCACCCGGCGCTGCGTGGCCGACAAGCTCAACCCCGAACGCGCGATGACCATCGTCACCGAGGCGGCCGAACAGTGCGCGCGCACCGCGCTGCCCGAGCTGGCCGAGCCCGTCCGGCTCGAAGCGCTGCTTCGCGACTGGCCCGAAGGGCGCACGCTGTTCTTCGCCGACGAACAGGGCGGCGAGAGCGCGGCGCGCGCCTTTGCCGCCAACCCCGGTCCGGCGGCGCTGGTGGTCGGCCCCGAAGGCGGTTTCGACGAGGCCGAGCGCGTGGCCATCCGCGCCCATCCGCAGGCCCGCGCGATCACGCTGGGCCCGCGCATCCTGCGCGGCGAAACCGCCACGATCGCGGGGCTGGCGGTGTGGATGGCGAGCTGCGGAGACTGGGCCTCCTCCTGATCGGGTGGTCGCCTTCGGGCGCGCGTCCGGGCCCTGTCCGGTCCGGCGATCTTGACCCACTGCGAATATTGTACGGCAGCGAACAAAATTCCTCTGGCGCAAATCCCTTCGCGTCTCTACCTCCACGCCCATGAGTACCCGTGAGGCTTCGGATCGGGACGATCCGGTGATCGAGACCCTGGACCAACTGGCCGCGCCGATGGCTGCGGGCGAAAAGCCGCGCGAAGCGTGGCGGATCGGGACCGAACACGAAAAGTTCGTCTACGACACGAACGACCACCACGCGCCCGCGTACGCCGAACCCGGCGGCATCCGCGACCTGCTGATGGCGCTGACCGAGTTCGGCTGGGAGCCGATCGTCGAGGGTGGCAACGTCATCGCGATGAAGGGCGCGGACGGCACGGTCAGCCTCGAACCGGCGGGCCAGCTCGAACTATCGGGCGCGCCGCTCGAAAACCTGCACCAGACCTGCGCGGAAACCGGGCGCCACCTCGCCCAGGTCAAGACCATCGGCGATCGCATCGGCAAGGGCTACCTCGGCCTTGGCATGTGGCCCGACAAGGCCCGCGCCGACCTGCCGCTGATGCCCAAGGGGCGCTACGACATCATGACCCGGCACATGCCGCGGGTGGGCTCGATGGGGCTCGACATGATGCTGCGCACCTGCACCATCCAGGTCAATCTCGACTATTCGAGCGAGGCCGACATGGTGCGCAAGTTCCGCACCTCGCTGGCGCTCCAGCCGCTGGCGACCGCGCTGTTCGCCAATTCGCCCTTCACCGAGGGCAAGCCCAACGGGATGCTGTCCTACCGCAGCCACATCTGGTCGGACACCGATCCGGCGCGCACCGGGATGTTGCCCTTCGTTTTCGAGGAGGGCTTCGGCTACCAGCGCTATGTCGACTACATGCTCGACGTGCCAATGTATTTCGTGTTCCGCGAGGGGCGCTACATCGATGCGGCGGGGCTCTCGTTCCGCGACTTCCTCAAGGGTGAACTGTCGGTCCTGCCCGGCGAAAAGCCGCGCCTGTCGGACTGGAACGACCACCTTTCGACCGCCTTTCCCGAAGTGCGGCTCAAGTCCTTCCTCGAAATGCGCGGCGCCGACGGCGGGCCGTGGAGCCGGATCTGCGCGCTGCCCGCGCTGTGGGTCGGCCTGCTCTACGATCAGGGCGCGCTCGATGCGGCGTGGGATCTGGTCAAGGGCTGGGACATGGCGGGCCGCGAGGAACTGCGCGCTTCGGTTCCCCGGCTCGGCCTCGATGCGCCGCTTCCCGGTGGCGGAACCCTGCGCGCCATCGCGGGCGAGGTGATCGACATCGCCCGTTCGGGCCTGGCCGCGCGCGCCAGGCTCAACGCCAGCGGCGACAACGAGACCGGCTACCTCGAGCCGCTGGCCGAGATCGTGGCCAGTGGCAAGGTCCCCGCCCAGCGCCTGCTCGAGCTCTACCATGGCGAATGGCAGGGCGACATCACCCGCATCTACAAGGTCAAGAGCTTCTGATGATCGTCATCACCGGCCAGTTCCGCATGGACCCGGCGCCCGAACGGGCCGAGGCGATCCGCGCCGCGCTGGAGGCGGTGATCCACGCCACGCGCGCCGAAAAGGGGTGCCTGGCCTACAGCTACGCGCAGGACGTGCTCGAACCCGGCCTCTATCGCCTGACCGAGATCTGGGAAAGCCGTGAGGACCTCGCCGTGCACTTCACGCAGCCACACATGAAAGTCTGGATGGACGTGCGCCCGGAGCTGGGTTTTACCAAACGCGACCTGACGCTTCACGAAACCGTCTCGAGCGAACCCTTCTGATCCCGCGCGCCGCCCCCTATTCGGCGGGCGCGGGCACTTGCGGCGAACGCGGCGCGAAGCGCGTCCACAGCGCGCTGAAGGCGCGCGTGATCGGTGCGTTGTGCGCCATCCAGGCGTGGTATTCGCGGTACTTCGCATCCTCTGCGAGCAGATGCCGTTCCTCGGTCTTGGCGCGCCAGAAGTAGATCGCGCTGACCACGCCCAGCAGCACCGTGTTGCGCACCATGTCGGTGAACGAACCGTTGGTGACGAGGAAAGGCAGCGTCGAAAGCCACCAGAACAGGTTCTTCGACAGATAGGCCGGGTGGCGCGTGAAACGGTAGGGCCCGTTGGTCAGCACGCCGCGATAGGTGAGATTGGAAAAGCGCAGGCCAAAGGCGAACGTCGCCCAGGCGTAGAAGCCCGTCAGCCCGGCCATCAGCGCCGACCACAGCCACAGCAGCGCGTCGTGCCCTTGCAGCCAGTAGGCCCAGCCGCCCGTGTGCGCCTCGTAGCCCAGCACGTCGGGCCGGCCGATGGTCCCCCACACGATCGGCGGATAGCAGATCAGCGCCGCGACCCAGGCGGCGAGATAGGGATTGCCCGAACGGATGTGCGAATCGAGCGGGCGAAACGTGAACAGGTAGCCCACCGTGCCGATCTGCACGTCGATCAGGAACAGCAGCTGGATCAGCAGCGATCCCGCCGCGACCGGATCGTGTACCACCCCCGCAAGGTCCGCGCCGACGACCACGGCAAAGCCGCCAGGCAGGATCGAGATCATGAAGGCGCCAAAGAACCCCTTGATCGCCCAGGCGCGCCAGTGCTTGCGCACCTGTTCGGCCTCCCACGCCTCGCGCCCGATCAGCAGCGCGCCAAAATGCCAGGTGTAGTCGCGCGGTTCGACGAGCTTGCGATCGAGCCACAGCACATAGGGGATGGACAGCAGGAAGACCGGAATCGCGGCCGCGCCGATCACCTCCATCGCGAAGAGATACTGGCCGTCCCAGTACCAGCGAGCGATGCAGTAGAACAGGCCGATGCCCGCCCAGGTCGCCCACAGCCCGGCAAGCTTGGTGATCGAGATGTCGAGCGTTTCGCAAAGCGGACGGGCCAGCGCCCAGTCGATCCCGGTGGAGGGATTGCGGTGGACCTTGTCGACCAGCAGCGACCACAGGCTCATCGCCGAACCGGTGACCACCAGCGCGGCGAGCGCGGCGTAAGGACCGCTCATCGGCGCGTGCGGGCCGGGCAGTCCCAGCGCCAGCGAAACCCCGGCCCAGCTGCGGCACAGCCAAAGCCAAGCCAGGAGCGCGATCAGCCCGACCAGGCCGACCGCTCCCGAAACGTCGCTGGGCGGCCGCGTAGCCGGCGTGACGTGTTCCCCCATCGCTTCCCCTTTCGTCATGCCAGGGGCTCTAGCGAAAAAGGGTTAAGGGCAGCGAAACGCTGGCCCGGCTGGCCAAAAAGCGCGCCTGCCGGACGGGCCGCTTGCTCTCGATGCGAGGCAAGCGGCCGCGCCACGATCAGCGGAAGGCCGAAATGCGGCCCGAGTTGTCGAGCACGAAGAGCGTCGAATTGGCAACGACCGGCGCCAGCGAAATCGACGATTCGACGTTGGTGAACACATGCGGCTTGCCATTGGCCGGGTCGATCTTGACCACTTCGCCATCGGTGTTGGCCGTCCACAAGGCGTTGCCCGCGAGCACCGGGCCGACCCAGAACACCGGGTTCTTGCGCTTCTTGGGATTGCCGTAACGGGTCAGCTGGGTCAGCCAGCGCACTTTGCCGCCCTCGCGCGAGATGGCCAGGATCTCGGCGTGGTCGTCGAGCGTGAAGACCCAGTCCCCCGCAACCGCCGGGGTCGAGATACCCGCCAGATTGAGCTCCCACTCGCGCTGGCCGGTGAGCAGATCGTAGGCGGCCATGCGCCCGCCCTGGCCGAGCGCGAAGACGCGGCCGTTGTCGATGATCGGATCGGCGTCGACGTCGGTCAGGCTGCCGACCTCGGTCGAGATCGAGGTTCGCGACAGCGCGTCGGACCACAACTGGCGGCCGTTCTCGTAGCGGTAGGCGACCAGTTCGCCCGAGGAATAGCCCGCGATCACGGTGCCGCGCCCGGCGGCGGGCGAAGCGACCCCGAACACGCCCGACTGGGTGGTCGAGCCCGATTCGTTCCACAGGATCTTGCCGTCTTCGGTGTTGAGCGCGAAGATCTGGTTGTCCTGGGTCATCACGTAGACCGCGCCAAACGCGATCGTCGGCGCGCCGCGCAGTGGCCCGGCCGGCTTCATCGTCCACAGCTGCTTGCCGGTATCGGCGTCCATCGCCGCGACTTCGCCAAGCCCGGTGGTGACGTAGAGCTTGCCCGAATCGAAGCTGACCCCGCCGCCGAACACCGAACGCTCGTTGTCGCCGGGGACCGCGAAGCTCTTGGTCCACAGCGGGGCGCCGTTCTCGACGTTGAAGGCGTGCACGACGCCCTGCGTGTCCATCACGTAGAGGCGACCGTCGCCCACCACCGGCGAGGCGGCGAGGCGTTCACGCTGCGAGGACCCTTCGATCTGCGCCGTCCACACCCGCTTGGGGTTGTCGGCCAGCGCGAGCTGGCCATAGGACTTGTTCGGCGTCGCGCCGCCCTGTGCCCAGGTCGCGTTGACTTCCTGCGGAGGCAGGATGACCGAGACGGTGGCCATCGTCGGATCGACTTCGGCACCGCTTTCGATGCGCGAGAGAATCGGCACACGTTCGCCCACCGTCGGGGTCTTGGGGCCGCCGTTGCCGCCGCCGAACATCTTGCAACCGCCCAGCGAGCNAGAGAATCGGCACACGTTCGCCCACCGTCGGGGTCTTGGGGCCGCCGTTGCCGCCGCCGAACATCTTGCAACCGCCCAGCGAGCCGACCAGCGCGAGCGCCACCAGCGGCGCCGCCACCCGGCGCCAGCGACGCGCCGCGTGCACGCCGCGGGGCTTCGAGACGGCAGCGGTCATGCCAAATTCCACACCAGTATCGTTCATTCGGCGGCCTTTCCGCTTTTCGCGTCATCGTTCTTGGAGTCGCCCCCGATCGGTTCACCCTGGGCGTCGACGACATCCGCCACCGCGTCGACCCCGAGCACCGCAGCGAGCTGGCGCGCGCGGCTGCGCAGGCCTTCGGGCGCCTTCTCGTCCTTGGCGACGGCCGCAAAGAGCGGCCCCGCCTGATCGGGCTTGTTCATCTTGATATAGGCCATGCCCGCCATTTCGGCTGCAACGCCGAACCAGGCGTTGCCCGGCTGGGTCAGCGGCTTGAGACGGTCGACGACGTCCTGCGGCTTCATCGTGTCGAAGCGCGCGGCCACCCCGCGCACCGTGGCGAGATCGCGCATCGGCTGCGGCGCGGTGGTATCGGCCGCAACCTTGTCGTAGATCTTGGCCGCGCCGGCGGCATCGTCCTTTTCCTGGGCGATGGCCGCCAGCATCAGCTGCGCGTTGAGCGCGCTGGCCGAAGCCTCGCCCTCGGCCAGCGGCGTGAGCTTGGCCTTGGCCGCATCGAGGTTGCCCGAATTGACGCTATCGAGCGCCTGGACGAACTGTTCGGCGCGTTCGGCGCGCAGGTTGGCCTGATGGTGGTTCCAGTAGAGCCAGCCGCCCAGCGCGGCGAGCACCACGACGATCCCGGCGCCGAGCGCGAGCACGCCCTTGCCCTTCACGAAGTCTTCCAGACGATCCTGACGCAGGGCATCGTCGACTTCGCGAACGAAGACGTCCTCCTGCGCGGCCTTGAGAGCGGCGGCCTTGGAACTGGGTGCGGGCTTGGAGTCAGGTGGCAGGGCCAAGATCAGGGCGCTTTCTGCGGTAAGGGAAGTTGGTTTCGGGCTGTTTAGCGTATGAACGCGGCATTTCAACGGCGATGATCGCTGCACAGTCCCCGGTGAAGCGGAACTGAACGGGAAAGCGCAGGACCAGACGCCTAGGGAAAGGCTTGAAGGCCCATAGCGGCTGCATAGGTCTGCCGATAGGCCGAAATCATCGTTGTCTCATCGTAATGCGCCTCGGCATAGGCCCGGTTGGCCTGCCCCAGCCCCGCGCGCAAGGGCGCATCCACCGCCAGTTCACGCAAGACCTGCCCCAGCGCCGATTCGTCCCCCGCCGCCGCGATGAAGCGACGGTTGGGCTCGGCCACCATCGTCGCCACGTCGCCCACCGCGGGCGCCGCGATCGCCTTGCCCGCGGCCATCGCCTCGACCACCGAGATCGGGAACTGCTCGCTGTCCGAGGACAGCGCGAAGAGATCGAACAGCCCGACCACCCGCGCCGGATCGGCCGCATAGCCGGCCAGGTGCACGCGTGAACGCACGCCGCAGCGTTCGGCCTCGAGCAGGATCGCGGCGCGCTCCGGCCCCTCGCCCACCACGACCAGCCGCCAGCCTTCGGGCAGCGTTGCAAAGACCCGCACCAGCCGCGGCAGGTTCTTCACCGCGCGCAAGCCTGCCAGCGTGCCCAGCCAAAGCTCGCCCGGCGCCTTGACCAGGCCGGGGATGGCGTCGGCGGGCGGCGCGGCGCGGTAGCGCTGCGTCGCGATGCCGTTGACGATCAGGCGCACCTTGCC
>NZ_JALHLF010000115.1 GCF_022832435.1 Novosphingobium organovorum | reverse complement strand
GGGCGGACCGCAGGCAGGTGGGTCGCAGGCGGGCAGGGCGCGGGGTGCGGGCGTGGCGCGCGCCGACCACCCGACCATCGTTTCGCTCAATCCGTGCACCGATGCGATCCTTGCTGAAGTTACCGCGCCCGGCCAGTTGCTGGCCATTTCGGGCTACAGCCACGATCCGCAGAGCAGCTCGATGCCGCCCGAGGAGGCCGCGCGCTACCGTTCGGTCTCGGGGGCGGTCGAGGAAGTGGCGAGCCTGGCGCCCGACGTGGTGGTGGCGGGGAGCTTCATGGCGCCCAATACCGTCACCGCGCTGCGCGACCTGGGCATCAAGGTCGTGCTCGAGCCGATCGTCGCGACGGTCCCCGACGCGCGCAAGCAGGTGCGCGATCTGGCCGCGCTGAGCGGCGAGACTGGGCGCGGGGAGGCGCTGGTTGGCCGGATCGACGCCGCGCTGGCGGCCAGCGCGCCGCCGCCGGGCTGGACCCCGGTGCCCGCGCTGATGTGGGAATCGGGAGGCCTGGTGGCGGGCAACCAGACGCTCGTGGTCGATCTCATGCGCCACTCCGGCTTTACCAACAGCGCCAGCGCGCGCGGGCTGGCCCAGGCCGATTACCTGCCGCTCGAACAGGTTCTGGCCGATCCGCCGGGGGTCATCTTCACCGCGGGCAATCCGCTGGCCGAGGAAGACCGGATGCTCAACCACCCGGTCTTCGCGCGGCTGAAGGACACCTTGCGCGTGCCGCTTTCGCGCTCCTTGCTATGGTGCGCCGGGCCCACCGTGCCGCGTCTGCTCGATCGGCTGGCCAAGGCGCGCGGCGCCTGGCGGGCGCACCTCTCCGCGCGCACGGGGGCGTCGGTCGATCGCCGCGCGGGTGCGCCAGGGCTGGACGCGCAGGCGTCCGTGCCGGTAAGGCAAGGCTCCCCGACCGCCAAGACGCCTCGATGAACCTTCGCCTCAACCTTCTTCTTCTCGCCGGGCTCGTGCTTGCGGTGCCGTTGTCGCTGCTGGCCGGGCGCGTGTGGATCAACCCGTTCTCGGCCGAGACACAGAACGCCTCGCTGATCCTGCTCCAGCTGCGCTTGCCGCGCGCGGTGCTGGCGGTGACGCTGGGCGCGGGGCTGGGCGTGACCGGCGCGGCGATGCAGGCCTATCTGCGCAACCCGCTGGCCGATCCGGGGCTGTTCGGGATTGCGCCGGGCGCGGCGCTGGGCGCGGTGCTCAGCTTCTGGACCGGCTATGCGGCCACCCCCTGGGTGCTGCCGGGCTTTGCGCTGGTCGGCGCATCGGGGGCGATGCTGCTGCTCGCGCTGATCGCCGGGCGCGGGGGCGGGGTGGCGCTGTTCACGCTGGCGGGCCTGATGGTTTCGAGCCTGGCGGGCGCGCTGATGAGCCTGGCGATCAGCCTTTCCCCCTCGCCCTTTGCCATGTCCGAAATCGTCACCTGGATGATGGGCGCCCTGGCCGACCGTTCCTGGCGCGAGGTGGGCATTGCGGTGCCGTGCACGCTGGGCGGGATCTGGGTGCTGTGGACGGCGCGGCGCAGCCTCGATGCGCTGACGCTGGGCGAAATGGCGGCGCGCTCGCTCGGGGTCGATCCGCTGGTGTTGCAGATCCAGGTCATTGCCGGTGTCGGGCTGGTGATCGGCTCGGGCGTGGCGGTGGCCGGGATCATCGGCTTCGTCGGGCTTATGGTGCCCCATCTCGTGCGCCCGCTGACCGACCGGCGGCCGAGCGCGCTCCTGCTGCCGAGCGGGCTGGCGGGGGCCTTGCTCCTGCTGGTCGCCGATTGCCTGTGCCGGGTCCTGCCGCTGGCGAGCGGCGAGCTGCGGCTGGGTATCGCGCTCAGTCTGCTGGGCACGCCGTTCTTCCTCGTGCTGCTGCTGCGTATGCGGCGGCGGATGATCTAGGAGCGTGCGATGAAGGCCTTGCGGTCATGAGCCTGGGTGTCGAGAGCCTGAGCGTGGCGGGTCGTCTTGGTGACGTTTCGATCCTGTGCCGGCGCGGTCTGGTCACCGCAATCTGCGGGCCCAACGGTGCGGGCAAGTCGACCCTGCTGAGCTGCCTTGCCGATCTCCAGGCGCCCGATGCCGGGCGGATCGTACTGGGCGGGCGGGTGATGACCTTTACCTCCGCGCGCGAGCGGGCGCAGTGGATCGGCTATCTGCCGCAATCGCCCGAGATCGCCTGGGACATTTCGGTCGAAGTGCTGGTCTCGCTGGGGCGCCTGCCCTGGGCCGAGGCTCCGGCCGGAGAAAACGCCGTCGCGATCGAGGACGCGATCCGCGACATGGATCTCGAGGCGCTGCGCCACCGTCCGGTCTCGAGCCTGTCGGGCGGCGAACGCGCGCGCGCGCTGATGGCCCGTGTGCTGGCGACCCAGCCCGGCTGGCTGCTCGCCGACGAGCCGCTCGCCAGCCTCGATTTGGGCCATGCCGCGGCGCTCATGCGACGGTTTCGCCAGCAGGCGCAGAAGGGGCGGGGGGTGGTGCTCGTGCTCCATGACCTTGCCACCGCGATGAACCACGCCGACTACGTGGTCGTGCTCGACAGGGGCGCGCTGGTCGTCGAGGGGCCACCCGAGGTCGCACTGGCGCGCGACATCATCAGCAGCGTCTGGAAGTGCCGCGCGCAGTGGCTGGGCGATCCGGGCGAGCGCGCGCTGTCGATCGCGCCGCCTTCGCCGGTTACCGGGAGCGCCTTGCGCATCGTCGACTGAGCTTTGACCGGGCCGATTGCGGCCGTGCGGGGCAACCGCTTCCCGGTTCGGGGATTGTCTTGGCGCGGGGCGTGCCTATTTTCAGCGAAAATCCAAGTCGGCCCTGCTTGGTTGGCGCTTGATCGGCGCTTGATTGGCGCGAACAAATCTGGAACAAAGCCCCCCATGAGTCTCACCCACATCACCGTCCGCGGCGCGCGCGAGCACAACCTCAAGGGCTTCGACATCAGCCTGCCGCGCGACAAGCTGATCGTCATCACGGGCCTTTCCGGCTCGGGCAAGTCGTCCCTCGCGTTCGATACGATCTACGCCGAAGGCCAGCGCCGCTATGTCGAGAGCCTTTCGGCCTACGCGCGCCAGTTCCTCGAGATGATGCAGAAGCCCGATGTCGAGCATATCGACGGGCTCAGCCCGGCGATTTCGATCGAGCAGAAGACCACCAGCCGCAACCCGCGCTCGACGGTGGCGACGGTAACCGAGATCTGGGACTACATGCGCCTGCTGTGGGCGCGCGTGGGCGTGCCCTACTCGCCCGCGACGGGGCTTCCGATCGAGGCGCAGACCGTCTCGAACATGGTCGACCGGGTGATGGAGCTGCCCGAAGGGACCCGGCTCTATCTGCTCGCCCCGGTCGTGCGCGGGCGCAAGGGGGAATACCGCAAGGAACTGGCCGAGTGGCAGAAGGCGGGCTACACCCGCGTGCGGATCGACGGTGAGCTTTACGCGATCGAGGATGCCCCCGCGCTCGACAAGAAGTATAAGCACGACATCGAAGTGGTGGTCGATCGCATTGCGGTGAAGGAGGGTATCCAGACCCGCCTTGCGGACAGTTTCGAGCAGGCGCTCAAGCTCGCCGAAGGGCTCGCCTACGCCGATCTGGCCGATGGCGTGGTGCCCGGCCGCGAGGGCGAAGGGGCGGACGCCACCGGCAAGAACCTCAAGGGCGCCGGGCTTCCCGCCAACCGCATCGTGTTCAGCGAGAAGTTCGCCTGTCCGGTCTCGGGCTTCACGATCGAGGAGATCGAGCCGCGCCTGTTCTCGTTCAACGCGCCGCAGGGCGCGTGCCCGGCCTGCGATGGTCTGGGGGAAAAGATGGAGTTCGATCCCCAACTCGTCGTTCCCAACGAAGGGCTGTCGCTCAAGCAGGGCGCGCTCGTGCCCTGGGCCAAGTCGAACCCGCCTTCGCCCTATTACATGCAGGTGCTGGCCTCGCTGGCCGCGCATTTCGGCTTTGCGCTCACCACCCCCTGGCAGGACCTGCCCAGAGACGTGCGCATCGTCATCCTTTATGGCACCGCCGGATCGCCGGTGCCGCTGACGTTCAAGGACGGCAAGAAGGAATACACCGTCACTAAGCCGTTCGAAGGCGTGATCGGCAATCTCAACCGCCGCCTGATCCAGACCGACAGCGCCTTCATGCGCGAGGAGCTGACCAAGTTCCAGACCGCGCAGCCCTGTGAGGTCTGCGCAGGCAAGCGCCTCAAGCCCGAAGCGCTGTGCGTCAAGCTGGCGGACAGTGACATTGCCGACGCCGCGCGGCTCTCGGTCGCCGATGCCTTCGCCTGGTTCGGCGCGCTCGACGGCAAGCTGACCGATCAGCAGAGCCAGATCGCCAAGGCGATCCTCAAGGAAATCAACGAGCGGCTGGGCTTCCTCAACAACGTCGGGCTCGACTACCTCAATCTCGACCGCACCTCGGGCACGCTTTCGGGGGGCGAGAGCCAGCGTATTCGCCTTGCCAGCCAGATCGGCTCGGGGCTTTCGGGCGTGCTCTACGTGCTCGACGAACCCTCGATTGGGCTGCACCAGCGCGATAACGACCGGCTGCTGGAGACCTTGAAGCGCCTGCGGGACCTGGGCAACACGGTCATCGTCGTCGAGCATGACGAGGACGCGATCCGCGCGGCCGATTACGTGGTCGACCTTGGTCCGGGTGCGGGTGTCCATGGCGGCGAGGTGGTGGCCGAAGGCACGCTCAAGCAGGTGCTCAGGAGCAAGGACAGCCTGACCGCGCAATACCTCAACGGCACCCGCCGGATCGAGGTGCCCAAGGTGCGCCGCAAGGGCAATGGCCACACCATCACGGTGGAGAACGCGCGCGCCAACAACCTCAAGGGGGTGACCGCCGAATTTCCGCTCGGCACCTTTTGCTGCGTCACCGGCGTTTCGGGCTCGGGCAAGTCCTCGCTCACCATCGATACGCTGCAGGCGGGCGCGAGCCGCACGCTCAACGGCGCGCGGGTGATCGCCGGGCCGCACGATGCGATCCGCGGGCTCGAGGCCTGCGACAAGGTGATCGAGATCGACCAGTCGCCGATCGGGCGCACCCCGCGTTCGAACCCGGCGACCTACACCGGCGCCTTCACCCAGATCCGCGACTGGTTTGCCGGGCTGCCCGAATCCGAAGCGCGCGGCTATAAGCCGGGCCGGTTCAGCTTCAACGTCAAGGGCGGGCGCTGCGAGGCCTGCCAGGGCGACGGTCTCATCAAGATCGAGATGCACTTCCTGCCTGACGTCTACGTCACCTGCGAGGAATGCGGTGGCAAGCGTTACAACCGCGAAACCCTTGAAGTGAAGTTCAAGGGCCACTCGATCGCCGACGTGCTCGACATGACGATCGAGGATGCGGTCGAATTCTTCAAGGCGGTGCCCCCGATCCGCGACAAGATGCAGATGCTGGTCGAAGTGGGGCTGGGTTACATCAAGGTCGGCCAGCAGGCGACGACGCTCTCGGGCGGTGAGGCGCAGCGCGTCAAGCTCGCCAAGGAACTGGCCCGAAGATCGACCGGGCAGACGCTCTACATTCTCGACGAGCCAACCACCGGCCTGCATTTCGAGGACGTGCGCAAGCTGCTCGAAGTGCTCCACCGGCTTGTTGAACAGGGCAATTCGGTGGTCGTCATCGAACACAACCTCGACGTCATCAAGACCGCCGACTGGATCATTGACCTGGGCCCCGAAGGTGGCATTCGGGGCGGCGAAATCGTCGCCACCGGCACGCCCGAGGATGTCGTGACGAACGAACGATCGTTCACGGGGCACTATCTGAAACCGCTGCTGGGATGAATGGTGGTGCGTGGCTGGAAGGTTTTCAGCTAGGCAATGGCTGGCGGGTTGGCCCACAGCGCGCTCCATCGAGTGCTGGACACCCAATGTTTTCGGGGAAGGGGGCGATGTCCCTCGTGTCTGTCGCTTGTCCTTTTCCGGATTCGGTAGCGGCTTTGCACTGCATTTGAGCGCCCAGGTTGCGGGCTCGCCACCTTCCGCGACGGGTTACGGAAGTGCAGTGCCGTCAACGCCGGATGAACGCTCATCGGCGAGCAAGAGATGGCAGGGGCTGTGTGCGGGAGGCGGATCGGCGCTCCTCGTGGAGAAGGGAAGCGGCTTGTTGGCGAGTGTAGCAGTTGAGCCGGGCGAGGGCGAGCTTGATATGGTTGTCGACGGTAGAAGGGGCGATCTGTAGGTGGCGGGCGATCTCTTTTGAACTCATGCCCCTTTCCACGAGGGCGAGGCATTGCCGCTGTCGTTTACTCAGCCAGTAAAGGCGATCTGATCTCTTCACGGTAAAGCCTTATCTTGTTAGTCCTAGTGGCTTGAGTGTCCTTGCGTCCTGCGTGGATGTCCTGTGAAAATTACGCAATGGTCCTTAGTTAATTAAAATTCCCCAATTTTTCAGAATATTGCTTTATTGTCATTGCTGTGTTGTGTTAAGGAATTGGGTTAATTTTAGTTAGTGATTGGCTAGTGATTTTACTAGTACGTCGGCCGGGCGGCGAATCTCTAGAAATTACAGCATAGTGCAGGGGCGTAAGGCGGATTAGCCATAGCTCCGGAGGGACCAGGGGAGCGGGGGCGTTCTCCCGGCCTGCTATCCATCGGCCCGCATGTCGGGTCGACCCGCCCTAACCCGACGCTCTGCTGGCGCGCGCCGAGAAGGCGCCGCCAGCAGACAAAGGCCTGGAGAGGGCGCATGTCCTTGGGAACGCAAGCGCGCATTTTCTGGCAAAATTGGTCGTTGGGGAAATCGCTGGCATCAGCGGCAAAAAATTGCACGGGGTCCGGGAACGCAGTGGCGCCCATCGCGGTTAGAGGAAGTGAAGACCGGCGCGGTACGTCCCCCACCCCCCTCCATGGCCGCGCCGGTCGAACGTTTTGCCGTTCTGACGAGAGCCATCGGGGCGCAACCCGGCGCCTAGTGGTTCGATTCTGACATTTGATACCCTATCGGATAGGGCGTGCTCTCATGTCAGAATCGTTTCGAACCACTAGCATATATTTAATTCTAGTGAATTTTATGATTTTGGCATTTGCGNTTGATACCCTATCGGATAGGGCGTGCTCTCATGTCAGAATCGTTTCGAACCACTAGCATATATTTAATTCTAGTGAATTTTATGATTTTGGCATTTGCGGACCCATCCCAGCCGCCAGGGGATGCAAATGGCAAAATCAATCCACTAGTGCCGAGGCAGCGGTTGGAAACGGCGATTTTAAGAGGCGATCAGTGCTCGTTCGAGAGAACGGCGAGTTTCACGGTACCCGAGCCGCGGCCGACGATGCCGATTTCGCGCGCGGCGGCCTTCGACAGGTCGATCACGCGGTTGCTGTGGAACGGCCCGCGATCGGTGATCGTAACGATGACGCTTTCGCCGTTGCTGGGATTGGTCACCTGGACCTGCGTGCCGAAGGGCAGCGTGCGGTGCGCGGCGGTCAGGCCTTCGGGGTCGAAGATCGCGCCGCTGGCGGTGCGGCGACCCGCGAACTGGTTGCCGTAGAAGCTGGCAAGGCCACTGTCGAAGGGTTCGAACTGCTGCTCGTCCTCACCCATTTCGGG
The DNA here is from genome assembly GCF_022832435.1 of Novosphingobium organovorum. Classification (GTDB taxonomy): domain Bacteria; phylum Pseudomonadota; class Alphaproteobacteria; order Sphingomonadales; family Sphingomonadaceae; genus Novosphingobium; species Novosphingobium organovorum. Next base: position 3,796 of record NZ_JALHLF010000115.1, on the reverse strand, counting down.
GCGTGGTGCGGGAAGCGCCTGAACGACGGGGCGGGAAACGAGAAGGGTTTCGGAAGGCGTGGCTGCAGCTACGACCGATGCGCTCGCTGCGAGCGGGGCCACGGTCTCGACGGTGGCGGCCGCATCGGCATGGACGGGGCCTGCGAGCGGCAGCGTGAGCGCGCTGGCAAGCGCGGTGAACATTCCGAAAGGCGAATACGGCAAAACCGACCCCACTGCGCCGTTGACGATGGCTGGCTTGTACAGGGCTTCGCGTGCGGAGGGGACTCCTGAAAAAGCGGCCCGTCGCGCTTTGGCAACGGGCCGCCGGGATTCGATGCGCGGTGAACGGCGGGAGGTTGTCCCTGCCGCCCCGCCGAACTCAGGAGTTCGGCTTAACGATCGCGCTGCGCCAGCAGGCGCAGACGCGCTTAACGATCGCGCTGCGCCAGCAGGCGCAGGCGCAGGGCATTGAGCTTGATGAAGCCCGCCGCATCCTTCTGGTCGTAGGCGCCGGCATCGTCCTCGAACGTCACGTGGCGTTCCGAATAGAGCGAATTGGGCGACTTGCGGCCGACCACCGAAGCCAGGCCCTTGTAGAGCTTGAGGCGCACGGTGCCGCTGACCTTTTCCTGGCTGTGATCGATCGCGGCCTGGAGCATTTCGCGCTCGGGGCTGAACCAGAAGCCGTTGTAGATGAGCTCGGCGTACTTGGGCATGAGCTCGTCCTTGAGGTGCGCCGCGCCGCGATCGAGCGTGATCTGCTCGATGCCGCGGTGCGCACGGGCGTAGATCTCGCCGCCCGGCGTTTCGTACATGCCGCGCGACTTCATGCCCACGAAACGGTTCTCGACGAGGTCGAGACGGCCGATGCCGTGCTTGCGGCCCAGGTCGTTGAGCGCGGCGAGCAGCGTGGCGGGCGACATCACCTCGCCGTTGAGCGCGACGCCATCACCCTTTTCGAAGTCGATGGTGATGTATTCGGGCGTGTCGGGCGCGTCTTCGGGATTGACGGTGCGCGAGTACACGTAATCAGGCGTCTCTTCCCACGGGTCCTCGAGGACCTTGCCTTCGGACGAGGTGTGCAGGAGGTTCGCGTCAGTCGAGAACGGGCTTTCGCCGCGCTTGTCCTTGGGGACCGGGATCTGGTGCTGTTCGGCCCAGGCGATCAGCGCGGTGCGGCTGTTGAGGTCCCATTCGCGCCACGGTGCGATGACCTTGATCGCGGGATCGAGCGCATAGGCCGAAAGCTCGAAGCGGACCTGGTCGTTGCCCTTGCCGGTGGCGCCGTGCGCGATCGCGTCGGCGCCGGTTTCGCGGGCGATCTCGATCAGGCGCTTGGAAATCAGCGGGCGGGCGATCGAGGTGCCCAGCAGGTAGTCACCCTCGTAGCGGGCGTTGGCGCGGAACATCGGGAACACGTAATCGCGTACGAATTCCTCGCGCACGTCGTCGATGTAGATGTTCGCGTCGGGCAGACCCATGAGCTTGGCCTTGGCGCGGGCGGGTTCGAGCTCCTCGCCCTGGCCCAGGTCGGCCGTGAAGGTCACGACTTCGCAGTTGTAGGTGACCTGGAGCCACTTGAGGATGACGCTGGTGTCGAGACCGCCCGAGTAGGCGAGAACGACCTTCTTGATGTCGGACATGGTTGCCGTGTTCTCCGCGAGAAAATGCGCTTATTCGGGACGCGCGCCTATCAGCCCGCGCCCCTGTGCGCAATGGGGCCGTGCAACGGGCCCCGCTGTGATCGGGTGGCGGTGTCAGCGCCGGCGCAGCGCGTTCTCGGCAGCGCCCATGTAGTCGCGGGTGAGCGGGAGCGTGCGGCGAAGGCGCGTGTACTGGATCTGGTAGTTGCACATCGAGCCGCTCTCGAACGCGGCGGTCGCCCCGGCGAGGTAGAAGATCCACATGCGGTAGAAGCGCTCGTCCATCATCGCGATGATCGCGTCCTTGTGTTCGAGGCAGCGCTTGTACCATTCGCGCAGTGTAAAGGCGTAGTGCAGGCGCAGGTTCTCCACGTCGCTGGCGATCAGGCGGAACTTCTCGCTCGCCGCGACCGTCTCGCTGAGCGCGGGGATGTAGCCGCCGGGGAAGATGTACTTGCGGGTGAAGGCGTCGGTGCTGCCGGGGCCGCCCATGCGCCCGATGGTGTGGAGCAGCATCACCCCGTCGTCGGTGAGCAGTTCTGCGGTGGACTTGAAGAACTGCTTGAACTGCGCCTGACCCACGTGTTCGAACATGCCGACCGAGACGATGCGGTCGAACTTCTCGCCGCGATCGGGCAGGGCGCGGTAGTCGACGAGCTCGAAGGTGACCCTGTCGCTCACGCCCGCTTCGGCGGCGCGCTGCTTGGCCAGTTCGATCTGCTCTTCGCTGAGCGTGATGCCGTGGACCCGCACGTCGGCGTGCTGGGCCAGGTAGATCGCCATGCCTCCCCAGCCGCAGCCGATGTCGAGCACGCGCTGGCCCGGTTCGAGCGCGAGCTTGGCCGCGATATGCGCAAGCTTGGCGGTCTGCGCCTGTTCGAGCGTCATGTCACGCTCGGGCCAGTAGGCGCACGAGTACTGCATGTGGCTGCTGTCGAGGAACAGTTTGTAGAGCGCGTTGCCGATGTCGTAGTGGTGCGCGATGTTCTTCTTCGCGCTCGCCGCGCGGTTGATCCCGTCGAGCAGGGTGACGGCCTTGTCGGTGGCCGACTTGAAGGCGGTCTTTTCCTTGACCTCGCCGCCGCGGTCCCACGGGGCGTTGGCGCGCAGGAGCTGGATCAGCTCCATGATGTCACCGTGTTCGATGACCATCTGGCCGTCCATGAAGGCTTCGGCGGCGCCCAGGCGCGGATCGGTCAGGATACGGCGTTCCCCGGCCTTGTCGGTGAAGCGCACGCGGACATTGGGATAACCCTCTTCGGGCGTGCCGAAGCGGGTGGTCGAGCCATCGGGACGGGTGACTTCGAGAGTGCCGTGGCGCACGCCACGTTCGAGGAACTTGTCTAGAATGGCCATCGTATCCAGTCGTCGTTTGCAAAAAAAGGGGGGCGATCGGGAGAGGTACGGTAGGGGAGGAAGAGGCGTTAGTAACCGTTTGTTTCAAGCTGATGCCGCGCGAATGGGGATCAGGCGCGGGCCAGGAACAGCACGTCGCGCGGCTGGGACAGCAAATGTTGGCCGGAATCCACGCAAACCGTCGTTCCGCTGGCCAGCCACCCTTGCGCGAGGAACAACGCCGTTTGCGCAATTTCGTCGGCTCCGGTCTTGCGGCCGAGCAGGTTCATGCGGTGCGAGACCTCGGTTTCGTCCTCGGTCTGGTCGTGGCTGGCGAGAATGGCGCCCGGCGCCAGGCCATAGACCCGGTCGTCCGGCGCGCCGCGCGCCATCGCCAGCATGGGGATGGTGGCGGCGAGCGCGTGCTTGCTCATGGTGTAGGAGAAGAAGTCGGGATTGGGGTTGAACAGTTTCTGGTCGGTGACCTGGATCAGGCGGCGCCCGTGGGGTGAGCGGGCGTGGGCGAAGAAGGCCTGTGCGAGGCGCGCGGGGGTGCCGGCGTTGACCTGCATCGCCGTCTCGAACGTTTCGGGGCAGAGCGCGTCGGCGGTGTCGAGGTCGAACACCGCGGCACAGTTGACCAGCACGCGCCAGTCTTCGAGCGTATCGCCGAGCTGGCGGATCATCGCCGGCCCCTCGTCCCAATCGTCGAGATCGCACGCGAGGATCTGCGCCGAAGGCAGCTCGGCGGCGAGCGCGCGGGCCTGGCCGACCGAGCGGCCGTAGTGGATCACGACGTGCCAGCCCGCGGCGGCGAACCGGCGTGCGAGCGCGGC
>NZ_JALHLF010000114.1 GCF_022832435.1 Novosphingobium organovorum | reverse complement strand
TGGCCCAGCCGCCGTGGCCGTCGATCCGGGTCAGCCAGGCGGGCTTGCCGCCGGTCGCGCCGTCGAGTTCGGCCGCGGTCGGCAGGCGCGCCTCGCTCCATTCGGTCTCGTTCCAGCCGCCGCCCAGGATCCACGGCGCCTCGGGATGGGCCGCGCTCCAGGCTTTGATCCTGGCCAGCGCCTCGGTCAGCGAACGCGTGCCCGACAGATCGAGCGTGAGCTTGGAGAAGCCCAGCGCCATGACGTGGCCATGCGCGTCGATGAGACCGGGCATGACCACCTGGCCGTGCCCGTCGAGCCGGTAGTCGGCGTACTTGGGCCGTTTTTCGCCGTCATGGTAAAGCCTGGCGATGTGCCCGTCGCGGCTGATGAGAAAGGCGCTGAAGCGTTCGATTCCGCCGTGGCCGTCGGGGCTGAGCCCGGCGATGTCGTCGATCAGCGTGCCGGGGACCGGGGTTTCGACTTCGGGGGGCTGTTCCTTGCTCTTCTTGCGCGCCTGGGCCGGCGCTGCGATCAGCGCGCTGCCCAGCATGGCGGCAAGGACCGCCCGTCTGGCGAATGTCACGGACGCGTCTTCCTCGGCAGGCGCTTGACGATCGCGCTGGTGTCGAGACGGCCCCCGCCCATCGCCTGGATTTCGGCGAAGAACTGGTCGACGAGGCCGGCCACCGGGAGCGAGACGCCCAGGCCCCGGCCTTCCTCGAGGCTGAGCCCCAGGTCCTTGCGCATCCAGTCGATCGCGAAGCCGAAATCGAACTCGTCGGCGTCCATCGAGGACCAGCGGTTGTCCATCTGCCAGGACTGCGCGGCGCCGCCCGAGATGGCGTCGTAGACCTTGGCCATGTCGAGGTGCGAGGCCTGCGCGAAGCGCACCGCCTCGGCCAGCGCGGCGATGTTGCCCGCGATGCAGATCTGGCAGGCCATCTTGGCGGTCTGCCCGGCGCCGGCCTTGCCGACGTGGACGATGCGGCTCGAATAGGCTTCCATGACCGGGCGCGCGGCCTCGATCGCCTCGTCGCGCCCGCCACACATCAGCGTGAGCGTGCCCTGCTTGGCGCCGATCTGCGAGCCGGTCATCGGCGCATCGACGCAGCGGATCTGCAAGTCGCGCGCCTCGACCGAGATCTGGCGCGCGATACGCGCCGAAACGGTGGTGTGGTCGATGAAGGTCGACCCCTTGCGCATCGTGCGAAACGCGCCGTTGGGGCCGAGCACGACGTCGGCCAGGTCATCGTCGTTGCCAACGCAGGTGATGACCACGTCGGCATCGAGCGCGGCGTGCGCGGGGTTGGCGGCCACGCGCGAGGCAAGGCCCGGATTGGCTTCCTGCCAGCGCTTGAGCCGGTCGGGCGAGCGGTTGTAGATGGTCAGTTCGTGACCGGCTTCGGCGATGTGGCGGGCGATTTCGCCGCCCATCACGCCAAGGCCGATGAAGGAGACCTTGCGCGGCTCCACCGGCGGGCGGGCCGGTACGGCTTCCTCGGCTACGGCGGTCTCGTCGGGGCTCGGCGCGGGGGTCTCTTCGGTCATGCTCCCAGTCCTTAGCGTTTTTTGGTCAAAAGCAAACCGTCGAGCAACGCCTGCCTTGTGGGGGGAGAGGATAGGCGCAGCTTTGTGGCCTTTCAATTCCCCGGCAATTCCTTTAGTTGCGCGGCCATGGAACAGTCCGCAACAAAACCCCTCCCGGTGGCCGCAGAGCCCACCTTGTCCTTCGACGATGTTCGCAAGGCGGCGGAGCGCATTTCGAGCCACATCGTGCGCACGCCTACGCTGCGCAGCCAGACGCTCAGTGCGATGATTGGTGCGGATATTTGGCTCAAGTTCGAAAACCACCAGTTTACCGCCGCCTACAAGGAGCGCGGGGCGCTCAACGCGCTGATGCAGCTGGACGAGGAGCGCAAGTCGCGCGGGGTGATCGCGGCCTCGGCCGGCAACCACGCGCAGGGGCTGAGCTACCACGGCACGCGCCTGGGCATCCCTGTGACCATCGTCATGCCGCGCACGACTCCGCTGGTGAAGGTCATGCAGACCGAGAGCGTGGGCGGTAACGTCGTGCTCGAAGGCGAAAGTTTCGATGACGCCTACGCCCACGCGCGCAAGCTCGAGGCGGAGCTGGGGATGACCTTCGTGCATCCCTTCGACGATCCGCACGTCGCCGCTGGGCAGGGCACCGTCGCGCTCGAGATGCTCGAGGACGTGCCCGAACTCGACACGCTGGTCGTGCCGATCGGCGGGGGCGGGCTCAGTTCGGGGATGAGTGTGGCGGCGCGCGGGATCAAGCCCGACATGCGCATCTACGGCGTCGAGGCGCTGCTCTATCCCTCGATGTACAACCACATCAAGGGCACCAACCTGCCGATCGGCGGTGACACGCTGGCCGAAGGCATCGCGGTGTTCTCGCCCGGCACGTTCACCGCGAGCGTGCTGAAGGACCAGCTCGACGACATCCTGCTGGTCAGCGAATCCAAGATCGAGAGCGCGCTTGCGCTGCTGCTCCAGATCGAGAAGACGCTGGTCGAAGGGGCGGGCGCCTGTGGCCTCGCCGCGCTGATGGACAACCGCGACCTGTTCGAAGGCCGCAAGATCGGCATCGTGCTTTCGGGGGGCAATATCGATACGCGCCTCCTGGCCAACGTCCTGCTGCGCGACCTGGCGCGTTCGGGCCGCCTCGCGCGGCTGCGGATCGGCCTGCAGGACCGCGCCGGGGCGCTGTTCAAGGTGGCCAAGGTGTTCCACGAGCAGAACGTGAACATCATCGAGGTGTTCCACCAGCGCATCTTCACGCACCTTCCGGCCAAGGGGCTGGTCACCGAGATTGAGTGCGAGGCGCGCGATTCGGCCCAGCTCGACGCGCTGATCGCCGCGCTCCACCGCGAGGGCTACGAGGTGCGCCGGGTCGAAACCGACTGATTGGCGCCGGGGCTTGAGCGCAGCCGGAGGGCCGGGCGGGGCACTGCCTTGCAATCGCCAGCCCGCGCCTGGCGGGCCGCGGCCGGTTAACCGCACGCCTTGTGGAAATACGGGGCGTAAATACGGGGCGTGCGCGGCGCCCCGTTCCGGCACAGACGTATGAAGAAGGCTCGATTTTCGGGGCAATGCGATACACCTTGCGCCAAATTTGTAGTTAAAACGCTTTCAAGTGGCGGCAGGCTCCTGCATATTTGCCCGATCGCAGGTGTTGGACAGGCTTGCCGATCGCGCAGGCTCGTAAACAAATCACGCGCAGGCACGTAAAGAAATCAAAGGACAAGACGCCCCCGTGACCGCTCCGGTTCGCTTTCCCCGATTTTTCGTCACCAGCCCGGCGCCGTGCCCCTATCTGCCCGGCCGCAACGAGCGCAAGGTGTTCACCGAGCTCAAGGGGCCGCACGCGGACTCGCTCAACGACGCGCTCAGCCGCATCGGCTTTCGCCGCAGCCAGACCGTCGCCTACCGCCCCTCCTGTCTCGATTGCAGCGCCTGCGTTTCGGTGCGCGTGGTCGCCAGCGAATTCATCGCCTCCTCCTCGCAGAAGCGCGCGCTCAAGGCGAACGACGATCTCATCGCCACGGTCTGCCGCCCCTGGTCGACCAGCGAACAGTTCGAACTGCTGCAGGCCTATCTCGCCGAGCGCCATCCCGAAGGCGGGATGACCTCGATGGACGAGATCGACTACGCCGACATGGTCGAACACACGCCGGTCACCAGCTACATCGTCGAATACCGCGAACGCTCGGCCGACGGGGTGACGCCGGGTAAGCTCATTGGCGCCTGCCTGACCGATCGCCAGTGCGACGGGCTCTCGATGATCTACAGCTTCTATGACCCCAAGAGCGCGCGCAAGGGACTCGGTAACTTCATCATCCTCGACCATATCCGCCGCTCGCACGACATGGGGCTGAGCTACGTGTACCTGGGATACTGGGTCGAAGGCTCGGCGCGCATGCAGTACAAGGTGCGCTACCGCCCGATGGAAAAGCTTGGCCGGGCGGGCTGGGAACGGCTCGATGCGGCCGAACAGGACCGCCTGATCGCGCAGGCCGCCGCCAACCCGCGCGCGGATCGCCGGGTGGGCTCGGGTACGGGCAAGGATGGCGTGCCTGCGATCCCGCAGGATTGAGCTTGGGTGCATTTCTTCAAGGGGTTGCGGCCCCTTGACCCCACACTGTCGACCTCGCCTCCCTTACGCAGGGGCGTTGAGAGAGGCGAGGTCGACAGTTCGGGGAGCCCGAGGGCGATGGCCCTCGGACTATCCATTTTTACGCGTAAGGCGGCTTGTCGAGTCCCGCGGGGCTCGCGGTGAAGATCTCGCAGCCGGTTTCGGTAATCCCGATCGAGTGTTCGAACTGCGCCGAAAGCGACTTGTCGCGGGTCACGGCGGTCCACCCGTCGGCGAGCACTTTCACCGGGGGCTTGCCCAGGTTGATCATCGGTTCGATCGTGAAGAACATCCCCGGCTTGATCTCGGGGCCGGTGCCCGGACGTCCGGCGTGGACCACTTCGGGCGCGTCGTGGAACAGGCGGCCCAGGCCATGGCCGCAGAATTCGCGCACGACGCCGTAGCGGTGCTGTTCGGCGTGCTGCTGGATGGCGTAGCCGATGTCGCCGATGTGGTTGCCAGGCCTGGCTTGTTCGATGCCGATCATCAGGCATTCGTAGGTCACTTCGACCAGGCGGCGCGCCTTGAGCGCGGGTTCGCCTGCGAAGTACATGCGGCTGGTGTCGCCGTGCCAGCCGTCGAGCAGCGGGGTCACGTCGATATTGAGGATGTCGCCATCCTTGAGCGTCTTGTCCGAAGGAATGCCGTGGCACACGACGTGGTTGATCGAGATGCAGCACGAATGCGCATAGCCGCGGTAGCCCAGCGTTGCGGGAACCGCGCCGCCATCGAGGGTCAGTTCGCGCACCTTGTCATCGATCGCGGCGGTGGAAACGCCGGGCTGGACCATCGGGGCGATCTCATCGAGAATCCGCGCGGCCAGAAGTCCGGCCTTGCGCATACCCTCAAAGGCCTCGGGCCCGTGCAGCTTGATGGTGCCGTCGCGCAGGACGGTCTGATCTTCGGCGTCGACAATCTGGTATTCGCTCATGCGCAGCATATAGCAATCGGGCGCCGAAAAATCGAGCGGCTCTCAGGAGAAAATCGAAAAAGCGTTGCGGTACTGCGGGCGCAGCGCGCGCATCACCGCGCCATCGACGCCCAGCGTGACGTCGTAGCTGCCTTCGGCATAGGGGCCCGCTTCATAGGGTGCGATGCGAAATTCGAGCCGGTCGAAGGTCTTGCCGTTGCTCGAGCCGAGCAGCACGGTCTGCCGGGCCGGATCGATGCAGTCGGTGAAGGGCGCACCGGGTTCGAGCGGTTGGCCGCGCCGCTGCGCGCGCTGCGCGTCGAGCGCCCGGCACAGCCGCGTGCGCAGCGCAGCGGAGAACGCCTCGGCGCTCACGAACAGGTCGAGCGGCCGTTCGAGCCGTTCGATGCGCCGGTTCCACACCAGCGCCTCGAACCCGCTCATGCCATGCGCGCCGCCGGTGAATTCGTAGGTTTCGGCAAACAGCGAAAGCCAGTCGGGCACGTCGGCGACCACGCTCCAGCTGGCGCTGAAGGTCTGCGGACGGAACGGATAGGCCCCTTGCGCGGCGGCGGACTTTTCGGCGCGCGACCGCGTCTCGACCTCGGCGCGCATGGCGTCGCGGCGCCGGTCGAGTTCCTCGCGCAGCGGGGCAATCGCGGCGGCGGCGGCTGGGTACGAATACTGGAATTCGTAAGTGTCGGTCGCCAGATCGATTGCATTGTCCGCGTCCGCGCCTTGGCCTTGCGGCATGGCCGGGGCGGTGGCTTCGGGCGCGGGCGGTTGGCCCGGAGAGACCGGGGCCGAGGCACCATCCGGCACACTTTCGGTTGCCTGTGTGGCGCTGTTCCGGGGCGCTGAGTCCGCGCTGCATCCGGCGATCAGCAGGCTCCATCCGGCGAGGAACCCCAGCTTGGTGACGAGACCCATTTCACTCCCCCATCGAATGTGCGCGGCGTGGCGGGGATGCGACGCGCGCCTGCGTCTTCTTCAATTGCCCTTTGCCCTCACGCGGGTCTAGAGAAAGGACATGAGCGAAAAAGACGCATTGATCCAGCCCGATCGTGGCCAGAAGGCCATCGCCATCCACCTCGTCGACAAGGGTGGGCTGGACGAATTTCGCAAGGGTTTGAACGGCGTGCAACGCGCCGCGCTCGACGCGCACCGTTTCGCGGCCGATGGTTACGACTACGCGATCATGCCCGATGGTGAGGGCTGGGCGGTCGTTTCGGGCGTCGCAGATGCCGCCAACCTGTCGAGCTGGTGCATGGCCAAGCTTGCCGAAAACCTTCCCGCGGGCACCTACCGCCGCGTGGGCGGCGAGCCGGGCGCGGCGCTGTTCGGCTGGATCACCGGCCAGTATCGTTTCGAACGCTACCTCTCCCAGCCCGCCGAGGAAGGTCCGCGCGTCCTGCTGACCGGCGAGGTCAAGGCGATCGAGACGATCGCCGCCGAAGCCGAGGCGACGCTGCTGGTGCGCGATCTGGTCAACACCCCGGCCGAAGACATGGGTCCGGCGCAGATCGAGGCCGAGGCCGAAAGCCTGCACAAGGAATTCCGCACCGAAATCCGCGTGACGCGCGGCGACACGCTCGAGCACGAGTACCCGATGGTCCACGCGGTGGGCCGCGCGGCGTCGCGAGCGCACGCGCCGCGCATGGTCGAACTGGAGTGGGGTGATCCCCGCCATCCGCGCATCGCGGTCGTCGGCAAGGGGGTGTGCTTCGATTCGGGTGGGCTCGACATCAAGCCGGGTTCGGGCATGTTGCTGATGAAGAAGGACATGGGCGGCGCTGCGCACGCGCTGGCGCTGGCCCGGCTGATCATGCAGGCCCGCCTGCCGGTGCGCCTGCATCTGCTGATCCCCACGGTCGAGAACGCGATTGCCGGAAACGCCTTTCGTCCCGGTGACATCCTGCGCTCGCGCGCGGGGATCTCGGTCGAGATCGGCAACACCGATGCCGAAGGCCGCCTGATCCTGGGCGACGCGCTGGCCCGCGCGGGCGAGGGCAAGCCCGAACTGGTGATCGATTTCGCCACGCTCACGGGCGCTGCGCGCGTGGCGCTGGGGCCCGATCTGCCCGCGCTCTTCACCCGCGACGCCGCGACCGCCGACGCGCTGCTGGCCGCGGGCGAGGCTTGCGATGATCCGTGCTGGCGCCTGCCGCTGCACGACGGTTACCGCGAGTATCTCAAGTCCGACATCGCCGACATCAACAACGCGGGGACGGGCGGGTTCGCCGGTTCGTGCACGGCCGCGCTGTTCCTCGACCGCTTCGTGCCCAAGGGCATCGCCTGGGCGCATTTCGACACGTTCGCCTGGCGCCCGGCGGCCAAGCCCGGCCGCAGCAAGGGCGGCGCGGCGCTGGGCCTGCGCGCGGCCTGGCACATGCTGCGCGCGCGCTATGGCGAGACATCCTAACGTCCTGTTAGGGCGGGGTTATCGAGGTCTGAATCGGTCTGGTTAGCGAAACATTAGTTATGCCGGATCAAGGATGAACCCGCGCGATTCGGCTTAGGCTGGTCCGGTCCAACACGCAGGGACCAGGAGCCAACCATGAAAATCGAACCGACAGGGCAATTCCACGAGGTCGACCTCGATGACCTGTTCTTTTCGACGACCGATGCCAAAGGGGTCATCGAACAGGCGAACCAGGTGTTCGTCGATATGGCGCGGCGCGATCGCAGTGAACTGATCGGCGCGCCGCACAACATCATCCGCCATCCCGACATGCCCGGCGGCGCGTTCCGCCTGATGTGGGAGACGATCGGGCGGCGCAAGGCGTTCAGCACTTACGTCTTCAACCTGGCTGGTGACGGTTCGGCCTATTGGGCGCTGGCGACCGTCGCGCCGCTGGGCAAGGGCTATATCTCGGTGCGCAGCCGTCCGATCGACATCGGCCTGCGCGACACGGTGCACGGCGTGTTCCAGGCCGCGCGCGCGATCGAGTCCGAGGCGATGGACAAGGGCGAGAGCGCGGGGCGCGCCGCAAGGCTGGGCGAGGAAGCGATCCTGGCTGAACTCGCCCGGCTCGGTTTCGACAGCTACGAAGCCTTCATGCACACTTTCCTCCCGCGCGAGCTCGACTTGCGCGCGCAGGCCGGTGTCGTCATCCCCGCACGGCCCGAGGCGCGCGGCAACGTGCGCGCGCTGCTCGATGCCGGTTCCGCGATCGAGGTGCAGGTGCGCGCGCTGGCGGGCGATCTGGCCCGCGCCGACACCCAGGCGCTCGCGCTCGGCGGTGAGGTCGACAAGGCGGCGCAGGCGCTCGCCCGGCTCGAGGAGGCGGTCGCCAACGCGCGCTTCGTGGTTTCGGGCAACCGCAATGTCGAGCCGCACGTCGCCAAGGCGGCCCCCGCGCTCGAGGCGCAGTGCCAGGCGCTCGCCGCGACCATGACCGGGCTGCACGGCGCGGTGGAGCAGACCTGCGCGCTGCGCCGTGGCCTGCGTTTTGCGGTCTCGCTGGCGCAGCTCCAGGCCGAATCGGTGTGCCGCTTCGCGATCGCCACGATCGACGGCAAGGAAGACGCCGAAACCTCGAACGAGGCAACCCACGCGCTGGTCCAGGCGCTCGAACACGGCATCGACACGCTGCACGACAGCCTTGATCTCGATCGCGAGCAGAGCGCGACGATGGCCGCGGGGATCAAGTCCGCCGAAAGCGCGCTGCGCGTTACCACGCTGCTGCTCGGCAAGTGGCGCAGCCTGGTCGCCAAGTCGGAGATCCGCCACGAGATGGAGGCGCTCCTGCCGGTGCTCGACGATGCGCNCTCGGCAAGTGGCGCAGCCTGGTCGCCAAGTCGGAGATCCGCCACGAGATGGAGGCGCTCCTGCCGGTGCTCGACGATGCGCTGGCGCGGCTGGTCGGCGTTGTCGCGGGCCTGCACGAAACCGCGCAAAGCTTTGCGAGCAGCGTGGTGGGCTTCGAGACCGAAGCGCTCCAGAGGCGTCTCGACGAAGTGCTCTCGCTCAATCTGGTCATGGCCTAAGCCGCGTCCGGCCCGGTCGCTTTCGGGCCTGTCGCTTCCGATCTGAACAACCGCACCTGCGCCCGGCACGGCCGGCAGCGCGCGGGTGCGCCCCCGAACAAGGAATGAATACCATGGACTTTGAAGCAAAGCTCGCCGAACTCATGGGCATCAATGGCGCTCTGGCCGCCGCGATCGTCGACAGCGCGAGCGGCATGACGCTCGCCACGGTCGGTGAGATGCGCGACGGCGGTGATCTCGACCTCGCCGCGGCGGGGACCAGCGAAGTGATGCGCGCGCAGCAGGGCGTGCTCAAGCTGCTCGCGCTCGACGATGCGGTCGAGGACATGCTCATTACGCTGGGCCAGCACTACCAGCTGATCCGCCCGCTGACCGACGATTCGGGCACCGGCCTGTTCGCCTACCTGCTGCTCGATCGCCAGCAGGCCAATCTGGCGCTGGCGCGTATCAAGCTGCGCGAGGTTGAGGCGCAGCTCGCGATCTGAGCGCGCATCGGGCCCTTCCCCAGACACCGCGATCGTCCGGCCCTGGCCGGACCCCGATCCCTGCGTGAGGGCGGGGCCGCATCCCCTGGGTGGGATGCGGCCCCTTGCGCGCGTGTCGGTTCGAGTGACGCGGGGCCTTGGACCGTTATGGTGCCGATTGGCGCGTTGTTCGGCCCATCTGGTGACAATGGCCAATGGACCCTCCTGCGCGGCTGGCCTACGATCGAGGAAGTTGGAAAAGGAGTCTCTCACGCCATGGTCGGCCGGCCGTCCTGCCCGTGCCTCGCGGCCTGTTTTGCAACCCGGTGTGTAACCCGGTGCGCAACCCGATACGCGGCCCGACCCGCCGCGAGCCTTGCGTAAAGACGATGACCGGGATAAGCGCCCCAATCTTTCGCTTCACCGATGGCCTGCACTTGACCAACCACGATTCCTACACCCGTCCCGTCTCGATTGATGGAATGCTGGCGATGACCGGCCCCTCGGTGAAAGCCGATCCGCGTTATCTGCCGCTGCGTGGCGATCTGGCGCATATCAAGCTGGCCGGGCGCTGCTTCGTGCCGCATTATGCCGTGCCGGTGCCCTATAGTGCCCACGCGGGCGCGCGGCTTGTCAGTGCGCCGGGCGTGGACGGTGAAGTGCTTGCCGAGCTTGCCGCTGGGGAGGTGTTCAACGTGCTCGACATTGCGGGCGCCTGGGCCTGGGGTCAGCGCGGCGAGGAAGGCCTGGTCGGCTATGTCGCCCTGGCCGAGATCGCGGCGCCGCAGACCGGCGCCTGAAGCAGGGCGCGCGATGGTATCGGCCCGAAGGTTGCCCCCGCAGGGGCCGGGCCTGACGATTACTGGGACTTGAAGACAATGGCACAGACGGTTTTCATCGACGGCGCAGCCGGCACCACCGGCCTTGAAATCGCAGACCGGCTGGGCTCGCGCGGCGAGTTCGAGCTGATCGTGCTCGACGATGCGCGGCGCAAGGACGATGCCGCGCGCGCCGAGGCGCTCAACGCGGCCGACTTCGTCATCCTGTGCCTGCCCGATGACGCCGCCAAGGCGGCCGTCGGCATGATCCGCAACGACCGCACGCGGGTGATCGATGCGTCCTCGGCGCACCGCACCGCACCCGACTGGACTTACGGTTTTGCCGAGCTGGTCGGCCATGAGACGATTGCCGGGGCCCGCTTCGTGAGCAATCCGGGCTGCTATCCCACCGGTTTCCTCAGCCTCGTCGCGCCGCTCGTGCGCGAGGGGCTGCTGCCCGCCGACTGGCCCTATGTCTGCCACGCGGTGTCGGGCTATTCGGGCGGCGGCAAGGCGCTGATCGCCCGTTTCGAGGCCGAGCGCGACATTGCCTTTCGCGCCTATGGCCTCGCGCTCGGCCACAAGCACGTGCCCGAGATGAAGGCCCACGCCGCGCTGGCCCACGATCCGATCTTTGCGCCGGCGGTGGTGCCCGCGCACCGCGGGATGCTGGTCGAAGTGCCGGTCCATCTGGCGATGATGGGCAAGGCGGGGCAGGCCGACGCGCTGCGCGCCGCGCTTGTCGCGTTCTACGCCGGCAGCCCGATCGTCTCGGTCGAGAACGATGCGCCGTCCGAGCTGCTGCTCCACGCCGATATGGCGCCGGTCGACAGCCTGACCTTGCGGGTGCTCGGCTCGGCCGACGGGACGCAGGCGCGCCTCGTTGCCATGCTGGACAATCTGGGCAAGGGCGCGAGCGGCGCGGCGGTGCAGAACCTCAACATCATGGCGGGCCTCGACGAGACCGCGGGGCTGCGCCTCTAAGAGCCTTCTCTGATTGGGGCTTCGTGGGTCAAGCTGCTT
>NZ_JALHLF010000113.1 GCF_022832435.1 Novosphingobium organovorum | reverse complement strand
CTTCACGCTCTCACCTCGCAACGCGACCGAGGCCGGACGCTTACAGTAAAAGCCAAGTATCGTCGCTATTGCCACATTATTGATCCAATGCGCACATTGCATAAAGATAAGTCATAATATGGGAAATTCGCTCGCGTTTACACAATTACCGTTGGACTTGAATCAGTACCATAAGTCTCGCGCCTCAAAGCGATAATTGCGAGGCCATCCAACGAGGCTTCAGTTAAATTCTGGATAGTTTAAAGAGCTAGGCGGCGCCATCCGGAAGGTATCGGTCAAGCACGGCAAATGCGCCTGCGGATTTCCAGAGCTGCCGATTTCCAATGACATATAGCGACACCTTCGCGCGGGTGACGGCGACATTGACAAGGTTGGGTCTGCCTCCGGCCCAGGCGCGCGCGCCGTTTTGCGAAGACATTTGAGCGCCAAGCACGAAAAAGACGATCTCGGCTTCGCGGCCCTGTACCGTGTGAACCGTGCCAACATGCTCCCAGACCCAGGCGTTTGGATTTTCCACCCACCCATCCAATACGCGGCTTTTGAGGATTTCCTGGCGCAGATTGTCCTGAACAATCACAAACGGCGTTACCACATACAGGTCAGGTTTCGCCCCGCCATACTTTAGCCTGTTCAATCCATCGATCAGGACAACTGCCTCATCAGCGCACCACTTATCTGGTCCTGGCTTGCCCTGAACATCAATCCACTTGGATGGGCCGAGGATCGCGTTTTCAGGAGAGGCCTTCTTCGCCTGGACCATTAGGTTCGCATACGCGATCTCGTTGGAGATATCGAACATCGGGCTGTTGCAGCGCCTATGCACCAGAAGAGGCGCGCCAACGTCCCGGTGACCACTGCCGATCGGAAAGCGCGCGCAATACAGGCTGGCGCTATCGGCAACTGTCTGCACTGAGGCTTCCGGCGCATTGTACTTGAGTGGATCAATGCCAAAGAAGCCGCAGACCTCTTCCGTCAGGCTGTTCGGGAGTGTGACCACGGGTTCAATCTGGAGCGGGTCACCGACAACGACTGAGCGTTTGGTGCGCAGCATAGCCCCAACAGCGGCCTGCGGCAGAGCCTGACCGGCTTCGTCCACCAGCAACCAGCCAAGAGATTCCGGGCCAAGGCGTGAGAACATCCTGTTGACCGAAGCAAATGTCGTGGAAACGACCGGCACGACCAGAAAGAACGACGCCCAAAGATCAGTGATCAGCGCGTCTTTTTGTGGTGTGCCGAGAGACCGGGTGCCAAATGACTCCACGAAGATGGATAGGTTTTGCCGCAGCGGATCAGCCGCCCCGTCAATAAAGGCGCGATGCAGATGAATGGCGGCCTCAAAGACATCATCTCGCAGGATGCTCGCAGCCTTATCAAACCAGACACTGGCCGTTTGAATATCATCATGAGCGCGAGAGAAGAACGTGGTATCTGGTACAGCGATGCTCAAACCACTTCGCGCTCGTTCCGTCCGGACTTCAAGCTGGTCTTTCTCCACCTCCAACGTCTCGATCTTCTGAGCCAACTGTCGGAGCAAATTCTGTTTCGCAGTCAGCTCACCATTAAGTGAATTGACGCTCGCTTGGCGAGAAGCCTGAGCACGCGCGGCTTCTGCTGCCTTGTTCTCCAAGGTGCGAAATGCGCTCGACCAATCTTTGAACCGGCGCGTCAGGAAAAGGCGTGCCAGTAAACCAGGCCGAACGGCGAAATGGGTATCCTTCTTCTTCAGCCGTTCTGCAGCCTTGGTCTCTGCCGCGTGAAGGTCTGTCTGGGCATCTGACAGTCTGGATTGAAGGGCTTCGGCTTCGAGCTGAACTTCTGGCAGGCTTGATCGGAGGTCGTTGATTTCGGTCGTGACTGCCACCAGGCGCACCAACGCAACGTGAAGTGTTTGCAGCGCCGCTTGGTTCTCCCTCGACGATTTCAGCACTTCCAGAAAACTGGTGCGGGCGGTTTCCCAACGCGCAGCAGCTTCTCTGGCATTGGCAGGCGGGCGTTCCCGATCAACGATTTCCCGATTTCGCCGGATCGGTGGTCCGTTCTCCTGCCGCTCCGAAACCACCTGCGGGATGCCGCTGGCATGATTGAGATAAGTGGAAAGGCCGTTTTCATCATCGCGCCAGAAGCTTTGCGAAAACACATAGCGGTTGCTGGAATTTCCGAGGACGGCAGCGATAGCGCCCCAGGTTTTGCGTTCCAGCACATTGTCGGAAATCGTTTTGAAGTAGCGCAATTGTGGCGCGTCGGTGGCGATAGCATCGAGAGCCGGGAGTTCGGCGCTGACATTTTCAACGGCTTTGTTGTTGGACGATGTCACGACCATTTCGAAGCCTTTGAGCTTCTCGTCGAGCTTATGAAGCGTGATCTTCGCGCCGTTTCTCTGAAGGCTCTGCGATGTAGCAGCGAAGGCGTCCGCTGGGTTCTTATAGCTGCACATCACCGAGGCGCGCTCTATGATCCGCGCGGCAACGACATCCCGCAAAAGGGTAGTTTTTCCTGTTCCCGGCGGACCATTCACCGCAAGGATACCGGTTTCCATCAAACTCGGTGCGGTCGCGTTAACGGCAGCTTGTTGCAACAATGCCAATGGGAAACGCCCATTGCCCGGCCATCTGCCAAGTGGAGTCAATGCGGGCTGAAGAAGATTCTGCAATCCAGCATCCTCGCGCAGAAGGTCGGTTTTGTGTGGCGGTTTGTCCACCGCCAGATAGTGACGTAGCGCGTGTGGAAGGGTGCCATTTTTCGCATAGATGCGCGCCGTTGCCAGGTCTTCCAGAAAGAACGAATTGAGTAGGCCGGGTTCGGGCGGGGTCTTGCTGGCGAAGAACTCATAGCGCCGCAGCGCAAAATAGGGAGGTTTCACCTCCAACGCGTTCAGGCTCATCGTATCGACAAGAAACTCGAAAAGCTCTGCGATATGCCGCTTTGTCAGCGGGAGAATTTCATCCTTGCGATCACGGCGGATGAGAATTTTGCGAAACGCGTTCTTGAGGCTGGTTTCTTGATGGGGCCATTCCGCCAACGCTTTCAGATCACCCTTGAGTGCGATCGGTACACCCCAGGCGAAGCTGGAGATAGCGAAGCTATTTTCCTCTTCGAGAGGGCGGCCTTCCTTATCGAGCAGGATGCTGGCAATTGGGCAAAACCCTCTCATACTCGGCTTGTCTGGGCGCTTGTCGGCATACACCTTCAGCAGGCTTTCGACCGCTGGACCGAGGGCGACTGCTCCTAATATCAATTCATAATAAAGCCTTTTCTTGGGGCGTGAGCGTTCGCCCAGTTCCCACGGCAAATCATGTTTTTCAAAGCGGGCGATTCGAGATTTGTCGCCCGCGACGAGATCTGTTTCGCGCCGAAACCCTTGCGGAGACAACACTTCCAGTGCGGTCCAAGCGCGCAGGATATTTTGAGCGTTGTTTGTTAAAGGCGGTTTGGGACCAGCTTTGGCCATCGGACGAATTGGTTCTACCACCTCAACAGGTTTGTGTTGGCGCGGGGGCATGCCATCCGCTTTGGTAGCCTGGCGGGCCTGTGGTGGCGGAGTGTCTCCTGAGGTATCATTGGCCCCCAGAATCTTTTCCTTCAGCGCAATGGCGCGTTGCGTGTTCCGGAACTCCAACTCATGTAACAATCGGTGCAGCGTCGCGCGATCTTTCCGGCCATCCTCGAAGGCGACTTCCAGTTCGGATATGGATTTATCGAAGTAAGGTCTGGTCGTCATCAATCCTTGCCTTGTCCCGGTGTCACGCGCTCCGAGCGTGCAATACCTATATTGTTCTTTTTAGGTTATCCAAGTCACATAGCCGGCAGGGGGTGCGCGCTGGCGGCTGGGACGGGGTGCTTCACGGCGGTGGCTACTTTTTCGTAGAAACACTTCCTCTGGGACTCAATTCTCCCTAAATGTTCCCAATTGACGACACTGCCACTGGATCGATGCTGATGACCGTTCATTCTCCGATTGCGTCCGCCGACCCATTCTTGCTTCGCTTCGCCACGCCAAGGTCCGCCGACGCCGAGATGCCGGGACGCTATTCGCCCGAACTGGGGGTCTGGGTTCTGGATGACGAATGCGGTGTTGTGCCGATCATCGAGGTCGCGGGTGGCGCGTTGGTCGTGACACAGAGCAAGACCATGACGCAGGTTGAGGTGGACGACGACGATCCGTCGCGCTTCGGGGCACTGGAAACGAGCACCAGGACGCGCGTCCGGCAGGAAGTGGACGATGAGGACGCGTCTCTATGCCTGCCCGAGTTGCAGACAAAGACCGAGGTCCAGCAGGAGCGGGACGACGAAGCGGTAGCGCCATACTGGTGAGCGCGCGTTCCGAACTGATACTTGTCGTAACCAATAAGCGCGACGTGACGACCGACTACGTCGTCATGGAGTTGCGTCGACGCGGCCTGCGCTTCATCCGCTTAAATACCGAGGACTTGCCGCAGCACGAGATCGCAATGGTCAATGGCGACCCTTCGAACCTCACGCTAATCGGTCCGTGCGGCAATCTTTCTCTCGCGGATGTGACAGGCGCCTACTATCGTCGGCCGGGCAATATCGAGGTGGATGGAAGTGATGCCGTCGCCGAGTACGTCGTGGCGGAATGGTCGGCGATAATCAGGAGCCTCTGGAACGCACTCGAGGGGCGGTGGCTGAACTCGCCGTTCTCTATCCTGCGCGCCGAAGACAAGCCGAGGCAGCTCGCCGCCGCCCGGCGTGTTGGGCTCCAGATCCCTAGAACGCTCGTCACGAATGCGTTCGGGCATGCCCGCGCCTTCCTCGCGGAAGGGCCGATGGTCGCGAAGCCCCTCCGGCATGCCCTGATTAACGACGGCGCGATCGGCAGTGTCATCTTCACCAGTCGAGTGGATGCGCTTGATGCGGCCGACGCCGACAGTTTTCGGCGTGCACCGATGATCCTACAGCGTGAGATTTCGAAGCAGTCCGACATCCGATTGCTCGTGGTGGACGACCGGGCCTTCGCGACCCGCATATTGTCGCAAGCCTATGACGAGACGCAAGTGGACTGGAGGAAAGGCGTTCGCAGAGATCTCGATCACGAGCTCATGGAGCTGCCGACTGACGTGGCTGCGGCCTGCATCTCGGTCACACGCGACCTCGGCTTGCGGTTTGCCGCGATCGACCTTGTTGAAGATCCGGATGGCCGATTCTGGTTTCTGGAGGCCAACCCGAACGGGCAGTGGGCCTGGATCGAGCAGCGGACGGGGGCCCCGGTGACGGCCGCCATCGTCGATGCCCTTTGCGCAGGCTCACCAACATGAATTGGCATTCGTTTGCCAGTGCGATCTTTCCATATATCGAGCCGCTTACTCCCGCACAGAAGATCGATGAAGCGCAACGGCTTCGGCGGGATCGGGCTGCAATTCGGGCGGCAGTCTGGAACTCGAATGAGGAACGCGCGCTCGATGAGGCGCAGAAAGTGGCAGCAGCCGAGATGGAGAGGGTCCGCACCGCTGAGGGCAAGGCGACAACCTACCTCGCGGTGCTGGCTGCTCTGGTTCCGGTCATCATCACGCTGCAGGCGGCCAATTGGGAGAAGAAGGCGGGGCCGGCACCGGACGCGGCGCGACTGTTCGTGCTTACGCTGGCGACGGTATACGTGGCTGGAGCCGGGTTCAATGCCTTCAAGACACTGCAGGTCCGGGGTTTTCAGAAGGTCGGGGAATCCGAGATCGCCGCCGCCTGGCGGACCCCAAATCCCCTTCGCAAGCTGACCCGCGGTACGCTGCTGGCGACACGCAACTCCCGGGACGTGGTCAACGAGAAGGTCTCACGTATCCTCGTCACGCACGAGCATCTGCTCCGTGCGTTCGGGATATTCATCCTGCTCCTGCTGCTCGATCCGCTGTTTTACGCGATGGGCTTTCGCAATGTCGCGCAGGAGCCGCCCTCCCCGAAGGTCATCGTGATCCAGAAGTCGGCGACTGGCTTCCCGTCCAAACTGAAATGCACGATCACTCTGCCTGAGGGGGCGTCCAGTCGGCAGATCACTCGTACTGTGATCTCGGAGGCGCGGCCACGCCGACCGGTCAAGCCACGAACGGATCGTAGGCGTGCTGCGCCGTCGTCGACGCAGTTATGTCCCCAGTCCGCGCCTACCGGAACCACTCCTGCCCTTCAGATCGCACCTGCGTCTCAGGACGGAGCAATAGGCCCGTGACCCTGCTGACGGCGCTGATCATCGGACAATGCCAGTCGATGATCTGGGTCGGCATGGATGATGTCTCCCGAGATGTGGCAAGCAGTTTGGATTGAGCAATGCGCTCCGCAGGAGCGACGTAGGCAGCCAACGTTACTCCGGAGGATCAGCAGGGCTCGCTTTGAGAGGTTGAAAGGCTGGTATTGGACCTTCGAGAAAGCCCCGCGTCACCTCATCGAAGCGTTGCGCGACATTGCGAGCGAACGCATCATAATCGGAGAGCAATCGGCACATTTCTTGCGCAAAAAGGTCCAGTTCCTCAGTCTTCACCTTGATATAGTTTCCAACCTCCGGCGACAAATGCATGCGAGTGGTCGAAACCCCCGTCGCGGTGTCCCTCGTGGTTTGACCAAGGCGCGCCATCTCAAAATGGAGATCGGTCTTGAGTTTGGCAAAGGTGTCAAGGCTGGCAAGGCACGCCGCATAGCGCCGCGAAAGCAGCAGAAGGTCATCCACGTAATCAGCTCGGCTCGCACCGATATAAACGGCCAATTCCTCGGCAGAAAATTCGATGGAATGTTCGCGCTCAATGCCCGCGAATGGTGAAAGTCGCTGATAAAGCGGCATATGACCGTTGCCGTCGCTATCGGCCTTCGCAACCATCTCTAAGGTCTGTTTCTGGAAGCTCCCTAGGGAGTTCGCGATCGCATGAAGTTTCACAAATACCTGATGCGCCGCGCGCTTATCTTGGTCCGCGCGCGCGGCCCTATCTCGCGCGAGCACTTCATTTGCTGCGAGCTTCGCTAGTCGGCTGGAAGCGAAATAGCTGGCCCCGGCACCCACGACCGCGCCGCCGATGCCAGAGACCAGCGGTATAACGACATCCTTGACCCATTCCATACTCATGCCAAGTATTTCTCTTGCAAGGCTAAACCATATGTCGATGATAGCGCCTTGACCCTGTCCCGGAAATTGCCTCCAGCGAGGATGAGAGAAATCTGGCAAAATCGAAGCTGACAATAGCTGGAGGTTTTGCATGAAGAAGTCGAATTTACAGGGGAGCAGATCGCGTTTGCGTTGCGCCAGGCCGAGGTTGGCACACCGGTGGCTGAGGTGTGCCGCAAGATGTGCGTGTCAGAGGCGACCTTCTACCGCTGGAAGCAGTTGTACGGCGGCTTGAGACCATCTGAGCTGCGCAAGATGCGCCAGCTCGAAGAAGAGAACCAAAAGCTGAAACAGCTCGTGGCGGACCTGTCGCTGGATAAGGCCATGTTTCAGGAAGTTCTGGCAAAAAAGTGTAGCACCTGGCCGGCTCTGCGAGATCGTCAGTTGGGTGCGGGATCGCTATCGGGTGAGTGAGCCGCGCAGCAGTTGGTTGAGATTAATCTTTCCGCTTCGACAATCAGCATCTGCTCTTCCAGTGCTATTACCGCAATGAATCTGAGTTTTGAGCGACGCCGAACGGTAGGGGTGCCGCATTTATTAGCAGGTTTCAATTTTTAGCGACAAAGCATGGAGGTTATGCGCGACAAAGCAATGATTTGATTTAATTAGTGAAAAAATTATCGATCCTATAGATAGATAAGCTACGGAAGCGCCGCCAATGTCACTGACTACTGATCGCTCGACTGTCTCTCGTATCCAAAAAGACATAAATGATCTTCAGCGAAAGCAGGCTGAAGAAATGAAGAAGGTCGCTACAGCTACCAAGAAAATGAATGCGGCCATGGCATCGGCCAGCAGAGCCAGCAGTCCGTCGTCCGCAAAGACTTATCTCGGAACTGCGGAGCGCGAAGCTAAAAATATAGACTCTGCTCAGGAGAAGTCGGCTCGTTACGGAGCCGACATCGCAAAAAAGATGTCTGATCTCAGTCAGGCACAGCAACGCGTGCTCAAGGGCGAGGAGCAGGAGCGTAAAAAGACGGGCGACCTCTACGAGAAGCAGCGCAAAGCTGATGAGGCCGCCCTAAAGCGCCTTGCCGACGATAACCGCGCTTTGTCCAAGGATATTGCTAGCCTTCGGACGCAAATGACGGCTGCCATCGAAGCGCAAGCATCAAGAACACGACCCTTCGTGGTGGAGAATGGTGAGGGTCGAGAGTCGCCTTATGACTTCTTCATTTCACACGCTTGGAAAGACAAGGAAGACTTCGTCAACGGATTGGTGTCTGCTGCAAAAGATGCCGGACTTGATGTATGGGATGATCAGAGTGCCATCTCTTGGGGTGACTCGATTCGGCAGAAGATAGATGATGGGCTACGCCGCGCTTTCTTTGGCGTGGTTGTATTGTCGCCCAGCTTCTTTGAGCGGCCCTGGACCCAGTATGAGTTGGATGGCATCGTTCAGCGAGATCTCTCGGGAGCCGGACGCCTCCTGCCCATTTGGCACCGCCTCACGCAAGATGATGTTGCCACGAAGGCTCCTTCGCTAGCGGGGCGCCTCGCTCTGCCCACCTCGACGTATTTATTCTACGGCTCAGATCGTGGACGAACTGCTAGCGATGCGTGACCGATTTAAAGCCGTAGCAAGGTAGCACCGGATGTCCGCGTCGTTTCCACACGCAGCACTCAACCGCTTTGCGCTTGGGCATGCACACCTGAATGGTCCTGCTTTCGCCACGAGGCGAATGGTTTTGACGCCGGAATAGAGAATTTAAAACTGAGTGTATGCCAGCGGTCGAATTGCGTCGACTGGACGAACGGCAGCTTTTTGCTCGATCTCGGCAAAAAATGGCCTGTCCGCCCCTGACGTGACCCCACAAGTGTCGACGGCCTTCGCCCGAACTGTAGATTTCCACTAGGATGTGACGCGATCGAGAATTGACCCAACCGGGAATGCTGCTAGCGTTGAAAAGCTTACGCGAAATGGCTGTGAAACAGCTGGTCTGGTGCTTCGCCGGATCTCAAATGATTGGTAACTTTTAGGTGCTCCGAACGGGCGATGGTTTCGACCGCCTTACGGACGCTCCGCTCGGTCGAAACCATCGCCCGTTCGGAGCTTAGGTAAGCAATACGGCAATGCGACACGGATGCTGGCAGAATTCATAGATAAACTCAGTTCTGGCAGCGTCCGTGTCTACCCGCCGACTAAGCGGGTTTTACTTTGCGGCGGCAATGTTTCAAAAGTCATCGAACCAGAGTATGAAACAGTCATGAAATCCCTAAGGGACTCATGTCTTAGGTCCAGATTCAGTGAGAATATAAAAGATTTCCCGAAGTTCGAATTTCTTCAGATCGAAGAAATTCATGAATTTTTCAACAAAGACTGCCCATACTTTGACCTCCTCGAATTTGAAAAAGACATGGCCCAAATCTGCGAGCTTGTCTTATTGATCACAGAGGGGGCTGGAAGCTTCGTAGAACTAGGCAGCTTTTCAATCATAGATGAAATCAAAGAAAAGCTTCTCCTTGTAATAAGGAGAAAGTTCGTGGGCGCGGAGAGCTATATTGCACGCGGCCCAGTCGCGGCATTGCGAAAGGCCCACCCCAATTCGGTAGCGGTCCTTTCGGACGCAGTAGTGGGCATTGAGGGTGAAAATTTTTCTAAAATCGACCCATATAAATTTGGCAACTTCCTAAGATCACCGCTCGACGTAAGAATAAAAGAATCGGCAGAGCGCACAACGCTTGATGTTTCAAAATTCAACCATGCCTGTAAATTTTACGCAGGCATACTTAGGGAGTTCTACGCCCTTAATGATGATGAGTTGATTCAATTGATGGAGTGCTTCGGATTTAAATTTGACACCTTTTCGTTTGAAAAAGTGGTTTTTTGTTCATCAATTCTCAAATGGACGGGAACCACATCAGCCGGGTTCGACAGATTGCATTTCGCGCGCCCCGAGAATGAAGCAACTCAATTTGGGTTTGCCGATGGCTGGAAGGACAAGTCGAGGCGCCGCCAAATCCTTCGAGCGCATTGGGAAGAAGTCGATCCGCATCGCATTGCAGCCGTGGATGAGGAATTGAAGTCGTGACAAGTCCCTTAGTCGAACTACTCATTCGCGAGCTACGGATAAGCGAAAGGGAGGTTTTGCACCTTATAGCGACAGCACCCGAACGATACAAAGTTTACACCATCCCTAAGAGGAATGGTGGTCGTCGCGAAATTGCGCACCCAGCCAAGGAGCTAAAAGTAGCTCAAAGAGCAGTAGTGAATTCATACTTGAATAATCTTCCTATCCATGATGCTGCAATGGCGTATAAAATCGGAAGATCAATAAAGGACAATGCCGCCTACCATGCAGGTAGCGGATCAATTCTTAAGTATGATTTTGTTGAATTTTTTCCATCTATTACAGAATTTGCTTGGATTGCGTATTGTGACCGTCACGCCGTGATGGATCGAGCTGATGCAATTCGATCCGGTAGAATTTTATTTCGCCGTCCTAAAGGCGGAAGAATACTTCGCCTTTCGATTGGCGCTCCATCCTCGCCGATTCTCAGCAACATATTAATGCATGATTTCGACGAAGAGGTTACTCAGTTAGTTGCCGAGCATAAGATAAAATACACAAGATATGCCGACGATCTAACTTTCTCGGCCGAAAGAACCGGATACCTCACTGCTGTGGACAAGATTCTACGGGGCGTGATCGCGCGCTCAAAAGCCCCAAAATTAAAAATAAATGACAGCAAGACGGTACTCGCTACACCAAAGGTTCACCGCCAAGTCACTGGACTGATCCTTACCCTTGATGGAAAAGTATCGATTGGAAAAAATAAAAAGAGGGAAATAAGGGTGAAGCTTGATTATTTTCGAAAGGGCTTGCTGGGAGAGAGAGAGGTAGCCCCTTTAGCGGGGTATATGTCGTATATTTGGGATGTTGAGAGAGATTTTTACATCAAAATGCAAAGGCATTATGGAGAGGAAGTCTTGGCCAGGCTGCAGAAGCAGGGCCAGCATAAGATTTCCCCTTGATAATGCCCTTCTTCGAGCAGAGGGATAAGCAGCGATGATCCACAGATTATCGGTCTGAGTTCGTGGCCGAAGAGACAAAGCTCGGCTTACGGTGGATGATAACTCGTAAGCCAATGTCCCAGAATGTCTTACCGGCCGAAATTTAACGGACTGCTACCGGCGGCTTGATGATGGGCATTGCTCCGTAATCCGCTTCCCGCTCACGAATGCCGGGGTGGCGCAACTTCGCGCTCATTCGACCGTCATTGTCCACCCTCAATCATTGCCCTGAGCTGCGCCACANGCCGAAATTTAACGGACTGCTACCGGCGGCTTGATGATGGGCATTGCTCCGTAATCCGCTTCCCGCTCACGAATGCCGGGGTGGCGCAACTTCGCGCTCATTCGACCGTCATTGTCCACCCTCAATCATTGCCCTGAGCTGCGCCACAGGAATGACGGTAATGCTCCCGATCTTGACCACCTCGATGGTGCCGTCGGCGATCAGCTCATAGAGCTGGGCACCTCCATTTACCTCTCGCCAAGTGCGCCTTGAGATGAT
>NZ_JALHLF010000112.1 GCF_022832435.1 Novosphingobium organovorum | reverse complement strand
GCGCCCCTTCGCCATCTCCCACGCCGGTCCGCGCCGGAACGCTGGTGCGCACCGATCCCGACGCCTTGCCCGCAACCCTTGCCGAGGCCGAAACGCGCGCCCGCGATGCGAACCCGGCGCAGGCCGGAGCCGACTACACCCGCGCCGCCACGAGCCCCCCGGCCTCCGCTGCCCCGCCAGCACCAGCACCAGCGCCCACACTCGCTCGCGCCGAGCAGATCGCGCGCGGTTCGAACCCGGCACAGGCCGGAGCGGACTACACCCGCAAGGCGCCCACGACACCGGCCCCGTCCACCACTTCGGCCACCCCGCCATCCTCCAAACCGGCGCCACGCCCGAGCGCCACGCGCAGCGCCCCCGCCCCCACGGCGGGCGGGCCCTGGCAGTTGCAGCTCGGCGCCTTTGGCATCGCCGCCAACGCGCAGGGCCTGTGGCAGAAAGTGCACGCGCGCCCCGAAATCGCCGGCCATGGCCGCAAGCTCGAACCGGCCGGGCGGCTGACCAAGCTGCTGGTGACCGGCTATGCCTCGAAACAGGACGCGGAGACGGCCTGCTCGCGCCTCAGGGCCGGCGGGTTCGACTGCCTCGCGGTACACGACTGAGCGGGCCGGGCGCCTCTCCTCCACCACTCACCGTCGGCGCGATCGAGCCGATGAACCACGCGGCGTTCACCGCCGCAACGGTCAAACGCCTGCCCGCGCTCGATCTCATTCGCGGGGTCGCCGTACTCGGCATCCTGGCAATCAACATCGCCGGGTTCGCGGGGCCTCTTGCCGGGACGATCAGCCCCGCGCTGACGGCCTCCGGAACGCCCTATTCCAGCGCGTGGGACAACGCCGCCTTCGCCTTTTCGCTGGTGCTGTTCGAGGGCAAGATGCGCGCGCTGTTCTCGATGCTGTTCGGCGCGGGGCTGGTGCTGTTTTGGGAGAGCCTCGAGGCGCGCGGCGACAACGGCGACGTGCTGCAACTGCGCCGCCTGTCCTGGCTGCTGCTGTTCGGCCTCCTCCATTATCTCCTGCTGTGGTGGGGCGACATCCTGTTCGTCTACGCGCTGTGCGGGATCGCCGCCCTGATGCTGCGCCCGCTGAGCGACCGGCGGCTGATCGCGACCGCGCTGCTGCTCTATTACGGCTGGCACTTGTGGGGCCTGTTCGACCTCGTCCCGCTGGTTCACGCCGAGACCGCCGTACGGCTGGGCCGCGCCAGCGCCGAGCAGGCCGCGCACGTGCACCAGTGGCTCGAAGCCGCGCGCGCGGGGATCGTCGAGGACCTGGCCGAGGCGCATTACGGCTACGCCCGGCTGCTCGTCACCAAGCTGAGCGATCGGCCTTTCTGGCTGTTCCACATGACCCGCCACATCTTTTCCGAGACGCTGCCGCTGATACTCATCGGCATGGTCATGGTGCGGCGCGGTTTTTTCGATCCCACCGCCCATCCGCGCCATCTCAGGGCAGCGGCGATCGCCTGCACCGCAGGCGGGCTCGGCCTCAGCCTGGCCTTCACGCTGTGGGCCGAGCCGCGCGGCTTCCCGCCCATCGCGATGGAGGCGGCGCTGTCCTGGGGCCTGGCCATGCCGCACCTTCTGGGCGGCTACGGCTACGCTGCACTGCTGGTGCTGGTGACGCCCTACCTCGCCGCGCGCCCGATCGGACGCCGGCTCAGGGCCGCGGGCCGGATGGCCTTCAGCAACTACATCGCCACCAGCCTCATCATGACGACGGTGTTCTACGGCTGGGGTCTGGGCCAGTTCGGCCGCTTCGGCCCCGCGCTGCAAGGCCCCTTCGTGCTGCTCGGCTGGGGGCTCATGCTGGGCTGGAGCGCGCCGGTCCTGCGCCACTTCCGGCGGGGTCCACTGGAGTGGATATGGCGCTGCCTGGTCGAAAAACGCTGGCTCTCCAACCGCTTCTAAGAATCGTTATCAATGCTATTGCGATCCATTCGCACATGGATATAGTGTGATTCGCAAAGAGGAATCGCCCATGTACGTTTGTATCTGCAATGCCATTCGCGAATCGGAGCTGCGCTGTGCGGCGCGCCGGATGAATGGCGATGCGCAGGCCGTATATGCCGCGATGGGCCGCAAGCCTCAGTGCGGTCAGTGCCTCGAAGAGGCAGACGACATCATCGCCGACGAAGTCGAGGCCGCCAGCTTTCCCGCTGCCGCCTGACACGTCCGGACCGATTTGGCGGGCAGAAATCGATTGCCCGACTTGCCCCCGCGCTTTTGCGGACGCATAATCGCGCCCGATTTCCAAACAGGAGAAGCGGACCATGAAGGGCGACCCTCAAGTCATCGACTACCTCAACAAGGCACTCTTCAACGAGCTGACCGCGATCAACCAGTACTGGCTGCACTACCGCATGCTGGACAACTGGGGCATCAAGAAGCTGGCCGATTACGAACGGCACGAATCGATCGACGAGATGAAGCACGCCGACATCCTCGCCGACCGCATCCTGTTCCTCGACGGGCTGCCCAACTTCCAGGCGCTCGGCAAGCTGCGCGTGGGCGAGGACGTGATGGACATCCTCAAGTGCGACCTCGCACTCGAGCATGACGCCATCCCCCTGCTCAAGGAAGCCATCGCCCATTGCGAGGCGGTGCGCGACTACGTCAGCCGCGAGATCTTCGAGCGAATCCTCGAAAGCGAGGAAGAGCATGTCGACTATCTCGAAAAGCAGTTCGACATGATCGAACGCATGGGCCTGCAGAACTACTGCCAGCTCCAGAGCAAGCCCGCCGAGGCCTGAAGCCAAAATCCGCAAGCCCGGCTCATCAAGCCGGGCTCTTGAAACCAGGTCCGGGCCATCGCTATGTCCGGGGGCGATGTTTGATCCCCTGCACGACCTTTCGCTGGCCCTTCCCCTGATCCAGGCGCCGATGGCGGGGACATCCACCCCCGCCCTCGCCGCCGCGGTCGCCGAGGCGGGCGCTCTTGGTTCCCTTGCCGTCGGCCATCTCGCGCCCGAAGCGGCGCACGGCGCAATCGCCGAACTGCGCGGGCGCACCGACCGCCCCTTCAATCTCAATCTCTTCGTCCACCAGCCCCCGCGTCCCGATCCGATCGGTGAGCGCGCCTGGATCGACGCGCTGGCGCCCCAGTTTGCCGCCTACGCGGGCAAACCGCCCGAAACGCTCGAGACGATCTACACTTCGCTGCTCGAAAGCGAGGCGATGCTCGGCGTGGTCGAAACCGCGGCGCCCGCTGTGGTCAGCTTCCATTTCGGCCTGCCGTCCCCTGCAGCCGTGGCCCGCCTCAAGCGCGCGGGATGCCGCCTCGTGGCCAGCGTCACCGCGCTCGAAGAGGCCCAGGCCGCGCAGCGCGCCGGGATGGACGCGCTCGTCGCGCAAGGCTGGGAAGCGGGCGGACACCGCGGCATCTTCGATCCCGATGACCCCGATGCGCAGCTTTCCACCCCCGCTCTGGTGCGCACGCTGGCGCGCTGGGGAAAATTGCCGGTGATCGCGGCGGGCGGAATCATGGACGGCGCCGATATCCGCACCGCTCTTAACCACGGTGCGGTGGCCGTGCAGATGGGGACCGCGTTCCTGGCCTGCCCGGAGACGGCGGCCGACGCCGCCTATCGCGCGGCGATGGCCTCCGACGCGGCGCAGCGCACGGTGATGACCCGGCTCATCTCGGGCCGGCCCGCGCGCTGCCTTGCCAACCGCTTCACCGCGTTGGAAGAGGTTCCCGGCCTGCCCGTGGTCGCCGCCTACCCGCGCGCCTATCATGCGGGCAAGGCGCTCAACGCCGCAGCCAGAGCCCAGGGCGAAACCGGCTTCGGGGCACAATGGGCGGGGCAAGGCGCCCCGCGCGCGCGGGCAATGGGTGCGGCCGATCTGGTCCGCACCCTTGCCGCCGAACTCGCCGCTACTGGCTGGACCCGCTAGTCGGCGTCGCGCTTGTCGCGGTGTCCGTACGATACTTGTCGAACCAGGCGAGGATCGCCGAAGCCTTGGCCGCCGACTGCGAGGGCCTTGCCGCGATACCGCCATGGCTCGCGCCCGGCACCTTGACCAGCGCGGTGGGCACGCCCCGGATCTGGAGTGCCGCGTAGTACTGCTCGGACTCGCTGTCGGGCGTGCGGTAGTCCTCGCTGCCCACGACCACCAGCGTAGGGGTCTTGACGTTGCCCACGAGGCTGAGCGGCGAGCGCTTCCAGTAGGCCATCGGGTCCTCCCACGGCTTCTTGTCGAACCAGTAGCGCGAGGTGAACGGCGTCATGTCCATCGTCAGCGCCTCGCTGATCCAGTTGATGACCGGCTTTTGCGAGGCCGCAGCCCTGAACCGGTCGGTCTTGCCCACGATCCACGCGGTCAGCACGCCGCCGCCCGAACCACCGGTCACGAACAGGTTGTCCGGATCGGCCACGCCCTCGGCAATCGCCGCATCGACGCTGGCCATCAGGTCCTGGTAGTCGGGCCCCGGATAGTCGCGGTCGATCAGGTTGGCGAAGGCTGCGCCGTAGGACGTCGACCCGCGCGGATTGCAGTAGACCACCGCATAGCCGTGCGCGGCGTAGAGCTGGTAGTCGGTCGAAAAGCCGTCCGAATAGGCGGTGTTCGGGCCGCCATGGATTTCCAGGATGGTCGGAAAGCGCTGGCCGGGCTTCGCGCCCGGCGGGGTCACCAGCCAGGCGTCGATCGCGCGGCCGTCGGGCGCAGTGACCGCAAGCTTGCGCACCGGCGCCAGCGCCTTGCCCTGCATCCAGGTGGCGTTGAGCGCGGTCAGCGCCCTGCCCTGCCCCGCGCCATGGCTCTTGCCTCCGCTCGTCACCCACAGGTCCGCCGGTGACTGGTCGCCGCCACCGGTGTAGGCGACCTTGCCCGAGGCCGAAACGCTGAATTCGCCGCCGGTATAGGGCCGGTCGAAATGCGCGCCGGGCACCACGCCCCTAACCACCGTGGTCATCGCCCCGTCGAGCCCGACCCTGGCCACCAGCTTTTGCGCGTGATCGTCATAGGAAACATAGAGCGCGCCGTTGCCCGCCCAGGACACCGTGTCGATCGACCGATCGAGCCCCGGTGTCAGCGCCTTTATGCCGCTGCCATCGGCGTTCATCACGTAAAGCTGCATGGGCTGGTAGGACACGTTGTGATCGTCCACCCCAAGGTAGGCGATGCGCTTGCCATCGGGCGAAAGCACCGCGCCTTCGTCCGGCCCCTGGCGCGTGGTCAGCGCGCGGATCGCGCCGCTCGCGATGTCGAGCGCATAGACTTCGGAGTTGTTGAAATCGCGCTGCCAGTCGGCATGGCGGTTGGCCGAAAACACCAAAGTACGCCCGTCCGCGCTCCACGACAGCGGCCCGCCATCGTTGAAATCGCCGAAGGTGAGCTGGCGCGGCGCCCCGCCATCGGCCGAGACCACGAAGATGTGGCGATAGCCCGGCTTGACGTAGCCGCCGCCGTCGTGGCGGTAGGTCACCTGGTCGATCACTTCGAGCGGCTCGGCCCACTTGGCCCCCTCGGGCTTGCCCTTGGGTTGCGAGCCCAGTTCCATCGGCTTGCCCGGCACGCGCATGGTGTAGGCGATCGTGCGGCCATCGGGCGACCAGGCGATGCTGCCGGGACTGTCGGGCAGCCCGGTCACCGCGACATCGGCCCCGCTCGCCAGCCACAGCACGTGGAGCTGAGGCGAACCCTCGCCATCGCTCGAGACGTAGGCGATGCGCTTGCCGTCGGGTGACCACTGCGGCGAAAAGTGCGCGCCCTTGCCCGCGACGAGCGGGCGCTGCGCACCGCTGGCGGCATCGACCAGCCAGAGCGAGGGCACGTCGCGATCGCTCATGATGTCCGCGCTCGAACGCACATAGACGATCTGGCTGCCATCAGGCGAAATCTGCGGATCGGTAACCCCCTGGAGGTGGAACAGGTCCGCGGGGAGGAAGGCGCGGTCCGGGCCGGGCGACGGGGCCATCGCGGCGGGCGCATCCTGCGCCGTAGCCACACCGGGCACGGCAAGGCTCAGCGCGGGAACGGCCATGGCAAGCCCGGTCGCGAAAAGCAGGGCGCAGCGGGTTGAACGCACGGTATTTCTCCCCATTCTTGGAAAGCGCGAACTCTTGCGCGTTGCAGCAAAAAAATCCACCCTCGAGCCCGCCCGTGGACGGCTCCATCCACATCCGGCGGCCTGCGACACTGAAAAACGGAAACCTGCACAGATGAGCCCCCCCAAGAAGCGCGGATTCGAGATCGAGGATGGCGGCTACGCCGCGCTCCTGGTCCTGGTCACGCTGGCCTTTGCCTATCTCGTCGCCCCCTTCTTCGGCGCGATCCTGTGGGGCGTGGTGGCCGCGATCATGTTCGAGCCGATGACCCGCAAGCTGGCGGCCCGCATGGGCGGACGCAAGAACACCGCCGCCGCACTGGTCCTGCTGCTGCTGCTTGCCCTGGTCATCCTGCCGACGATCGTGCTGGGGGTAAGCCTCGTCAACGAGGCGACCGCGCTCTACAACAAGGTCAAGGCGGGCGACATCAACGTGAGCGCGATGCTCAACCAGCTCCAGCACGTCCTGCCCGAAAGCGTGAACCGCTATGTGCGCCAGTACAGCCTGACCGATTTCAACACGCTGCGCCGCATGTTCGGATCGAGCGTGACGAGCGGGCTCCAGGTCGTCGCCTCGCAGGCGCTCACGCTGGGACAGGGTGCGCTCAGCTTCCTCGCGGCGCTCGGCGTAATGCTTTACCTCACCTTCTTCCTGCTGCGCGACGGGCTGCGCTACACCGAACTGGTGCGCGATGCGATGCCACTGCGCCCCAAGATGCGCGATTCGCTCATGGCGCATTTCACCGTCGTGGTGCGCGCAACGATGAAGGGCACGGTGGTCGTCGCGGTCATGCAGGGGCTCGTGGGCGGGATCATCTTCTCGTTCCTGGGGATCGAGGGCGCGCTCCTGTGGGGCGTTCTGATGGGCTTCCTCTCGCTGCTTCCGGCGGTGGGCACCGGGCTGGTGTGGGTCCCCGTCGCGATCTACCTGCTTGCCACGGGGGCGATCTGGAAGGGCGTAATCCTGATCCTTTGCGGCATGTTCGTGATCGGCATGATCGACAATATCCTGCGCCCCGTGCTGGTCGGGCGCGACACCCGCCTGCCCGACTTCGTGGTCCTGATTGCGACGCTTTCGGGGCTGCAACTGTTCGGCCTCAACGGCTTCATCGTCGGTCCGGTGATCGCCGCGCTGTTCATCGCGATGTGGAACATCGTCAAGGAACAGCGCGACGAGGCCCGCACCCCGCTGACTCAGGCCGCTCCGAAATCCCTGACCGAAGCCGAAGCCGCGCGCGCCGAAGGCGAGACAGAGGCCCATCCCGGCTGACAGGCGCGATGGCCTTCGCCAGACGAAAAAGGGCGGGAAAGCCGATGCTTTCCCGCCCTTTTTCGCGTATGGCCCTGGCGTGCCGAACTACTTCTTGTTGCCGAAGGGGTTCTTCGGACTGCGCAGATTGAGCCGGATTGGCACCGCCTCGAAGCCCAGCTCGCGCCGGATCCCGTTGATGAGATAGCGCTTGTAGCTTTCGGGCAGCATGTCGAGCCGGGTGCCGAACAGCACGAAGCCCGGCGGGCGGGTCTTGGCCTGCGTGATGTAGCGCAGCTTGATGCGCTTGCCACCGGGCGCGGGGGGCGGATTGGCGCCCAGCGCATCGTCGAACCAGCGGTTGAGCGCGGCGGTCGGCACGCGCCGGCTCCACGCCTCGCGGATAGAGAAGGCGGCTTGCATCAGTTCGTCGAGGCCCTTGCCGGTGCGGCCCGAAATCGCCAGCAGCGGCACCCCGCGTACCTGCGCAAGGCCTTCGTTGAGCGCGCCGCGAATCCCGTTGAACAACCCGCTGGCGTCTTCGGCGACATCCCACTTGTTGATCGCGATCATCAGCGCGCGGCCTTCCTCGAGCACCATCGAGGCGATCTTGAGATCCTGGTGTTCGAGCCCGCGCGTCGCGTCGAGCACGAGCACGACGACTTCGGCAAAGTCGATCGCGTGGCGCGCATCGGACACCGCCAGCCGCTCGAGCTTCTCGGTCACCTGGGCCTTCTTGCGCATCCCTGCGGTATCGATCAGGCGCACCTCGCGCGCATCGCCCGACTTGGGATCGTTCCAGACCCAGTCGATCGCGATCGAATCGCGCGTGATGCCCGCCTCGGGCCCGGTCAGCAGGCGATCTTCCCCCAGATAGCGGTTGATGAGCGTGGACTTGCCCGCGTTCGGGCGGCCGACGATGGCCAGCTTGAGCGGCGCCTTGAGCAGCGCCTCCTCGTCCAGTTCCTCATCCGCGAACTCATCCTCGGGTGGCTGGAGCGGTTCGAGATGCGGCAAGAGCGCCTCGAACAGATCGCCCATGCCTTCGCCGTGTTCGGCCGAAACCGCGATCGGATCGCCCAGACCCAGCGCGTAGGCTTCGAGCAGCCCGCCCTCGCCCGCGCGGCCTTCGGCCTTGTTGGCGAGCAGGACGACGGGAACCGGCGAGGCGCGCAGCCACTGGCCGATTTCCTCGTCGAGCGGGGTCAGGCCCGCGCGCGCGTCGACCACAAAAAGCGCGACGTCAGCGGTGGCGAGCGCGGCTTCGGTCTGCTGGCGCATCCGGCCCGGCAGCGTTTCGGCCTCGTCGTCCTCCCACCCCGCGGTGTCGACGATGGTGAAATCGAGGCCGAGCAGATGCGCGTCGCCAAAGCGACGGTCGCGCGTCACGCCCGGCTGATCGTCCACCAGCGCAAGGCGCTTGCCGACGAGCCGGTTGAACAGCGTGGACTTGCCGACATTGGGCCGGCCGATGATGATGACTTGTGGAAGCATGATTCCCACCCGCTTGGGGGCATTGCGCGCATTTGGCAAGAACTGTGCGTATACGGATGCGATTATTACCTCACGGTTAACCTAATATCACAGGTGGCTCATAACTCTACGCGGGCAAACCCGTGGTCATGGAGCGACCGTACACAGCACTGACAATCGTTTGGGCCGCCGCGCTTTTTGCGCTGTCCACCCCTTCGGCCCAGGCCCGTTCGGCAATCGACGCGATCGTGGGCGGCGGCGCGGCGAGCGCCCCGTCCAGCGCGGCGAGCCCGCCCGGGAAAACGCTCGTCCCCTCGCCCATGCGCGCCGCGCCCGATCTCGAATGCGTGCCCTATGCGCGCGAATTGTCGGGAATCGCGATCTATGGCGATGCCTATACCTGGTGGACCAAGGCGCAGGGGCGCTACGCACGCGGCCATGTGCCGCGGGTCGGCGCGGTCATGGCGATTCGCCCTTACGGCAATTCGCAGCTCGGCCATGTCGCGACCGTCGCGCGGGTGATCGATTCGCGCACGATCCTGCTCGATCACGCCAACTGGTCCTATCCCGGCAAGATCGAACGCAACGTCACCGCGCTCGACGTATCGCCCGACAACGACTGGAGCGAAGTGCGAATCTGGTACGGCCCCTCGCAGACGCTGGGCGTCTCGCACTGGCCGGTCGAAGGCTTCATCTACAACGCCAGGCCCGGCTCCGGCCCGGTCGGCCGAGCGCTGGCCCGCGCCGACGATGCGTCCTCCCCGGCCATGCGCGGTAAGGCCAGTGTTCAGGCCAATGTTCAGGAGAGCGCACGGGACCCGATCGGCGCGATCATCGCGGGCAATTTCTGAGCCCTCGCCTCCAGGACGCCAGCCGGACCGTTTCACAAACGACAAAGGGCCACCCGACGCTCTTGCCGGGCGGCCCTTTTTGCCGGTCCGAAAATCCGGACCTTAAACCGAAAAGTCAGTCTGCCTTCCGGGCGACCGGCGGGTTCTCGCCCAGATCCTCGTACCACGCCTCGACCGGGCCGGTGAGCTTGATCGTCAGCGGGTTGCCAAAGCGATCGAGGCTGCGCCCGGCCTGCACGCGGACCCAACCTTCGGAAATGCAGTATTCCTCGATGTTGGTGCGCACGGTGCCCTTGAAGCGGATACCGATGCCGCGCTGAAGCTTGTCCGCATCGAAATGCGCGCTGCGCGGGTTGATCGCGATGTGATCGGGCGGCACGTCGGGGCCGGCAGTGGTCTCTTCAGTCATGTCCACGCGATTTAGAGCCCGAAATGCCCCTGTCAATCGACGCATGCATTTCTGTGCTTGCCATGTGGTTCCAGATGTCCTAGGGGCGCCTTCCGCACTTGGTAGCGGGCGCGTAGCTCAGCGGTAGAGCACACCCTTCACACGGGTGGGGTCACAGGTTCAATCCCTGTCGCGCCCACCATGCCTTTCCCGATAACGGGAATGACGGCATGGTCCCTTGCCAAGGCTTTTTCCCGACATTTCCCAACCTTAGCCCGCAAAGCTCACCAGCCTTGCGACGTTTTTCGCGCGTGCGGCCCGTCCAGTCGAACGCCGGAAGCCCCCCCTGCCCGGCCCTGACGCACAACAGCCGCGCACGCCTTTGAGCGTGCGCGGCTGCGCGCCATCCGGAAGGGAGCGGGTTACTTGCCCGCGACCGACAGGACCGCCAGCGTCAGCGTTTCCACCCCGGTGCGAATCGCAGGCTCGGGCAGCGGCGCGAAGTAGGGCGAGTGGTTGACCGGGACCGGCGTGCCGTTGGCCTTGTGCTCGGCCAGCATCTTGGGGTCCGAACCACCGATGCCGAAGAACACCGAATGGGTCATCCCCGCTTCGACATAGGCCGAATAGTCCTCGCTTGCGGTGCTGCCCGGCATCGTTGCCGGGATCAGCATGACGCGGTCTTTGCCCAGCGCCTGGTCGAGCACGCCCGCGACCCTGGCCGAGAGCGCGCTGTCGTTGACCACCGAGCCGGTGCCCTCGGGCTGTTCGATGTCGGGCGCCGGAGCCCCCGCAATTTCGGCCACCGCCTTCGCGGTTCTGTTCACCCCGTCGACGAGCAGTTTGCGCACCTCGGGATCGTAGGAACGCAAGGTCAGTTGCAGCCGCGCGCTGTCGGGGATGATGTTCGCGACGGTGCCCCCGTTGAACGCACCCACGGTGACCACGCCGAACTTCTGCGGGTCCTTCTCACGGCTGATGATCGTCTGCACGTCATCGGCGAAGTGGACCCCCTCCATGATCGGATCGATGCCCTTGTTCGGCATCGAGCCATGGCTGCCGACACCGTGGAAGGTGATGTTGATGGTGTCGGAGGCCGAGGTCACGCTACCCTGCTTGACCGACACCATTCCCGCGACATCGGGCCCGACATGCGCGGCAAAGCCGTAGTCGGGCTTGGGAAAGCGGGTGAACAACCCGTCCTTGAGCATCGCGCTGGCGCCGCCGATCTTCTCCTCGGCGGGCTGGCCGATGAACATCAGCGTGCCGCTCCAGGCGTCCTTCATCGCCAGCAACGTCTGCGCGGTGCCCACCCACCAGGCCATGTGGCTGTCATGCCCACAGGCGTGATCGACATAGGTCAGCTTGCCATCGACGGTCTGCTGCGCGTGGCTTTCGTAGGGAAGTCCGGTCTTCTCCTGCATCGGCAGCGCATCGAGTTCGGTGCGGATCAGCACGACCGGGCCCGGCCCGTTCTTGTAGATCGCCACCACCCCGGTCTTGCCTACGCCCTCGGTCACGGTGAAGCCCAGCTTGCGCATCTTCTCGGCCAGCAGCGCAGCGGTGCGATGCTCCTGAAAGGCGACTTCAGGGTGCGAATGGATGTCCTTGTAGAGCGTGAAGAGGTCGGGATAGATCGTGTCGAGTTCGGCATCGATGCGCTGGCGCGCGGCCGCGGCGTCGGGCGTGGTCGCCGCCAGGG
>NZ_JALHLF010000111.1 GCF_022832435.1 Novosphingobium organovorum | reverse complement strand
CTGCCACCGGTGTCGGGATCGGCGGCGCGGCGGCCTTTGCCGCGCGGCGCGCGCGCGCTTCGGTGGACCGGCAACTGGCGCGGGAATGGCAGGCGCAAGAGGCGCAGAGCCAACCGGCCCCGGAGAAGAAGGAGGCAGAGGAGAAGGCATGACCCTGCTCGATTTTGCACGCGGTCCGGCCCTTTACGGTTCGACGCTGATCCTGGTCTGCGGGCTCGTCTGGCGCCTGACGGGCGTGTTTCTGCTGCCCGCCCGGCGCGATCGCGCGGCGCCGGGGAAGGGGAGCTACGGCGCGCTGTGGGGCGCGCTGCGCATGATGATCGCGCGCTCGCTTCCTCGCCGCACGTTCCTTGGCCGCACGCTCGCAACGGTGCTCCTTGGCTATGCGATGCATCTGGGGCTGGGCATCGTGCTGCTGGGCGGGGCGCCGCATGTCCTGCTGATCGAGCAGGCGACCGGGATCGGCTGGCCCACCTTGCCCAAGGGTGTGGTCGCGCTGGCCAGTGGGATCACGCTGGTCGCGCTGCTCCTTGCGCTGGTGCGCCGTTGCACCCATCCGGTGCTGCGCCTGCTTTCGAACGGGGATGACTATCTCTCGCTTGTGCTCACGCTGATCCCGGTCGCGACCGGGATGCTGCTCGCTGAGGAGACCGCGCTGCCTTACGACACCTTGCTGACCTGGCACATCCTCTCGGTCGAGGCGCTGATGATCTGGCTGCCCTTCGGCAAGCTTTCCCACGCTGTTTTCGTCTTCGCCGGCCGCGCCATGCTGGGGGCGAAGCTGGGCCGCAGAGGAGCCCTGTCATGACCGCCGTACCCCCATCGATGAGCCCGGCCTCAAAGCCCGCGCCACGCCGGATCGCGGAAAGTCGCAGCCAGGAGGATAGGGTTCGGCTCGATGCCGCGATGCGTGGCTTCGTCTCCGATTTCGGTCCCGAGGCGGCCACCTGGATGGAGGCCTGCCTGCATTGCGGGCAATGCGCCGAGGCCTGCCAGTTCTATGTCGAGACGGGCGATCCCAAATACACCCCGATCTGGAAGATCGAACCGTTCAAGCAGGCCTACAGCCGCGAGATGGGCCCGTTCGCACCGCTCTTTCGCCTGCTGGGGCTGACCCCGAAGGTCTCGCTCGGCGAGTTGGAGCGTTGGCAGGACCTGCTCTACGACAGCTGCAACATGTGCGGTCGGTGCTCGCTGGTGTGCCCTGCGGGGATCGACATCGCCGATCTGGTCGAAAAGGCGCGCCACGGCATGTTCGAGGCCGGGCTCGTCCCGCCCGATTACCTTGGCGCGCTGGCGGGCAAGGAACGCGAGACGGGCAGCCCCTTCGGCATTCCCAAGGACGCGATGCGCCAGAGCCTGCTGGAGATCGGCGAAAAGCACGGGCTTGCGATGCACGTCGATGAACCCCACGCCGACGTGGTGCCCGCCGTCTCCTCGATCGACCTCAAGATGTACCCCGATTCCATCGCGGCCACGGCCAGGGTGCTCAACCACATCGGGGTTTCGTGGAGCTTTCGCACCGACGGGTTCGATGCCGACAACGTCTCGCTTACCGCCGGGGACAGGGTCGGGCAGAAACGGGTGACGCAGGCCATCGTCGAGGCCGCCACCCGCTGCGGCGCAAAGGTCCTGATCATGCCCGAATGTGGGCATTCCTATACCGAGATGCGCTGGGAGGCGGCCAACACCGTGGGCCACGCCTTGCCGTTTCGCGTCCTGCACATGTCCGAGTATCTGGCCGAATGCCTGGAGGCGGGCAGCTTGCGGCTGCGCGCGGTCGAGACGCCCGCCGACAGTCCGGGCGTGACCTTTCATGACCCGTGCCAGGTCTCGCGCCGGTCGGGGCGCAGCGATGCGCCGCGCGCGGTGATGGCCGCGCTTGGCCTGGATCTGCACGAACTGGCCGATCATGGGCCGGACAGCTGGTGCTGCGGCGGGGGTGGGGGCGTGGCGCTCATCAACCGGGCAAAGCCGCTGCGCAACCACGCCTTTGCGATCAAGGACCGGCAGGTCGCCGATAGCGGGGCGGATACGGTCTATGTCTCGTGCACCGGCTGTCGCCAGACCTTCGAGCACGGCTTCAAGGACCTGGGCCGCGTCACGAAAGTGGGGAGCCTGCTCGATCTGGTCGCAGAGCAACTCGAGGAACGGGAAGCCAAGGCATGAGCCGCACCATCGTTGTCGATCCCCTGACCCGCATCGAAGGCCACCTTCGCATCGAGGCGGGACTGGACGCGCACGGCACGGTGATTTCTGCGCTCAGTTCGGGCACGCAGGTGCGCGGTATCGAGATCATCCTCAAGGGCCGCGATCCGCGTGATGCCTGGGCCTTCGCGCAGCGCATCTGCGGCGTGTGTACGCTTGTCCATGGCCTTGCCTCGGTGCGGGCGGTGGAGGATGCGCTCAAGATCACGATCCCGCAAAATGCCGAGATGATCCGCAACCTCATGGCCGGGTGCCAGCTGGTGCAGGACCACGTCATGCACTTCTACCACCTTCAGGCGATGGACTGGGTGAACCCGATGGCCGCGCTCAGGGCCGATCCCGCGCAGGCGGCGAAGATCGCGGCGGCGCAGGACTATCCCGAAAGTTCGATCGCGCACTTCACGCAAGTGCAGGACAAGCTGCGCGGGCTCGTCGAATCCGGCCAGCTCGGGCTGTTTCGCGGCGGATACTGGGACCATCCCGGCTATCGGCTCTCGCCCGAGGTGAACCTGATCGCGCTTGCCCATTACATCGAGGGCCTGTCCTGGCAGCGCGAAGTGGGCAAGATCATGGCGATCTTCGGCGGCAAGGACCCGCATCCCAATCTGGTGGTCGGCGGGGTGCCCTGCGCGATTTCGGCAGGTCAGGGAGAGGGGCCGGGCGGGGGGGACGGCACGGCGGTGAACCTCACCATGCTGCAGACCGTGCAGCAGCTCATCACCACGATGGAGCGCTTTGTCAGCCGGGTCTACCTGCCCGACCTCGAACTGATCGCGGGGCAGTACAAGGACTGGTTCACGCGCGGCGAGGGGATCGGCAATTTCCTCGCCTACGGGGACTTTGGCGGCACGCGCGACAACGGCTTTGGCGTGGCGCGCGGTGTGGTCCTCGACCGGGACCTGACAAGGCTCCACCCCATCGATCTGGCGGACAAGGACCAGATCCAGGAATTCATCTCGAACGCATGGTACAGCTACGAGCAGGGCCGCGAGGCCGGGCTGCACCCTTATGCGGGCGAGACCACGCTGGCCTATGACGGGCCGCAGCCGCCGTTCGATCATCTGGACCGCGCCAAGGGCTATTCCTGGCTCAAGTCGCCGCGCTGGCGCGGGCATCCGGTCGAAGTGGGGCCGCTGGCGCGCCTCGTGGTGATGCGCGCTGCGGGCGAGACGCGGGCCAAGGACCGGACCGATGCGATCCTGGGGCGGCTCGGCCTTTCTTTCGATGCGCTCTATTCCACGATGGGGCGCATTCTGGCGCGCGGGATCGAGGCGCAGCTGATGACCGAGCGGATGCAGGACTGGCTCGATACGCTGCTGGCCAACATTGCGGCAGGCGATCTCAAGACCTTCAACGCCAGCGCATGGGACCCCTCCACCTGGCCCGAGAGGGCGCAGGGCGTCGGCTATGTCGAGGCGCCGCGCGGCTCGCTGGCGCATTGGATCGTGATCGAGAACGGCAAGATCGCCAATTACCAGGCGGTGGTGCCGACCACGTGGAACGCCGGGCCACTCGATCCGATGGGCCAGGCCGGACCCTATGAAGCGGCGCTGCTCGACGCGCACAGCCTGGCGGTTCCCGAGGAGCCGCTCGAACTCTTGCGCACCATCCACAGCTTCGATCCGTGCATGGCCTGCGCCGCGCATGTGCTGGGCAAGGAGCGCGAGGAGATCGTGCGGGTCAAGGTCGTCTGACGCATCGTTCACCGCGCAAAGCGCCCACGAAAAAGCCCTGCACCGCGTTTTCGCGGTGCAGGGCTTTTCGCTTTTCCCGGCCGATGGGCCGATCCGGCTTACTCCGCAGCGATAGCGGCGGGCAGCGCCTCTTCGCCGATGATCTGCTGGGCGGCCATGCGCCCACCGTTCACGGCAAAGCCAAAGCTCGTGCCCGAGGCCGCGCCCAGCGTGTAGCTGTCGCGCGCCGAGATGCCGCCCGCATCGTTGCCCACGACGTAGACACCCTGGATGACCGTGGCATCGGGCCGCACGGGCTGGAGATACTTGTTGATCCGGATGCCGCCGACCGTGGTAAGAATGCCGTAGGTCATGCGCAGGCCATAGAGCTTGCCGGTGGTCTCGATCCGGGTGAGATAGCGCTCGTCCTTGGCAAAGCCGCTGTCCTTGTTGCGCGCGACATCCTCGTTGTAGGTGGCCAGCGTCTGTTCAAGCTGGGCGAGCGGCAGCCCGGTCTGCCTGGCGAGATCCTCGATCCCATCGGCGACGACCACCGCGCCTTCGCAATTGGCAAGGCCGTAGTCGATGAACTTGTCGAAATCGCCGACCTTGGTCGTGGCTGGGACCAGCACACCCAGACCCACGTCGAGCCCCTTGGTCATCAGGTAGTCGCGCTCGGCGCCGTCAAGGATGGTCCACGAATGCTTGACGCGGTGGACGGCGTTGCCCGCGTGGATGAAATCGACCGCCACATCTTCGGCGGTGAAGCGTTCGCCCTGCAGATCGACCCAGACCCCGCGCGGTTGCCAGCCCAGGATGCACAGGTTCATCTGCTCCCAGCCCATCTTCTTCACGTGCTGG
Source organism: Novosphingobium organovorum (assembly GCF_022832435.1). Taxonomy (GTDB): domain Bacteria; phylum Pseudomonadota; class Alphaproteobacteria; order Sphingomonadales; family Sphingomonadaceae; genus Novosphingobium; species Novosphingobium organovorum. The sequence goes on along the minus strand of NZ_JALHLF010000111.1, from coordinate 7,145 downwards.
TCGAGCGCGGGCAGAAGCATGGTCGCGGCGATCGAATCGAGATCGGCCCCCAGCGCATGGACCATGGTGATGCCATCGCCTTCCGATCCGATCGGTGCGTACTGCACGGGATCGGGCGCTTCGGTGTACTTGGCCATCATTTCGGGGTTGTTGGCGAAACCGCCGGTGGCAACGATCACGCCGTCGCCGGCATGGACCACCAGTTCGTCACCTTCGGCGGTGAAGGCCCTGGCGCCGGTGACCCGGCCGGTCTCGTCGGTGAGCAATTCCTTGGCGGAGATATTGCGGATCAGTTCGGCGTTGGGGAAGGTTTCGAGCCGCTCGAAGAGGACCTTGCACAGCTGCTTGCCATGGCCCTTGGCGATGTGCCAGGTGCGGTTTGCAGTCCATTCGATGGTCTCGGGGCCTTCGAACTCGACGCCCTGCTGCTGGAGCCATTCGATCGTGTCGGCCGACTTGTTGTGGAAACGGCGCACGAGCGGGGCGTTGGCGGACCAGCGCGTTTCCTCCATCTCTTCGCGGTAGGTCTCGTCGCGCTTGAGGTTGACCCAGTTTTCGCGCTGCATCTCGGTTTCGACCCCGAACACGCCTTCGGCATAGTTCGCACGCCCGCCCGTCACCGGCGTTTTCTCGAGCACGAGGACCCGCTTGCCGGCAATGGCCAAGGTCAGCGCGGCGGCGAGGCCTCCTGCGCCGGCGCCAAGAACGAGGACGTCTGTGGTACGGCTGTCGTGTGTCATCTCGAATGTCCAGTGATTGCAACGATGGGACGAATTGCAGGCAGGGTAATGCCTGCGGTGCCCAGGTCATTGACCTGAGGCAAATCACTATATTTCAGAGCGATATGAACCTGTCATGGCCAGAGCGCCGGCAGGCCCGCGTGTCGGCGGGCCCGCGTAGGCTCAATCTCCATAGACCCTAAAGCGCGATGCCGGGCGGATCGCAAGGTGAAGGCGCGGGGGCGCTCCATACGCTGTCGGCAGGGCCCGAGCGGATGCGACGCAGGCTCGAGCGCCAGGCAACCATCACGAGGAGCGCGGCGATGAGCGCGGCTGCATCGAGGGCGAGGACGGTCGGGGGGTGGACACGGGCGTAAAGCAGGCTGGAGAGCGGGATGCACAGCAGCATGAGCGCGGTTCCGGGCATGAGCTCGATCACCGCGCGGGCGCTCCCGCGCCGCAGGGCCCAGACGGTGAAAGTGGCGAAGACGAGGTGGTAGATCAGGCTGTGCAGGCCGGTCGTCGCGGCAAGGCCAAGCGGCTTGGCCGCCGCGATCGTAAGGGCGATCCCGGCCATGGCGCCGAGCGGCACCCCGACGGTCAGCGCGCCGAGCACGTGGGTCGCGCGCGATTGCCGCACGGGACCGTTCGTGCTGCGCCGTTCGCGCTTGCGGCGACTTTCGATCCACAACAGGTTGCCGGTGTAGAAGACGAAGGCGCCCGACAGGCCCAGGAGGAAATAGGCCCAGCGGATGCCCGCCCCGCCGAAGCTGCCGAAGTGAAGCGAGAAGAACGTGGCGATGACGCCTCCCCAGCTGCTCGGGCGGCCGCCCAGGTAGTCCTCCACGATGGGCCTTGCCGTCGCGGGATCGACTTGCACGAACGTGTAGTTGGGCATGATCATCGGGTAACGCGGGTCGCGCCCCATTACCCGCAGCGTCGTCACGCCGCCAGGTCCCTGCCCATAGGCGAGCCTCGCCGGGGTGAAGCCGGGCCATCGCGCCTTGACCTTCGAGACGAGCCGGGCGGGGGGCAGCGGGGGTGGCCCGGCCGGTGGAGCGCTGATCGCCGGGCGCTCCGGCGCTTTGGCGAAGGTCGACGCCTGCGCGTCGTAGAACGGGTCGTGGAAGGCAAAGACGATTGAGGTCAGCGCCATGACGATGTGGAACGGCAGGCTGAACAGGCCCAGGAGATTGTGCAGGTCGAGCCACATGCGCTTGGCGTTCTTGCCCAGCCGCAGCGCGAAGAGGTCCTTCACCAGGCTGGGCAGCAGCACGACGAGACCCGATGCCAGCGCCAGGAAATAGAGAAGCGCAATCGCGCCCATGATCGGCATGGCGATCTCGTGGTCGAGCATCAGGCCGATCTGCTGGTGCAGCACGTCGATGAACTGGCCGACCGGGGAGGGGCCCGCTTCGCTCACCTGCAGCGATCCGTCGCGGGCCAGCGCGGCGTGGAACGTGCGCGATGTGCCTTCGTGGGCGTTGCCCGTCTCCCAGCTTACGCGGGCCGGTTCGGCGGGATCGGTTTCGAGGTGGATGGTGTAGTTGCGCGCCGCTTCCGGGTGCGCGGCGAGCACGGCACGCACGAGCGCCGGGGTCTTCTCGAGCGGGACCGGGGCGGCGAGCTTCGCCGGGGGCGAGGCCCAGCGCTGGAGCGGCTGCTCGAACATCGTGATCGCACCCGCGTAGAAGGCGATGAACAGGGCGAGCCCGGAAACGATGCCCACCCAGCTGTGAATGTCCTTGTACATCCTGAGGATGTCGGTGCGCATTTTCATGGCGGGCTCTCCGGGCCGGGCGGCGGAACGGGCCTGCGGTCCAGACCCGTGTCGGAACAGGGCGCGAAAGGGAACAGAAGCGCCCATTGAGACCGCGGCGCGCGCGCTCCGCCGGCGTGGACACTGTGGACCGTCCCGTCATTGCCCGCCGCGTGCCTTGCGAACGATGTCTGTGCTGCATGCTCCATGCGAATGCGATCCATTCCGCGACCCGTGATTGACATGTATTGCGAATCAATATCAATATCAATAACGGGCTTTTCGCGGCGTGCGAAGGGCTTTCACCAATGGGGGAATGAAAATGCCGATTCTATCCACACGCGCCCGCGGGGCGCGTGCTCGACGGGCCGCGTGCAGCCTGTTTGCGCTTTCGATCGTGCTTGGCGCCGTTCCGGCCCAAGCTTCGGAGGCTGCCGAGGACGCTGCCACGGACCCCGGCGCGGCGGGAGCGCAGGAGGCTGCGGGGGCAATCATCGTGACCGGCGAGAAGGTGGCGCGTCTTTTGAAGGATACGCCCACCGCGGTGACGGTGATCACCGGCGCGGACTCGCTCGAATACCGCTCACCCTACGATCTTGCCGACCAGGTGCCCAACATGGTCGGCGCCGCCGCCGACCTGCCCTCCATTCGCGGCGTGTCCGGTAACGGCGCGGGCAGTGGCTCGTACACGCTGACGTCGGGTGCGCGTCCGCGCATCGCCACGGTGATCGACGGATTGACCGAGACCTTTACCGGGCAGCGCTACATCGACGCCGGCCTGTGGGACATGGAGCGCGTCGAAGTGCTGCGCGGCCCGCAGAGCACGACCATCGGGCGCAACGCGCTGGGCGGTGCGATCGTGATCAAGACCAAGGACCCCACGTTCGATTGGGAAGGCGCGGTGCGCGCGGGCTTTGCGACCAAGGACGACAAGGGCTACCTGGCCGGGGTGGTGTCGGGCCCGGTGATCGGCGATGTCGTCGCCTTGCGCCTTGCTGCCGATGGCCTGCGCGGCAACAGCTACATCAAGTACGCGGGCGATGGCTGGCCGTGGGACCCCTCGGACATCAAGCAGACCAACGTGCGCGGCAAACTGCTCATCGAACCCTCCGGCCCCGACGGACTGCGGGTCATGCTGACCGGCAATCAGCGTTGGCAGAAGGGCGAATATCTCTACCTTTCGCATTATCCCGACTACGGAGCCTACACGTTCGCCAACCCCAAGATGAACACGCGTTACAGCGATTCCAAAATATCCGCGCTGCAGGTCGACGTTTCGGTTCCGATAAGCAGCGCCCTCTCGGCGCAGGTGCTCTATGGCCACCAGTGGTACACGAGCGATTTCCAGCAGTCGAACGTGACCGGGACCGCGCTCTACAATCTCTCGCTCAAGGAGCAGAACGACACCGTCGATGCGCGCCTCCTGCTCGCGCCTCCCGGCTCAGATCTGACCGGCGTCCTGGCGTTCTACTATTACGACCGCCATCAGGACCTGACCTCGGATCTGGGCATCTCGGGGCCGGACGACACCAGCACCATGGCGATCTACGGCGATCTCACCGCGCCGCTCACAGGCGGACTGTCGCTGATCCTGGGCGGGCGCGTCGAGCGCGAGAAGCAGCAGCGCGACGTCGTCCACAGCAAGGGTACGGTCGACATCGACGAGGCGCACACGATGTTCCTGCCCAAGATCGGCCTGCTCTACAAACTGACGCGGAGCACGAACCTGGGCTTCACCGTGCGCAAGGGTTACAATTCGGGGGGCGGCGCGATCGACTTCACGGCCTCGGAATTCTACCAGTACGGCAAGGAAACGGTGATGGCCTACGAGGCCACCGTGCGGTCGGAGTTCCTCGATGGGCTCGTGGCCGTCAGCGCCAATGGCTTCTACAGCGAATTCACCGACTACCAGGGGCTGATCTCGGGCCGTTACACCAACATTCCCAAGGCCCACAACTACGGCTTCGAGGCGGAGGCTACCGTGCGTGCGTGGCAGGGCATGAAGCTGCAGACCGGGCTGGGCCTGCTCGACACCCGGATCGACGAGGCGCCGGCCAGCAGCCCCGCGCTCGTGGGCGCCGAGCTCAACCGCGCGCCGCACACGACGTTCAATGTCGGTGTCGAACAGGAATTCGCCCATGGGTTCTACGTTGGCGGTCGGCTCAACCTCGTGAGTGACTATGTCACGGACATCGAGAGCGCCGATACGGCGGGTGACTACGCCGTGCTCGATGCGAACGTGGGCTATCGAAGCGAGCACTTCGACCTGCGTGTCTTCGTGCGGAACCTGACGAACGCGTTGATCCTCTACTCGTTGGACAGCAATGCCAACGGAACGTACTCTCAAGTTGGCAATCCCCGCACGTTCGGGGTGACGGCAGAAGTCCGGCTCTGATCTGGCGGCGGGGGACGTGGCGGGGTAGGTTGTCGCTTGGTGTCGGCCTGTTCGACTCTATCGGGTTGGTACGTGCACGACGAACCCCGCCTTTGCTCTTGCCGTCAAATGGCCCGCAACGAACGCGCGGTTTGCGCCCAAGCTGGTCGCTCAAGGGCCGAATCTACGCGCCAAGATGCGGACCTTGTTACCGCGGCGCCTTCGGCTAACATTCCAGAATATGGACGAGCATATTTCTCTTGCCGATGTGAGCCAGCTGGTGGTGACGGAAATCGAAACCTTCGTTGTACCGGCCCCGCGTCCTGACCAGCTAGGAGAGACTCTCCCTGCCGCATGGTTTGCACAGCAATTAGATCAGATGAGAGAGGCTTTGATCGAGCCTTATATCGCCGAGATTGATGGTGACGGGCGGTTCCCTGGAAGCATCCCCAAGCCGGTGCCAAGGCAGGTTGCCATTGTCGCTGAGGATGATGATATTTTCCTCGCCTATGATCCTGACCCTGACGGTGATTTCGCTTTGATATTCAAGTCAGCTTCCGGCTTTGGGGTATCGCCCAATCGTGGCCATGCCGTGGATTGCTTCATGTCGCGCTAGGCAAGCAGATTGCCCAAATCGGTGGCACGAAAGGACCGCAAAAGGGCGTGCGCTGAAATTCCGCCGTGCGCCCATGGCGGTCGTTCAGGGGGGCGATTTGCCGCGCTTGGCTGCGGCCCGTCCGCTATCCCTTGCCGACCAGATCGGCCAGCAGCCGTGAAGGGTGGAGAACAGTCATTCACTCCACATGGAATGCGTCGATGATTTGCTGTTCTGATATTCCCTGCTGACGCGCCCAAAGCGTAAGGTATTCAGCAAGATGCCAATCCACCTCTTCATCTGGTCTCGCGAGGCAATTTGAGAGGCGTAACCCGCTCTGCTGATCGATGGGCAAAGGTTTCATCATCGCCCACATCTCGCTTTGAAGCGCCAGACCTTGTGTATTCTGTTCACCGCGGTCGAAGGCCACCAACGCCCTCTGCTGAACGGTCTCCACCAAACGCATATGCCAATGAAGGGCGCGAACCACTTTATGAGTGCGCGGTCGTAGTGTCCCCTCGTGGATCTCATCTACAACCGTATCCGCGTTGGCCATGTCCGTCGTCATTATTGGAGAATAGGCCAAAGCGGAACGTTCGCAACGAGGCGCGTGCGGCCAGCTCGCATTTGCGCCCTAGTTGGATGTTTACTGCTTTAACGGGCGACCCTGAAAGGGGCCGCTCCTATGGGCATATTTCCTCCAGACATGATGGCTGGCGGTTCGGCAGTGCGCGCATCAATCTGCAAGCGAGGCTAGCCAGCCATGTTCGGTCAAATCGGTCTGATCTCCGATCATCTCCTGATCAAACTCTGGCTCCCATGGGAAAATGCCGCTTCGATCCGGCCAAACGATTTGTAGGCAAGGGAACTCCTCGCTGCCACCATAGAACCACCCGCTCCAGCCAAGATATTCCTGATAAAAGCGACGGGCGACCGGGAAGGCGTAAGCAGGCAAATTTCCGAAAACGGCGCTCGTCTTAACTCCCACGGGGATCGCTTCGCCCTTCTGACCATCGCGAAAAAGATCCCAGAAAACGTCGTGAGAAATTTCGTCTTTTAGGCTGAAGATGAGCAATTCTGGCTGCTGAACATTCGCCCAGAAGCCAGTCGTGAACGAAAATCCTGGGCCGATTTCGTCTGCCAAAATTTTCGTTCGCGTCCAGCCATACTGCCTAACGTTATCGACGAAGGCCTTCTCGGGCTCATCGAGAAGATCTGTGGGGGCTTGCAGGGCAGTCAACATACTGCAGTGATATCACGACCTTGGGGTTCCGCAATCGACTTAGGTGAGCATAATCCGACAGCTGTTCCAGCCTCCTAGAGCGCTAAGTCGGTGAGGCGCCCTTGTCGGTCGCTCAGCGCCTGATCCGGCGCGCCCTAAACCTGTCGGACCGGTTTTCTTCGCCGAGCAGGTTCGTCAGCAGTCGTGATGGGGCGCAAGTCGACNGCGCCCTTGTCGGTCGCTCAGCGCCTGATCCGGCGCGCCCTAAACCTGTCGGACCGGTTTTCTTCGCCGAGCAGGTTCGTCAGCAGTCGTGATGGGGCGCAAGTCGACGTATGCATGCGCGTGCCGCAACGGCGTGAGTTGATTTGGTGCCGACATTCGCCACCATCGGAGGTCCTTCCAAAAAACCACAATATCGGCCATTTAGGTGCAATGCCGATAGCCCAGTTCGAGAACTCTGATGAAACGCCACT
>NZ_JALHLF010000110.1 GCF_022832435.1 Novosphingobium organovorum | reverse complement strand
CAATGCGTCAATTTGTACTTGCAACGCGGGAGCCATCCACAGAGGTCGGTCGCCTACCGGCCCCGAACCGATCACCAGACATGCAATGGTGTAGTCAGGCTGGCTGCCCATCGCTTCACATGCCTCCGCGCGCGTGGAGCGGTTGCGCGGCCACGGCGGGCGGGGGCGGGCCGCTTCGTTGCCGGATGGGATTGCGCCTTGCGCGCTCCTTTCCTGTGGAACGATTCCAGCAAAGGGAAGTGCGCAAGGGGCGGATTGCGAGGGAGGGTAGCCATCGGCATCCGTCTCGTTGCCGTCACCAGAGCAGGGCACGGCGGATCGGCGTGTGTCAGGGCCTTGGCGTGACGTCCGGACTGGCTTGCAGCCCGGCGTCCGGGGCGCTGCCGGCTTCGGCGGCCTGCGCCTTTCGGGCCTTGTCTGCCTTGCTGCCCGCGGTCGGCATACCGGGGCCGTAGACCGGTACGACGTCGGGCAGGGTGCGGCCGTGGAGCGCCTCGATCTCGGCCTTGCGCTGGTGCAGGTAGAGTTCGCGGTAGGTCGCGTAGGGGTTATCCGACTCGCGAATGCGGTTGATTTCGCTGTCGAAGGCCGCGCGTTCGCCCAGTTGGCTGACCACCGTCATGCCGATCACCACTTCGGGCTTGGAGAAGGGCTTGCCCAGCAGCGTGGGCGAGGCGAGGTTGTCCACCGTGTCGCCGATGATGTCGCGCAGCGTCGTCGGCCCGATCAGCGGTAGGTACATGTACGGGCCCGGCCCCACGCCATAGTACCCCAGAACGTCGGCCAGACCATTGGCGCGGTAGGGCAGGTGGAAGGGCTTGCGCTTGGCGATGTCCATCACCCCGCCCACGCCAAGCGTGGTGTTGATGGCAAAGCGCCCCGCCGTCTCCATCGCCTTGCCCGGCTTGAGCTCCAGCAGGAAGGCGACGAAGTTCACCGGTTCGCCCAGATTGTTGAAGAAGTTGCGCAGGCCCTGGCGCACCGGGCTGGGCACGGTCTTGTTGAAGGCCTTGGTCACCGGCTCGATCACCGCCTCGTCGACCGCCTGGACCGCGACGAAGGACTTCTCGTTGAGCCGTTCGAGCGGATCGCCCGGCGGCGCGGGCTTGCGGCGCAGGACGAGGATCTCGTTGCCGCCATCGTCCGAGCCCCCCATCGCGCCGTCCGCCGCCTGGTTGGAGGCATCGCCCAGATCGCCAATGGCGCCGGGAGCTGGCGATGGCGCGCTGACCGGCTCGGCCGCCGCACCGAAATAGACCGGGGCCTCGGGCAGCCCCTGGATCGCGATCGGATTAGCGGCCGACGGCGTGGCGACGGCGCCGCGCGACACCGCGATCCTCGCCGCCGGATCCGAAGGGCCTGAATCCGCGGAGCCCGAATCCGCAGTCCCCGTATCCGCCGGCGCGGTCTGGGCAACGGGAGCGTCCGCGCCGATGTCAGGCGCGGTCTGGGAAAGCGCCGAACCGAACATCAAGGCGGCAGCGACGGCCGTCAAACTCATTGCGTTGTCCTTGTCAGCCAGCCCTGGAGCGAATCGTCCGGGCCGCCGTGCAGAAGTACCATGACCATCGCTCTTACGCCGTCCAGGGAGGCGAAAAAGGCAGCAGGCTTAGCTTTGCGGCTATGCCCGTTTGGCGTCCGGGTCAATCGCAGTCCGGACGCTTTGGGCCGATAGCAGGCACATGTTGCCTCAGCTTTGCAGCTTTTCAAGCCAGGCCTGGGCCTGTTTGGGCTCGCCCACCGCGTGGGCGTTGACCGGACCGCGCTGCGCGAGAAATTCGGCATGGAGCGCGAAAGGTTCAAGGTCCAGCCGCTCACGCAGGCCCTCGATCTCCTCGGCCAGCTCTTCAAGCGGGGCGAGGAGCGGCGCGGCCTTGGCCGCATGGGTCTTGTCGCGGGTGTGACCGAACAGCCCCCATTGCCCCGCTGCAGTGACCTTGAGCGCGGCGATCAGCGCCTCGCGGTATTCGCTCTCGGCGTCCTCGCGGCGCCGGTCCATGCGTTCGAGACGATCTGCTCTTGCCATCGCCCGCCCCTAGCGCAACGGCGCGCCGATGGGAACGCCCTTGGCATGCTCGGGCAACACCGCCCGGCCCCTGACCCTCGGCCCGCTGGCCCTCAGCCCCCTGGCCAAAGCCGGTCGGCCGCCGCAGCAAGGCCCTGTGTCACCACAAGACGCCATCCTTGCCCGGCTTCAGGGGCTCGGGCGCGTCTTCGCCGATACATTGCAGCAGATCGATCTCGATCGTGCGGCACATCTGGTTGAGCGGCAGGTCATGCACGGTGTTGGCGAAAGGATCGACCAGTTCATCACCGATGGTCAGCACCGCCAGGAACATCAGCCCGGCCAGCGTCGAGCCCAGCGGGGTGGCGAACTGCAAGGTCTCGACCAGCCCGATCGGCAGCAGGATGCAGAACATGTGGGTGAACACCGTGGGCAGCCAGCGATACTGGTGCGGCAAGGGCGTGTTCTTGAGCCGCTCCATCCCCCCTTGCGCGTTGGCGATGTCGACCAGCACGGCCTCCATCTGCGCCTGCTGGATGGTGTCGATCCAGCCAGCGCGGCGCGCCTCGTCGATGCGGCGCCCGGTGCCGTCGAGAATGCCGTTGGCCACGTTCACCCGCTGCAGGGCAAGGTCGGCCTCATGCTTGGGGAGCAGGCGGATCACCTCGTCGTCGGGTTTCTGGCGGCGCAACTGGCAGCGCAGCGCGTTGACGTAGGCAATCTGGCGCAGGACGATCCGGCGTTTGTAGTCGGCACCTTCGGGATCGGGCAGGAAATTGCGCGCCGCACGCGCGATGTTGCGGCTGGCGTTGATCATCAGCCCCCACAGCTGGCGGCCTTCCCACCAGCGGCTGTAGGCTGAATTGCTGCGAAACCCCAGGAACAGCGCCAGCGCCGAGCCGAACAGCGTGACCGGCAGCTCGGGCGCCTCGAAAGGCAGCAGGAAATAGGTAACCGTGACAATGACGTCCCACACGAAGAGCAGCGCCAGCGGCTTCCAGATCTGGCGGACGATGCGCGCGGGCCGGGGGGCGGAGGTGACGATCATCGCTTCTGGTCGGCTCCCTTGGCGATCGACGCGGCGGGGGACGCCGCCTGGGCCATGGCCGCCGAGGAGCCCGTGGCCGGACGGATCGACAGCCAGTCGACCCGGTCGACGGTGACGAAGAAGGCGAGCACCGCACAGCCGAAGCCGAACAGCAGAAAATTGCCGATGAGGTTCTCGCGCTCGGTCGCGCTTTCCGCTTCGCTGAATTGCCGCATCGTCGTTCCTTTCCAGGTCGTTGGGGGATGGAGAGGAAATTGGGGAGGCTTGATTACGTTTGCATCTTCGAATTGCAACGAAGTTTTGCTGCGACGCGGCAGGCGCGTTGTGCGGTGCGTCATGCGCGCCAAACGGCAGGCTGCCACCGACGGCAATCGACCGCGACCTTGAAACACCAGCGCTTTTCGAAAGGTTTAAAGGCCGTCAAAGGCTCAAATCAACGCCCGCCAGAATCAGCGCCAGAGCGCAACCCGCCACAATGAGCGAACGCAGCACGTCGAAGGCATCGACCGCGGCCAGGGCGCGCCAGGAAGGAACGAGGGAATCGACCATCGCCCGGATATGCGCCCGCAGTGCTTGTCAAAGCGTTAAGAAGCGAGGGCCCAGCCACAGTTAGCGCCACAGTTAGCGCCACGATATCGGCTGCGGTTTGCCAGGCGCCTTCGCCCTATCTCCCCTCCCGCTCGCGGGAGGGGCCAGGGGGGGCCAGGGTGGGGCAGGGATGGCCAGCCCCCTCCCCTCCTCGCTTAGCCCTGCGCGGGCATCTGCTGGCTCGAGCAGTGGAACGAGCCACCCCCGGCCAGCACCGCATCGGCCATCACGCCCACCGTATCGCGATCGGGGAAGAGTTCGGCGATCGCGGCAACGCCGTCCTCGTCGTGCGCGGTGCCGTAGATCGGCACCACGACGAGCTTCGACGTGATCGCGAAGTTCATGTAGCTTGCCGGTTCGATCCGGCCATCGGTCTCGACCCGGCCCGGTGAGGGCACTTCGGCCACCGTCACGCCCATCGCCTCGGCGCGGGCTTTGGCGTCGGCGTAGATCGCGGCGTTGGGATCATCCGCCCCGGTCGCGCGCGGCAGCGCCAGCACGTTGGGGGCAACGAAGCGCGCCAGATTGTCGACATGGCCATCGGTATGGTCGTTGATGAGCCCATCCCCCAGCCACAGCACGCGCGAATAGCCCAGATCGCGCGCAAGGCGCATCTCGAGGTCGGCGCGGGTCAGTTGCGGGTTGCGGTTGGGGTTGAGCAGGCACTGCTCGGTCGTCGCGACGAGCCCGGTGCCATCGCCGTCGAGCGCGCCACCTTCCAGCACCCAGTCGGCCTGCTGAACCGCAAGGCCCGCGTCGCGCGCCAGTTCGGCACCGATTTCCTGGTCGCCATCCATCAGGTATTTGCCGCCCCAGCCGTTGAAGCCAAAGCGCATCGCCTTGCGCGCGCCGCGATCATCCATGGTGACCAGCGGGCCGGTGTCGCGCAGCCAGACATCGCCATAGCGGCGCACTTCAAGCGTGACCTTTTCCGAGACGAGCGACGCCGCGCGCGCGCGGTTCACCTCGTCGCGCACGATGAGGCGGACCTCCTGCCCGTTTTCAGCCACCACGCTGGCGAACTGCGCCATCTGAACCTGCGCGGCCTCGAGGAAGCCGGGCCATTCGACCGGATCGTGCGGAAAGCCGATCCAGATCCAGTCCTGCGGGTGCCATTCGGGCGGGAGAGCATACGTCATCGTGGTCTCGGGTCTTCTTGTCAGGACGGCAGGCCGCGCCGAAAGCGCGGCCCGCATCGCCTCAGGGATGGTCGACGTGGCAGCCACCCGTGGCCGCCGCGCAGGTCTTGTCGCGCACGGCCCGGAATTCATCGTCCTTGTGCCAGTTGGGCCAGAAGGTCGAATCCGCCAGATCGCGGCCGAGCCGATAGAAGAGCGTGACGTCCTCGACAATGCCATCCCAGTTCCAGTCGGGCGAATATTCGTCCGACGGGGCGTGGTAGTGGTTGTCGACGTAGTCCTGCGCGATCGTGTCGCCCGCCGCGGTGCCGCCGTCGAACAGGTCGGTGCTGCGATCGACGCTGAACATCGGCACGCCACGCTTGGCGAAGGAGAAGTGGTCCGAACGGTAGTACCCGCCACGCTCGGCGTGGTCCTCGGGCACTTCCTTGAGCCCTTCATCGCTCAGCGCATCGCGAAACAGGCTGGTGAGGTCGGACTTGTCGCCCCCGGTCATCGCGTAGCTGCGCGAACGCGGCGCGGGCAGCAGCGCGTCCATGTTCACCCCGCCCACGGTGTGGTCGAGCGGAAAGATCGGGTTGGCGGCATAGTATTCCGAGCCGAGCAGGCCCGATTCTTCAAGCGTGACGGCCAGGAACACCTGGCTGCGATCGGCCGGCCCCGCCTCGGCGTTGGCCTTGGCCAGCGCGGCGAGCGCGGCAACCCCGGTCGCGTTGTCGACCGCGCCGTTGCAGATGCCATCGCCGGTCTTGTCCGGGGTGCAGTGGCCCAGGTGATCCCAGTGGCCGGAATAGAGCACGTATTCGTCGGGACGGGTCTTGCCCGGAAGGATGCCGACGACGTTGTTCGAGGCCGACTTGCGGATTTCGTTGTCGAAACCGAAGCTCACCGAAAGGCCCAGCGGAACCGCCTTGAAGCCCTTTTGCTTCGCCGCGGCGCTCAGGCTCGCCAAATCCTGCCCGGCGGCCTTGAGGATCGCTTCGGCGACCGGCTTCTGGACCCAGCCGTTGGCCATCGTCTGGCTCGCGCCGTCATCGGCGCTCTGCACATAATACTGCGCGCCGGTCCAGCTCGAGTTGACGACGTTCCAGCCGTAGGCGGCGGGGAAGGTATCGTGGATGATCAGCGCGGCGGTCGCGCCATGGCGCGCGGCTTCCTCGAACTTGTAGGTCCAGCGCCCGTAGTAGGTCATGCGCCGGCCCTTGAAGAGGCCGCTTTCATCGCTGTTGGCGTAGTCGGGGTCGTTGACCAGGATGACCGCGGTCTTGCCCTTCATGTCGAGCCCGGCGTAATCGTTCCAGCCCAGTTCGGGCGCGTCGATGCCATAGCCCACGAAGACCAGCGGGCTGTCCTTGACCCGCGTCTGCGGCGTCACGCGGTAGCTCGCGGCGACGTAATCGTTACCAAAAGCGAAGCTTTGCGAAGTGCCCTTGCCCTGGACGGTAAGCGCGGTGGGATCGGTCGCGGTGATCTCCACCGTGGGAACCGGCTGGAGCCACTGGCCGTGGTTGCCCGGCTGGAGCCCGGCCGCCTTGAACTGCGCGATGATGTAGTCAAGCACCTTGGGTTCGACCGCGGTCGACGGCGCGCGCCCCTCGAACGCGTCGGAGGCGAGCGTCTTGGTCACTTCCTTCATCAGCGGCACCGAAATGTCGGGCGCCTTTTCGGCCTGCATCTCGGGCGGAGGCAGCGCGGTGCCCTTGGGCATCTTGGGTCCGGCGTAGTCGCTGGTGGCGCAGGCCGAAAGGCCGCTGACCGACAGGCCCAGCGCGGCGAGGAGAAGGACTCGGGTTTTCAAGAGGAACGCCCCTGTTGTTCTGGAAATGTTGTTCTGAAAATGCGTTCTGCGAAACGCCGCGCCCGACCGGCACCTTGCCCGCAGATTGTCGGCAGACCTGCCAGAGCCGAAGCGGCGCGACAAGAGGGCGGGGCGCGCGGACAGCAAGACCCACCCCCAACCCCTCCCGCAAGCGGGAGGGGCGTTTGAAGACCGCCTTGCCCCGGCCCTGCAAAAACGCGCCAAGCCGCTTGTCCTTGCCCACACAACCCGGCAGGACACAGGGCATGACCATGCACGCAGGCAAGAGCCGCGCCGGAGAGGACTGGGCCAACGCGCTCACCCGCGCCCGCACCCACGCGCCGTTTCTGGCGCAGCTCGTCGCGGCGCGCCCCGATCTTGCCGAAGTGCTGGCGGCCGGGGATGCGGCCGGGGCGATGGCGATGGCGCGCACGGCCGGGGACGGTGCGTCCTCGGTCGGCTCGGCGCTGCGGCGCGAGCGGCAGGCGCTGGCCCTCACGCTCGCCATCGGGGACCTGGCGGGTGGTTTCCCGCTGCTCCAGGTCACGCGCGAACTGTCCGCCTTTGCCGACCGCGCGCTCGATGCGGCCATCGCCGAAGGCATCCGCCGCCGCGTGCCCGAGGCCGATCCGGCCGGTTTCCTCGCCCTCGCGCTCGGCAAGCATGGCGCGCGCGAACTCAACTACAGCTCGGACATCGACCCGATCCTGCTGTTCGACCCGCAGGCCCTGCCCCGGCGCGAGCGCGACGATCCGGGCGAGGCGGCGCAGCGCGTGGCGCGCGCGGTGGTCGAAACGCTGTCGCGGGTGAACGAGGAAGGCTACGTCTTTCGCGTCGACCTGCGGCTGCGCCCGGCCTCCGAGGTCAGCCCGCTGGCGATCTCGATCGGCGCGGCGCTGACCCATTACGAAAGCTCCGCGCTCGCCTGGGAACGCGCCGCCTTCATCCGCGCGCGCGCCTGCGCCGGGGACATTGCGGCGGGCGAGCAGTTCCTGGCCGCGATCCGCCCCTTCGTGTGGCGCAAGAGCCTCGACTTCGGGGCGATCGCCGAAATCGGGCGGCTCACCCGCCAGATCCGCGCCAGCGCGCGCGGAACGGGGACGGTCGGCCCCGGCTTCAACCTCAAGAAGGGGCGCGGCGGCATCCGCGAGATCGAGTTCTACGCCCAGACCCACCAGCTGATCCACGGCGGACGCAACCCCGCGCTACGCCTGCGCGGCACGCGCGAGACGCTCGACGCGCTGGCCAAGGCCGGGCTCGTGCCACCCGAGGACGCGCACCTGCTGGGCGAAAGCTACGACCGGCTGCGCACGATCGAGCACCGCCTGCAGATGGCGCACGACCACCAGACCCATACACTGCCCGAAGACCCCGACGCGCTCGACGCGGTGGCCCGGCTCGACGGTCTCGCCGATGGCGCGGCGCTGATCGCGCAAGTGACCGCGATCACCGCCGAGGTCGGCGAACGCTACGACGCGCTGGTCATGGCCAACACGCCCACAGGTGGCAGCCACCCAGTGCCCGAGCCTTCGCAGGCCAGCCTGCCCGAGGAACTCGCCGCGCTCGGCTTTGCCGATCCCCCAGCGCTCGCCCGCCGGATCGAGGGCTGGCTGTCGGGCCGCATGCGCGCGCTGCGCTCGGAAGCGGCGCGCGCCGCGTTCGAGGCGGTCCGCCCTGACCTGATGGCCGCTCTCGCCCGCGCGCCCGATCCCGAACGCGCGCTGGCGCGCTGGGAGCAGCTGCTGGGCAACCTGCACAGCGCCATCAACCTGTTTCGCCTGCTCGAAGCGCGCCCGGCGCTGATCGGCCAGCTGGTCGACATCCTCAGCCTCGCCCCGCCGCTTGCCGATGCGCTGGCGCGGCGGGCCGACCTGCTCGACCCGCTGATCGATGCCAGCGCCTTCGAACTGCCCGGCGACGTGCCCGGCCTCATCGCCGAGCTGTCCCGCTTCGAGCCCGGCAGCGACTACGAACGCATGCTCGATGCGGTGCGCCGCAAGGTCAGCGAGATGCGCTTCCGGCTCGGCGTCCAGCTGATCGAGGGGGCCAACGATCCGCTCGCGATCGGGCGGGGCCTGGCGCGCGTGGCCGAAGCCGCGCACACCGTGCTGACCCGTGCCGCGATCGCCGAATTCGAGGACAAGCACGGCCGCGTTCCGGACAGCGAACTGGTCGTGCTCGGGCTCGGCCGGTTCGGCGGCGGGGTGCTCACCCACGCCTCGGACCTCGACCTCATTTACCTGTTCACCGGCGATTTCCAGGCCGAATCGGACGGCGCGCGGCCGCTTGGCGCGACGCTTTACTACAACCGCCTGTCCAAGCGCGCGATCGCCGCGCTGTCGGTCCCCACGGCGGAAGGCGCGCTCTACGAAGTCGACACGCGCCTGCGCCCCTCGGGCGAGCAGGGACCGCCCGCCGCCACGATTGCGAGTTTTGCCCGCTACCAGAACGAGGACGCCTGGACCTGGGAGCACATGGCACTGGCCCGCGCGCGGGTGCTGTTCGGATCGGATGCGGCGCGCGCGCAGGTCGAAGCCGAAATCGCCGCGATCCTCACCCGTCCGCGCGACCCCGCCACGCTGGCGCGCGACGTGCTCGAAATGCGCACGCGCATGGCGCAGCACAAGGCAGCCAAAGGACCGCTCGACGTCAAGCTTACCCGCGGCGGGCTGGTCGATCTCGAATTTCTCGTCCACTTCCACCAGCTCTCGAGCGGCAAGGGGCTCGAGCCCGATCTGGCCGAGGCGATCGCGGCGCTCGAACGCGAAGGGCTCCTCCCGCAAAGCCTTGCCACCGCGCACGACACGCTCACCCGCCTGCTGATCGCCGGGCGGCTGCTGGCCCCCGATGGCCAGGTGCCCGGCGCTCCGGCGTGCATGGCCTTGCAGCGCGCCTGCGGCTATGGGGACGCAACCGAACTCGAATCCGCGCTCCTCGCAGCGCGCCGCAGTGTCGCCGCCGCCTGGCGCGCGACCTTTGCTGAAGACCTGGAGATCTGATGACCATGACCGACCGCCCCGGCCCCGGCGACGCCTTTCCCGACATCGCGCTCGAAACCCCCGACGGCGGTAGCGTGAAAGTCTCCGACTTTGCCGGGCAAAAGCTCGTGGTGTTCTTCTACCCCAAGGACAACACCCCCGGTTGCACCACCGAGAACATCGATTTTTCGGGGCTGAAGGACCAGTTCGCCGCGGCCGGCACCGCGCTCCTGGGGGTGAGCAAGGATTCGGCCAAGAAGCACCAGAACTTCATCGCCAAGCACGCGCTCACCGCCCCGCTCGCCAGCGATGCCGAGGAAAACGGCCTGTCCGACGCGCTCGGTATCTGGACCGAAAAGCAGAACTACGGCCGCACCTACATGGGCATGGTGCGCACCACCTACCTCATCGGCCCCGACGGCACGATCGCGAAGGTGTGGGACAAGGTGAAGGTCAAGGGCCACGCCGAGGCCGTGCTGGAGGCCGCCAAGGCGCTCTGACCCCCGCGATGCCCGATACCATGTCCGTTTCGATGCCCGCTCGCGCTGCCCGGCCCTCGGTCGCGCGCGCCATTCGCGCCGCGCTCGAGGAGAGCGATCCGCGTGCCAAGGCGATGAAGACCCGCCAGGTCGCGCGCGACTGGCGGCTGGGCCGACTCGCCTTCGTGTTCGACACCACAATGCCCGCCATGCCCGGCCGGCCCGAGCGCCCCGAACTGCTTTCGCCGCGCGACATGCCGCGCCGGCGCAAGGCCGGGTCCGAGCGCAGCCGGATCGCGCTGTGGCATTCGCTCGCGCATATCGAATTCATCGCGATCGACCTCGCGCTCGACATGGCCGGGCGCTTCGGGGGCCAGATGGGTCCGGGGTTCGTCAGCGATTTCCTCTCGGTCGCGGCCGACGAGGCGATGCACTACGCGCTCATCGAAAGGCACCTTTCCACAATGGGCAGCCATTACGGCGCGCTGCCCGCGCACGGCGGGCTGTGGGACGCCGCGCACGCCACCCGGCTCGACGTCGCGGCGCGGCTGGCGGTGGTCCCGATGGTGCTTGAGGCCCGCGCGCTGGACGTGACCCCCGCCACCCACGACAGGGTTAAGGCGGCGGGCGACGCACGCGGCGCGGCGATCCTCAAACGAATCCTTGACGATGAGATTCGCCACGTCCGTTTCGGAGCAATTCATTTCGACGATGAGGCGAAACGCCGTAACGAAGATCCGGCGAATCTCTGGAAAATGCTGGTTTCCCGCCATTTCCGAGGAACCGTTAAGCCACCGTTCAACGACTCAGCGCGCTCGGCTGCCGGTTTATCGCGGGATTTCTACGCCGCTCTTGTTTGATTAACGAACCCGGTCATAACTTGAACCTGTGAGACGGCGGGGGGTTCCGACCATCTCCAAAACAGGATTTCGCGGCCAATCGGATTGGACACGCGAACGATGGGTTCAAGCGTCCCGAGCCGCACGTTCGGGGCGAATAGCAAGGTATTGCGAGTGGTCGTTACGAGAGTTTTCGCCAACATCCGCGCATTTGCCGGTGTTGCCATCATCGCGGGCGCATCCATCGCCGCTCACCCGGCGCTGGCCAATTCGGCCGCCGCATCGGCCGATATCGCCGCCCCGCTGCGCGCCGCGCAGACCGCCACCCAGTCGGCCACCGGCGGCGAGGACGAGCAGTTCCGCACCCTGTTCAGCTCGTGGCAGACCTATGAGGAAACCGGCCTGGCCGCCGCCCGCCCCAAGGCGGTTGCCGGCAGCTCGGACCTGATCGCCCCGGTCTCGATCCCGTCGCGCAACCCGCTTGACCACTACGTCATGACCAGCAGTTTCGGCATGCGCGAACACCCGATCCTGGGCCGCCGCATCGGCCACAAGGGCATCGATCTTGCCGCACCGACCGGCACCCCGGTCTACGCTCCGGCCGATGGCGTCGTCGCCCGCGCGGCCCCCTTCAGCTCCTACGGCCTGTTCATCGAGATCGAACACGGCGGTTCGCTCGAAACCCGGTACGGTCACCTGTCGCGCCTCAACGTGGCCGAAGGCCAGACCGTCCACAAGGGCGACCTGATCGGCTTCGTGGGCACCACCGGCCGCTCGACCGGCCCGCACCTGCACTATGAAGTGCGCGTCGACGGTGTTGCCGTGAACCCGATCCCCTACATGCAGGCCGGTTTTGCCGCCAAGACCGACGCTTCGGGTCCGCAGGGCAGCTGATCCGCGCCCTTACCCTTCCCGCATTCCATCGGCCGACAGGCCACAGGCGCCGGACACCCGATGGAACGGGCTTGCCACGGCACAGAAAAAAGGCGGCTCGCAAAGCCGCCTTTTTTCTGTGCCGCTTCATCTTGTCACGCCATCCGCACCCCGCAAGGATCAGCCCAGCCGGGCGAACACCGCCGCGCCGCCGCGCCGTCCCAGCGGCGCAGCAGGCTCCGCGCTC
>NZ_JALHLF010000011.1 GCF_022832435.1 Novosphingobium organovorum | reverse complement strand
AAAGCGATTGGGAATCCCTAAATTGTCACTACAGCCTAGAGCGGTCGATCCGATGCAATCTGATCGAAAACCGCTCTAGAACAGTCCCGCGCTACATGTCCTCGCGTTCGAGCGCGGCCTGCGCGTCGTAGAGTGGGTCGGGCGCGCAGGGACCGGGGCGCAGGTAGAGGCAGACCCGTTCGGTCGGCAGGTCGCGGCAGGTGATCTTGCGGTAGGCCGTACCGCCTTTGGGCAGCGTGTCGAACATCAAGAGCGCATTGGCGCCGCGCACCAGTTCGGGCGGCAGCGGCTGATCGTTCTTGATCAGCTCTTTGGGGGCGAGCGAAAGCGGGATCGGGTGTGGCAACAGCGCGGGCACGGTGTGGTAGAACAGCCCGTTGGCAACGCCCAGGCGGCAGATGCGCGGATCGCGCGCGGCGTCGATTGCCAGTTCGGTGATCGCGATGCCGCCGCGAAACGAGGTGTAGCCCCCTGTCGCCTCGAACGAGGCGAAGGAGAGCAGCGACCAGCTGGCAAGCGCTACAAACAGGCTCGTCGTGCGCAAGTGGCGCGGGTGGATATGCGGTTCGAGCAGCCGGTCGAACACGCGTACCGAGCCGATCGCGGCCAGCACCAGCACGAACAGCGAGGCCACCCACACGAAGCGGTATTCCTTGTGCGCGATCAGGCTGTGCAGCGCGACGTGGACCAGCGCGGCGAGCAGCAAGGGGCGGTAGCGAGCCCCGCTCGCCAGCGCGCAACCCGCGATGAACAGCAGCGCCGCAGCGCCGAAGTGATGGTAGTAGTCGGTCAGGTAGTGCCAGGGCGGACTGGTTCCGAACCCGGCCGCGCGTCCGGCCGCGATGTTCTGGTCCAGATTGATGAAGAACCAGGAAAACGGCACCGCTCCGGCGACGAGGTCGCTCAGCGTGCCCAGCGCCATCGCCGCGATCCCGCCCGCAAGGACCGGCTTGAACACGCCCGGACGCCGCCACAGCGCGCTGGCGAGGACGAGCGCGGCAAACGGGCCGAACTGGAAGCGCACCAGAACGCCGAGACCCAGGACGAAGCCGGCGGCGGCCAGGCGCCGCTGCCCCGCCTCGGGACCGAGCAGCAGCCCGGCGCCCAGCAGCAACAGGGCGCTTGCCAGGCTTTCGGACAGCAGGAGGTTGGAGAACAGCACGCTCTCCCACCAGCTGGCGACCACGAAGAGTGCGACGAGCGCGTGGCGGCGCGAGACCTGCGCGCCCAACAGCCAGGCGCCGGGCAGCGCGAGCAGGGTCAGCGCCTCGAACCAGATCCGCCCCAGATAATAGCCGGTCAGCGTGTCGGGCGCGAAATGGCGGCCGAGCCAGAACGGCAGCCAGAGCAGCTGGGGGATCAGGCTGTTGCGCAGGCCCAGCCGGTTTTCCCAGGGACGCAGGCCATGCCCCGTGGCCAGCCGGTTGGCCTGTTCGGCGTACTGCATCAGCTCGTCGGGATGGCTGGCGGCGAACGGCGACCAGGCCTGGACTCGCAGCGCGAGCGCGACGAGCACGACAAGACCGATCGCAATCGGCCAGAGCGCCGGGGGGGAAGCCGCGTGTTGGGGGCGCAGCGACCTGCCGCTTCCGCTCGAATGTGCCATGCGCGCTCTATAGGCGCGGTGCGGGGGCCTGTCATGAGAAACAAGACGATAGCGGCGCGCAAGAGGGCGTGATCGGCGGATCGTCGTGCGCGGTGGGGATGGCGCGGGGACGGCGTAGGGAGGGGGCGCGGATGGTGCGGCGGACTTCCCCCTTGTCGCTCGGGCCGGGGCCGTGCATAGGAAGGGCATGGGGAACAAACCATGATCGCAAAGCTGACCGGCCATCTCGACGACACCGGGCCCGACTGGGCGGTGATCGACGTCAACGGGGTGGGCTATCTCGTCCATTGCTCGGCGCGCACGCTCGACCATCTGGGGATTCGCGGCGACAAGGTGGTCATCCACACCGAGATGCAGGTGTCCGAGACCGACCAGCGTCTGATCGGCTTTACCTCGGCGGCCGAGCGCAACTGGTTTCGTCTGCTCACTGCGGTGCAGGGGGTGGGTTCGAAAGTCGCGCTGGCGATCCTTTCGGCACTGACTACCGAGGAACTCCAGCGCGCCTGCGCGGGCGGGGACAGCGCGATGGTCGCGCGCGCCAACGGGGTCGGCCCCAAGCTGGCGACGCGCATCGTCAACGAATTGAAGGACAAGGCGGGCGGAATGCCGGTCGTCCCCGGATCGTCCGGCGCGCTGGCCGCGGTGGAGGCCCCCGCAGGCTCGGCCAGCGCGGACGCGGTTTCCGCGCTCCAGAACCTGGGCTTCAAGCCCGCGATCGCCAGCACCGCGGTCGCGCAGGCGGTCGGCGAACTGGGCGAGGACGCGGGCCTCAACGATCTCGTACGCGTTGCCCTGAAGAAGGCGGCGGGTTGATGCGCAGGCTGGCCACAAGTGCGGCTGACAGGAGACACGCCATGATCGTTCGTTCTGCAATGACATCGCTTTTGGGCCTTTCCCTGCTCGCCGCACCCGCGTTGGCGCAGGACAAGGCCGCCTTCACCAAAGGGCCGGTGTTCACCGAATACGGTGCGGTGGCCAAGGTCGATGCCGATCTGCCGGTGGGCGCGAACACCCATTTCAAGGTCGTTTACAACGTTCATGAAGGCGCCAGGCCGGGCGAGGTGCTGCGCGCCTTCGATACCGCCGCGCGCTTCATCAACATGAACGTTGCCGCCGGGGTGCCCGAGGCGAACATCAAGGTCGCGCTCGTCGTGCATGGCCCGGCGGGCTGGGACCTGACCAGCGATGCCGCCTACGGCGCCCACGCCAAGGGGGCGGCCAACGCCAACGCCAAGCTGGTGCGCCAGCTGCTCGACCACGGCGTTGCGATCTATCTGTGCGGGCAGAGCGCGACGGCGATGGGTATCCACAAAGCCGACCTCCTTCCCGGTGTGAAGATGGCGCTTTCGGCGATGGATGCCTTTGCACTCCTCCAGCAGCAGGGCTACGTGCTGCTGCCGTGAGCGACAATCCGATCCTTTCCCCGGCCGCGCAGCCTGAAGACGCCGATGCCGCGCTGCGCCCCAAGACGCTGTCCGACTTTACCGGCCAGGCAGCGGCCAAGGACAACCTGCGCGTGTTCATCGAAAGCGCAAAGGCCCGGCGCGAGGCGATGGACCACACGCTGTTCTTCGGCCCGCCCGGCCTTGGCAAGACGACGCTGGCGCAGATCGTTGCGCGCGAGCTGGGCGTGGGTTTTCGCGCTACCTCCGGCCCGGTCATCGCCAAGGCGGGGGACCTGGCCGCGCTGCTCACCAATCTCGAGCATGGCGACGTGCTGTTCATCGACGAAATCCACCGCCTCAACCCGGTGGTCGAGGAAGTGCTCTACCCGGCGATGGAAGACCGCGCGCTCGATCTCATCATTGGCGAGGGGCCTTCGGCGCGCTCGGTGCGGATCGATCTGCCGCCCTTCACGCTGATCGGGGCGACCACCCGTCAGGGCCTGCTCCAGACCCCCTTGCGCGATCGTTTCGGCATTCCGATCCGGCTCCAGTTCTACACCGTGGCCGAACTCGAACATGTCGTCACGCGCGGGGCCAACCTGCTCGGCATCGGCATGGACAAGGGCGGGGCGACCGAAATCGCGCGCCGCTCGCGCGGGACCCCGCGCGTTGCCGGGCGGCTCATGCGCCGGGTGCGCGACTTTGCCTTCGTGGCGGGATCGGACGTCATCACCCATGCGATCGCGGACGATGCGCTGACCCGGCTCGATGTTGATTCGATCGGGCTCGATGCGCAGGACCGGCGCTACCTCATGATGATCGCGGACATCTACAAGGGCGGCCCGGTCGGGGTCGAGACGCTGGCCGCCGGCCTGTCCGAGCCGCGCGACACGATCGAGGAAGTGATCGAGCCCTATCTCATCCAGTTGGGGCTTGTCGCGCGCACCGCGCGCGGGCGCTGCCTCAACGACCGGGGCTGGCAGCACTTGGGAATTGCCCCGCCCGAAGGTCCGTCCAATGGCGTGCAGGGCGGTTTGTTCGATTCGCCGGGCGCGTCCGGCTAGGCCGGACGGCACCGTAAAACCCTGCGAAATGTGTCGGTGGAGCTTACAAGGCTTCGCTTTGCAGTCCCGTTTCGAAACATCCGGTCGGTTAATATCGAAGATCGGCCTATTTTCAGGCTTTCGTTCGCGAAAAACTAGGTTAACGCCATTGTTGTGTTAACCTCATTCTGCGTTGAGTGTGGGAGACAGAAATCCAAACGGGGCACTCGCGGCGGGCGGGCGACCCGGCGATGGGCGGGGCAAAGAACGTTTATGTCGATCAGGACGGCCATAGCCAAACTCTCAGCCTGCGCAGCGGGCTGCGCTGTCCTTGGCGGTGGTGCGGTCCACGTTGCCGAAACCCAGTCGGCCAAGACGCAGTACAGCAAGGTCAAGCAGGCCAAGGTCGCGGTCAAGCCGCGCCCGGCGCGCCGCGTGATCGACAAGCCGCGCACCACCAGGCGGGTGCGCACGATCGTCAAGCGCTCGTGCTGCGACGCGCCGGAACAGGTCGCCATGGTGCCGGTGCCGCCGCCCTACGTTCCCCCGGTTCCGGCCTCGATGCCGCCGAGCGGGGGTGGCGGCGGGACGCCGGTGGTGATCGGTGGCGGCGCGATCGGCGGTTATGGCGGGGGTTTCTTCGGCGGCTTTTTCGGCGGTGGCGGATCGAGCGGCGGCAACGTCATCATCAGCTCGACCACCAGCGGCGGATCGACGTCGACCTCGACTTCGGGCGGCTCCAGCTCGACCTCGGGCGGGTCGAGCTCCACGTCGACCTCGACCGGCGGCGTGACCTCGACCACCGGCGGAATTTCGACCAGCACCTCGACCAGCAGTTCGACCTCTTCGTCGACGTCCTCTTCGACGAGCACGTCGTCCTCCACGTCTTCGTCGAGCTCGACCTCGAGTTCGTCGAGCTCCTCCTCCTCGGGCGGGCACCCACCGCCCCCGCCGCCAACGTCCTCGGGCGGTCCGCCGCCGACCGACGTGCCCGAACCGCCGATGGTGATCCTGTTCGGCGCCGCGGCCGCCGCGCTGTTCGTGCGGCGGCGTCTTGCGGGCAAGGCCAGGAGCTGAGCCGCAATACCAACCTGAAATGAGCAAGGGGCGCCGCTTTGGCGCCCCTTTTCGTATGGGGATACGGCCCCCGTGCCCGAAGATCGGGGGCGCTCATGGCTCCGGCCCGCAAAGCGAAAGGCCCCGCCCGGACGAACCGGACGGGGCCTTTCTCATGCCGTTTGGCCGGGTCGCTGGTGCGATCAGCCCGCAGCGAGCTTGCGCAGAACGTACTGCAGGATGCCGCCGTTCATGTAGTATTCGATCTCGTTGGCCGTATCGATGCGGCACAGCGCGCTGAACGAGAAGGTCGAACCGTCCGGACGGGTCACTTCGACTTCGACGTCCTGGCGCGGCTTGATATCGGCGATGCCCTTGATGGTGAAGGCGTCGTCGCCGGTCAGGCCGAGCGTCTCGCGGGTCTGGCCGTCCTTGAACTGCAGCGGGAGCACGCCCATGCCGACCAGGTTCGAGCGGTGGATGCGCTCGAAGCTCTCGACGATGACGGCGCGCACGCCGAGCAGGTTGGTGCCCTTGGCCGCCCAGTCACGCGACGAACCGGTGCCGTATTCCTTGCCAGCGATGACCACCAGCGGGGTGCCGTCGGCGGCGTGCTTCACCGCAGCGTCGTAGACCGCCATGGTTTCGCCCTTGTACGACGAGAAGCCACCTTCGGTGCCCGGAACCATCTCGTTCTTGATGCGGATGTTGGCGAAGGTGCCGCGCATCATGACTTCGTGGTGGCCACGGCGCGAACCGTAGGAGTTGAAGTCGGCCTTGGCGACCTGGTGCTCCATCAGCCACTTGCCGGCCGGGCTGTCCGCCTTGATCGAACCGGCGGGCGAGATGTGGTCGGTGGTGACCGAATCGCCCAGGATCAGGAGCGGCTTGGCCTCGACGATGTCCGAAACCGGCGCCGGGGTCATCTCCATGCCCTCGAAGTAGGGCGGGTTGGCGACATAGGTCGAACCCGCGCGCCACTTGTAGGTGTCCGAACCCACGACGTCGATCGCCTGCCAGTGCTCGTCGCCCTTGTAGACGTCGGCGTAGCGGGCCTGGAACATCGCGCGGTCGACGCAGGCGTTCATGGTCGAGGTCACTTCGGCGTTGGTCGGCCAGATGTCCTTGAGGAACACGTCCTGGCCGTCCTTGCCGGTGCCGATCGGGGTGGTGGTGAAGTCTTCCACCACGGTGCCCTTGAGCGCGTAGGCGACGACCAGCGGCGGCGAGGCCAGGAAGTTGGCGCGCACGTCGGGCGAGACGCGGCCTTCGAAGTTGCGGTTGCCCGAGATGACCGCCGAGGCGACCAGGTCGTTCTCGTTGATCGCCTTGGACAGCGGCTCGGCGAGCGGACCCGAGTTGCCGATGCAGGTGGTGCAGCCGTAACCCACGAGGTTGAAGCCGATGTTGTCGAGGTGCTCTTGCAGGCCAGCCTTGTTGAGGTAGTCGGTGACCACCTGCGAGCCCGGTGCGAGCGAGGTCTTGACCCAGGGCTTGGGCTTGAGGCCCAGTTCGTCGGCCTTCTTGGCGACGAGGCCGGCGGCGACGAGAACCGAGGGGTTCGAGGTGTTGGTGCACGAGGTGATCGCGGCGATCATCACGTCGCCATCGGTCAGTTCGTAGTCGGCGCCGGCAACCGGGACCGACTTGCGCTCACGCTTGTAGAGTTCGGCCATGTCCTTGTTGAACACGTCGTCGACGTCGGTGAGGACGACCTTGTCCTGCGGGCGCTTGGGGCCGGCGAGCGAGGGGACGACGGTGGAGAGGTCGAGTTCGAGCGTCGAGGAGAAGACCGGTTCGGGGTTGGCCGGGTCCATCCAGAAGCCCTGCTCCTTGGCGTAGGCCTCGACGAGGGCGATCTGGCCTTCGTCGCGGCCGGTCAGGCGCAGGTAGTCGAGCGTCTTGTCGTCGATGCCAAAGAAGCCGCAGGTCGCGCCGTATTCGGGCGCCATGTTGGCGAGCGTCGCACGGTCGGCGAGGCTGAGCGAGGCAAGGCCTTCGCCGTAGTATTCGACGAACTTGCCGACCACGCCGTGCTTGCGCAGCATGTTGGTGCAGGTCAGCACGAGGTCGGTGGCGGTCACGCCTTCCTTCAGTTCCCCGGTGAACTTGAAGCCCACGACTTCGGGGATGAGCATCGAGACGGGCTGGCCGAGCATCGCCGCTTCGGCTTCGATGCCGCCAACGCCCCAGCCCAGCACGCCCAGGCCGTTGACCATGGTGGTGTGGCTGTCGGTGCCCACGCACGTGTCGGGGTAGGCGACGACTTCACCGTTCTGGTCCTTGTCGGTCCACACGCTCTGCGCGATGTTTTCCAGGTTGACCTGGTGGCAGATGCCGGTGCCCGGCGGGACAGCGTAGAAGTTGTCGAGCGACTTGGAGCCCCACTTGAGGAAGTCGTAGCGCTCCATGTTGCGCTGGTACTCGATCTCCATGTTCTGTTCGAACGCCTTGGGCGTGCCGAACTCGTCGACCATGACCGAGTGGTCGATCACGAGGTTGACGGGAACCTGGGGGTTGATCTTGCTGGTGTCCCCACCGAGCGCGGCAATGCCGTCGCGCATCGCGGCCAGGTCGACCACGCAAGGGACGCCGGTGAAGTCCTGCAGCAGCACGCGGGCCGGACGGTACTGGATTTCCGAACCGGTGACCGGGTTCTTCTGCCAGTCGGCAACGGCCTGGACATCGTCGGTCGAGACAGTGAAGCCACCGTCCTCGAAACGCAGCATGTTCTCGAGCAGGACCTTCATCGAGAAAGGCAGGCGCGAGACGTCGCCGATCTTTTCGGCGGCCTTTTTGAACGAGTAGTAGGCGACGGTCTTGCCGCCGGCGGTCATGGTGCTGCGGGTACCGAGCGTATCCTGTCCGACCTGGGTCATGTGGGCGTTATTCCCTTCCTGTGATGCCTGACGCATCGCCGGAAACCGGAAATGTTTGCCCCTTTCCGGCCTGCTGCGATGCGACAAACGGATTCGTCGGGTCGCGGATGCGCGCTGAAAGCCTTCAGGTCAAGGGGGGGCGCCTTATCCAATCGTCGGGGCTTGACCTGCGGATACTTTGTTGCGCGCGCCTATCCAGCATCCGCCAAGGATCAGCATTGCGCCTGCGACAGTTGCCGGTGCGACTTTTTCATCGAAGAAGAGCCATCCCAGCACCGCAGCCCAAAGGAATCCGGTGTATTCTCCGGTGACCAGGACCTGCGTTTCGGCGCGCGCGTAGCCCCAGGAGAGCAGCAGGTGCGCGCCGGTGGCCAGCAGGGCTGCCAGCGCGGCCAGAGCGACGGGCGCCCAGCCATCGCCCCCCGGCGCAACGAACAGCCAGGGCGCGGCCAGCGCGGTGAAGCCGGTGGCGAACAGGTTCTGGAACAGCGCGATCTCGCGCGGGGAGGCAAGGAGAGCCTGCTGGCGCTGGAGCACCAGGTTTAAGGCGTAGAACAGCGCCGAAAGCAGGATCGCGGCGATCCCGGCGATGGTCTCGCCCGAAGCCTCGAGCCCGCCCATACGCCCCGCGGCGATAACCACCACGCCCAGGATGCCCAGCAGCGAGGCGAGGATCGCCTGCGGGCGGATCACCTCGCCCAGCAGGAGCGCGGCAAGGAACAGCGCCACGATCGGCGCGATGAACGAGATCGCGATGGCCTCGGCCATCGGCACGCGCACCAGGCCATAGAAGAACAGCGCGGCCATCGCGGTCGTGATCGCGGCGCGAAAGGCGTGGAGGCGCAGTGTCGCCGGCGCGGGCAGCGCGCGTTTGCCGGTCAGCCAGAAGGCGGCGGCAAAGCCGGTGCCCAGAGCGTTGCGCAAGAGCAGCGCGGTATAGACCCCGCCCACGAGCGCGGCGCCCTTCATCGCTGCGTCCATCGCGCTGAACACGCCGATGCCCGCTACCACGGCGAGAAACGGGACGGTGGGGCGGCATGGGGCCGGGGCGGCGCGAGAGGCGGAAACAGGCGCGATCATGACCGCGCCCTGTGTGGTTTACGGATGAGTTATACGCAAGCAATTCATCGCAGCGACAGGGGCGATCCTTGAAGGTGGCGTCATAAAGGCGCACATCGAGCCGTGTACGCCGCCAGCGGTTTCCCGATGGGCGGCAGGAACCAACAGTATTTTTCCGGCGGGTTTTGAGATCAGGATGAAGAAAGTCAATCGGTTGGGCAGCGGCCTCATGACCAGTCTGTCGGTGCTGGGCCTTCTGGCCCAGCCCCTTGTTGCCCAGCCGGTGTTTGCGCAGAGCCGCAGCACTGACGCCGGAGAGCCCGAGAACATCCTGCCGCGTCCGCACGATCCCTCCAAGCCCTCCGCGCAGGCCACGGCAACGCCGACAGCTGTGCCGACCGCAACGCCCGGTGCGCAGCCCACCCGTGCGCCCAACTCGGACGACCTGGGCCCCAACAGCGCGCCGGTGATCCAGGACATCACGGTGTCCGAGCCGGTCATGCCCTGGAGCCTGGCCGATGCGCGCGCGCTGCTCACCACGATCGAGCATATCACGAGCGAGGGTCTGCTTCCGGCCGACTACCAGCCATCGACGCTCAAGGCCGCGATCGCGGCGGGCGAAGGCGATGCGCTCGACGCCGAGGCGAGCAAGGTGTTCGGCTGGCTGATTGAAGATCTGCGCGACGGACGCACGCCGATGAAGGACCGCCTGCAGTGGTTCGCGGTCGATCCCGACCAGGACGACATGCCCACCGCCAAGCTGATGGCCGAGGCGCTTTCCACGCACGACGTGGCGGGCATTGTCGCCAGGCTCGCGCCGACCAATCCCGATTACGCCGCGCTCAAGGCCGCGCTGGCCGCCACTCCGCGCGCGCAGACCGCAAAGCGTCTGCTGATCATGGCCAACATGGATCGCTGGCGCTGGCTCAAGCACGACCTTGGCGATGTCTACCTGATGACCAACGTGCCTGAATTCCAGCTGCGGCTGGTGGTGCGCAACAAGATCATCCGCACCTACAAGACGGTGGTCGGCAAGCCGGGGCGCACCGCGACGCCGCAGCTGGCCGAAACGGTCACGGCGGTGGTGTTCAACCCGACCTGGACCGTGCCGCAGTCGATTACCAAGGGCGAAGGGCTGGGTCAGAAGGTCCTCGCCAATCCCAACTGGGCGCGCAACGCGGGCTACAAGGCGACCAAGGATGCCAACGGCAACGTCTGGGTGGTGCAGCAGCCCGGCCCGAACAATTCGCTCGGCCTGATGAAGATCGACATGCCCAACGAGCACGCGATCTACCTGCACGACACGCCGTCCAAGCAGTATTTCAACGAAAAGGTGCGCGCCTTCAGCCACGGCTGCATCCGCACCGAGCGGGCGGTCGAACTGGGCATGACGATGGCGATCCTGGGGGCGGGCATGTCCGCCAGCGAGGCAGCCGACATTTCGCGTTCGGGCAAGTACACCAAGGTGCCGATGACCCGCACCTTCCCGGTCTACCTCACCTACTTCACCCAGGGCACCAACATCGACGGCCAGATGCAGACTTTCGATGACATCTACGGCCGCGACAAGCCAGTGCTGGAAAGCTTCCAGCAACCGCGCGAGCTCAAGACCGACCAGCGCGAGAGCGATGAGGAAATCATCAAGCTCGACAATCCGCTGTAAGAGCCCGGTTCAAATTCGGTGCGGCTTCCGGGAAGCCGTACCGAGCTGTGGCGCGAAGGGTGTTTCAGGGCGATTGGTCCCTGAACATTCTGTCTTGATAAGCTGGGAANCGCGAGAGCGATGAGGAAATCATCAAGCTCGACAATCCGCTGTAAGAGCCCGGTTCAAATTCGGTGCGGCTTCCGGGAAGCCGTACCGAGCTGTGGCGCGAAGGGTGTTTCAGGGCGATTGGTCCCTGAACATTCTGTCTTGATAAGCTGGGAAGCCGCCTAGTGGATTGATTTTGACATTTGCATCCCCTGGCGGCTGGTATGGGTCTGCAAATGTCAAAATCGTAAAATCGACTAGAATCAAATAAATGCTAGTGGTTCGAAGAGATTCTGACATTTGAGCACGCCCTATCCGATAGGGTACCAAATGTCAGAATCGAACCACTAGAACTGCTGCAGGACGTGGAGGAATTCCTCGCCGTAGGCATCGAGCTTGCGTGTGCCCACGCCGGTGATCGAGCCCAGTTCGGCCAGCGTCGCGGGGCGGGCGGAGGCCATTTCGCGCAGCGTTGCGTCGTGGAAGATGACGTAGGGCGGCACGCCCTGATCCCTGGCGAGGTCGCGGCGCAGTTCGCGCAGCGCGTCGAACAGCGGATCGCCGACGGGGTTGGGCGTCTGGTCGGCGCTGCGGCCACGGCGCGCGCGTTCCTTCTTGGGCGGGCGCACGATCATCACCGCCGCCTCGCCCTTGAGGATGTCGCGCGCATCCCCGCCCAGCGCCAGCCCGCCGTGTTCGGTGGGCACCAGGCTGCCCCGCGCCTGTAGCGCGCGGGCGAGCGCCTTGAGGATCGGCTTTTCCTCTTCGCGCAGGATGCCGAAGACCGAAAGCTGGTCGTGCCCGCGCTGGAGGACGCGCTCGTCGGTCACGCCCATCAGCACCTTTTCGAGATGCCCCAGGCCATAGGTCTGGCCGGTGCGGTAGACCGCGGAAAGCAGCTTTCGGGCCAGCGTCGTCGCGTCGATCACATCGACCGGCTCGAGGCAGGTGTCGCAGTTGCCGCACCTCGCCGGAGGACTTTCGCCGAAGTGGCGCAGCAGCACGGCGCGGCGGCAATCGGCGGTTTCGATGAGGCGGGCGAGCGCTTCGAGGCGCTGGCGCTCGCTCTGCTGGCGGGCCTCGTCGACTTCGGCGAGGCGCATGCGCGCGCGGGCAAAATCGTCCGCCCCCCAGAACATCACCGCGACTGAGGGATCGCCGTCGCGCCCGGCGCGGCCGGTTTCCTGGTAGTAGCCCTCGATCGACTTGGGAATACCGGCGTGGGCGACGAAGCGCACGTCGGGCTTGTCGATCCCCATGCCGAAGGCGACGGTGGCGACCATCACCATGTCCTCGCTCGCAACGAAGGCGGCCTGGTTGCGCGCGCGCACTTCGGGGGCGAGCCCGGCGTGGTAGGGCAGCACGCGCCGTCCGGTCTGCGCGGCGAGCGTTTCGGCAAGCTGTTCCACGCGCGCGCGGGTGGGCGCGTAGATGATGCCGGGGCCGGGATTCTCGTCGATCACGCCCTTCAACTGGCGCGCGATGGAATCGCGCGGGCGGATGGCGTAGCGGATGTTGGGCCGGTCGAACCCGGCGACGATCAGCCCGTCCTCGGCAATGCCGAGCTGGGCGAGGATGTCCTGGCGGGTGTGGTGGTCCGCCGTCGCCGTGAGGGCGAGGCGCGGCACGTGCGGGAAGGCGTCGAGCAGCGGGCGCAGCAGGCGGTAATCGGGGCGGAAGTCATGCCCCCATTCGGAGACGCAGTGCGCTTCGTCGATGGCGAAGAGCGCGATGCGGCTGCTGGCGAGCAGGTCGCGGAAAGCGGGCTGGCTGGCGCGTTCGGGCGCGATGTAGAGCAGGTCGAGCTGTCCGGCGCGAAAGGCGTCGAGCGTTTCGCGCCAGTCGGCATCGGCGCTCGTCAGCGTGGCCGCGCGGATACCGTTGGCGCGCGCCGAGCGCAGCTGGTCGTGCATGAGCGCGATGAGCGGCGAGACGACGACGCAAGTGCCTTCGAGCAGCACGGCGGGGAGCTGGTAGGTAAGCGACTTGCCCGCGCCGGTGGGCATGACGGCGAGCGTCGAGTGGCCGTTGAGAACCCGTTCGACGACCTGATCCTGCACCCCGCGAAAGCCCGAAAACCCGAAGGTTTCCTGCAAGGCTGCGCGTACCTGTGCGGGGTCGGGCGCAGGGGCAGGGGTCTGGTCGATGGCGGGCGCGTAGAGGTCCTGCGCGTCGTCATCGCCGTAGAACGTGGTTTCGTAAGGCCAGTCGTCGTCGGTCACGGGGCTGGCTTATGGCAGATCGGCGCGCGCGGCGGAACCGGCAAGGGGCAGGGTTTCCTCCGCTTTCGACGCAGCCGGCGCGGTGCGCCCGGCCGGAACGCGCCGGAATGCGTTCGCGCCGGGGGCGCGGGCTGGTGCCGGATTTCCGGATCGGGGGCTTGCGCGACTCGAAGCGGCCAAGCTGTTGCCAAATCGAAACACGGCCCTTGTCTTTTCCACTATTCGGGCACTTTTTTCGATCATGCGAGTTTAACTTGCGATGATCGGAACTTTTGGAGACGAAAGCCATGTCGAACTATGTGAGCCATTCCAGTCGTCCGCATGAATCGATCCTGCCGCGTGCGCATCGCGATGCCAGCCAGCGCTACCTCGCCTATGGTCCGATTCAGCCGATGGACAGCGATCGCAGCCTGCTCGAACGCCTGATCGACCGTTTCTTCTGAGGCTTTTCCCGCTCCCGCACGCGTCCATGGAGCGTGCCGGACGATGACGACGCGATCCTGCCGCGTGACGCTGGCCGAGGCCAGTCGCCTGCCGCCAGAGCGCTGCAATCACGCCCGTCCGCTATGCCTTTGGACGGCGCGCTCGATCGTCGCCTTGCGCGCAGCGCCTGGCGCTGGCGCTGGTGCTGGTGCCGAGGCTGGTTCCGGCCTTCGATCGCGATCGAAAAGCGCCCCGGTTCATGGTAATTTTTCCCTCCATCTTCTACGCGCAAATACCCGCTAAAGGCGCTTAAACGCTTCTTCGCAGCTCTTGCCGATAATGATGCAATCGATTGAATGCTTCGGGCAACGAAGTCTGAAATGGAAGAGGACGTCTGACGATGGGTGTTTTGCTGCGCGATGCCAACGTGCGTTTCGAAGAATGCCACACGGCCTGGCTGAATGAGCGCGAATTTGTGGAAATCGCCCGCACGCTCAAGACCATGGCAAAGGAGCTGGGTCTCGAGACCGATCCTGTCATCAACGAACTGGTGCACTTTGGCGTCGATGCCGCCTTCGCGATGCTCGCCGTTCTTCCCGACCTCAAATCCCGTCCCGCAACCAGCCGTCCTGGGGCCGGGATCGCCGCGAAGCCCGTGGGAGTGCCATCAGTGCAGTGATGCGGTGCCGCTACCGCGCCTGACCTGAATTCCAGGGCTTCGTCGCGCCGCTCCGTCCCCCCTGACGGAGCGGCGCTTTGGCGTGCCGTCAGGGGGGATGTTTCAAGGGGGGGGCAGCCGCCGGACGCGTGTCTTTCAACCCACGCCGCCGCGGCCTTTTCGTTCAGTCGAGATTGGGCCGCAGCCAGCGCTCGGCCAGCGCGACGTCGACCCCGCGGCGGCGGGCGTAGTCCTCCAGCTGGTCGCGCCCGATCCGCGCGACGCCGAAATACTGGCTTTCGGGGTGCGCGAAGTAGAACCCCGAAACCGCCGAGGTCGGCAGCATGGCCTGGCTTTCGGTGAGCGTGATCCCGGCGTTATCCTGCGCGCGCAGGAGATCGAACAGGATCGGCTTCAACGAATGGTCGGGGCACGCGGGGTAGCCCGGCGCGGGGCGGATGCCGCGGTACTGTTCGCGGATCAGCGCCTCGTTGGTGAGCTGCTCGTCGGGCGCGTAGCCCCACAAGGTGGTGCGCACGTGCTGGTGGAGACGTTCGGCGAAGGCTTCGGCGAAGCGGTCCGCAAGGGCCTTGAGCAGGATGTCCGAATAATCGTCGTGCGCGGCCTTGAAGCGGGCGATATGTTCGTCGATGCCGTGGATGCCCACCGCGAAACCACCCAGCCAGTCGCCCGCCGGGTCGACGAAGTCGGACAGGCAGAAGTTGGCGCGCCCGCGCGACTTTTCGAACTGCTGGCGCAGCATGGGGATGCGCGTGCCGTCGGCCAGCAGGATGTCGTCGCCGTCCTGGTGGCATTCCCAGAAGGCGCACACGCCCTTGGCGGTCAGCCACTTTTCCGCGATGATCGTGTCGAGCATTTTCTGCGCGTCCTCGAAGAGGTTGCGCGCGCTTTCGCCGACCACGTCATCCTCGAGGATGGCGGGGTAGGTGCCCGCCAGCTCCCAGGCGCGGAAGAAGGGCGTCCAGTCGAAAGTCTCGACAAGGTCGGCCAGGTCCCAGTCGTCGAACACGTGGAGGCCCGGCTGGACCGGTGCGGGGGCCTTGTCGGCGAAGTCGGGCTGGTAGGCGTTGGCGCGCGCCTGTTCGATCGGCAGGACGTCCTTCTTGCCTTTGCCCTCACGCGCGACGCGCACTTTCTCGTAGTCGATGGCGACCTGTTCGATGAAGCCGTCCGCCTGCGTGTCGGACAGCAGCTGCGAGGCGACGCCGACCGCGCGGCTGGCGTCGAGCACATGGACCACCGCGCCCTTGTAGGCCGGATCGATGCGCAGTGCGGTGTGGACCTTGGACGTCGTCGCGCCGCCGATCAGCAGCGGGATGGTCATGTCCGCACGCTGCATTTCCTCGGCCACGGTCACCATCTCGTCGAGCGAGGGGGTGATGAGGCCGGACAGGCCGATGATGTCGACCTCTTCCTGCTGCGCGGTCTCGAGGATCTTCGACCAGGGCACCATGACCCCAAGGTCGATCACCTCGTAGCCGTTGCACTGGAGCACGACGCCCACGATGTTCTTGCCGATGTCATGGACGTCGCCCTTGACCGTGGCCATGATGATCCGGCCCTTGGCCTTGGACTTGGCGTCCTTTTCCGCTTCGATGAAGGGGATGAGGTGGGCGACCGCCTTCTTCATCACGCGCGCCGACTTCACCACCTGGGGCAGGAACATCTTGCCCGAGCCGAACAGGTCGCCGACCACGTTCATGCCGTCCATCAGCGGGCCTTCGATCACCTCGATCGGGCGGCCGCCGCGCGCGAAGATGGCCTGGCGGGCTTCTTCGGTATCCTCGACGATGTGGGCGTCGATGCCGCGCACGAGCGCGTGTTCGATGCGCTTGACCGGCTCCCAGGTGCGCCATTCCTGCGTGGCCTTTTCCTGCGCCTTGTCCTGGCCCTTGAAACTTTCGGCCAGTTCGATCAGGCGCTCGGTCGCGCTCTGGTCGCCTTCCTTTGGCTGGCGCATGAGGATGACGTCCTCGCACGCCTCGCGCAGCACCGGGTCGATCTGGTCATAGACGTCGAGCTGGCCGGCGTTGACGATCGCCATGTCGAGCCCGGCGGGGATCGCGTAGTAGAGGAACACCGAGTGCATCGCGCGGCGCACGGTCTCGTTGCCGCGGAAGGAGAACGAGAGGTTGGACAGCCCGCCCGAGAAGTGGACGTGCGGGCAGGCGGCCTTGATCTCGGCCACCGCCTCGATGAAGTCGAGCCCGTAGCGGTCGTGCTCCTCGATGCCGGTGGCGACCGCGAAGACGTTGGGGTCGAAGATGATGTCTTCGGGCGGGAAGCCGATGCCGGTCAGCAGTTTGTAGGCGCGCTTGCAGATTTCCACCTTGCGTGCCTTGGTGTCGGCCTGGCCGGTTTCGTCGAAAGCCATGACCACCACGGCGGCGCCATAGGCCATGCACAGCCGCGCGTGTTCGAGGAAGGGTTCCTCGCCTTCCTTCATCGAGATCGAGTTGACGATGGGCTTGCCCGAGACGCACTTGAGGCCCGCCTCGATCACGTCCCACTTGGACGAATCGATCATGATCGGCACGCGCGCGATGTCGGGCTCGGCGGCGATCAGGTTGAGGAAGGTGGTCATCGCCTCGATCGCGTCGAGCAGACCTTCGTCCATGTTGATGTCGATCACCTGCGCGCCGTTCTCGACCTGCTGGCGGGCGACCTCGATCGCGGCGGCGTAGTCGCCGGCCATGATGAGCTTCTTGAACTTGGCGGAGCCGGTGACGTTGGTGCGCTCGCCGATGTTGACGAAGCGCGAGCCGGTCGCGGCCGGGGTGGTAGTCTGGGTCATGAAGGTCCCCGTTGTCCTTACGTGGCCGGAACGGTGTCGAGCGGGCGGGCGAGCACGAAGTCGTCATAGACGGTGCCGCCGACGTCGAAACTGCGCGAGCCGATCGTCTCGAAGCCGTTCTTGGCGTAGAAATTGAGCGCGCGGTGGTTGTCGTTCTTGACGCCGAGCAGCAGGCGCCGGAAGCCTTCGGCCTGTGTCGTCTCGAGCACGTGGCGCATGAGCACGCTGCCGATCACCGTGCCCTGGAAGCGCGAGAGCAGGTAGATGCGCTTGAGCTCGACGTCGCCGTTCATGGCCTGGTCGAGCTCGGGCTTGCACACCAGCGCATAGCCGACCGGCGCGTGGCCCGGTTCGACTTCGGCAAGCCAGGCGATCGCGCCGCTTTCAAGATACTGGCGGTAGACCTCGGCGCTGTGCGAACGCGTGCAGTGGGCGAGCAGGCCCTGGCCGTCGACCATGCCGGCGAAGGCGTCGAGGAAGGTTGCCGAACCGATCAGCGAGAGGGTTTGCGCATCGTCCAGGGTGGCCCTGCGGATGCGCCAGATGGGCATGTTGGTCATTGCGGGAGTGCTCAGGCGGCCATGGTGAAAGGTTCGAGCCCGGCGAGCCGGGTGACGGGGGCAAGCTGGGGGACGCGGCGCGGGGGCAGCCCCTCGACCGCCTTGGCGATCGCGGCGATGTGCGCCGGGGTCGAACCGCAGCAGCCGCCCAGCGCGTTGACCTGGCCCGCATCGGCCCACTCCTTGACGAAGCTGGCGGTGGTGCCAGGCATCTCGTCGTAGGCGCCCAGTTCGTTGGGCAGGCCTGCGTTGGGGTAGATCATGATGAGGCAGTCGCAGATCTCGGAGAGGACCTTGACGTGCGGGCGCAGCTGGGTCGCCCCGAACGAGCAGTTGAGCCCGATCGTGAGCGGTCTGGCGTGGCGCACCGCGTGCCAGAACGCCTCGACGGTGTGGCCCGAAAGGTTGCGGCCCGACAGGTCGGTCAGCGTCATCGAGAGCATGATCGGCACTTCGCGCCCGATTTCCGCCTCGAGCTGGCGCACCGCCATGATCCCGGCCTTGGCGTTGAGCGTGTCGAACACGGTCTCGATCAGGATGAAGTCCGCACCGCCCTCGACGAGCGCGGCGGCCTGTTCCTTGTAGACGTCGACAAGCGTGTCCCAGTCGATCTCGCGGTAGCCCGGATCGTTGACGTCGGGGCTGAGCGAGAGCGTCTTGTTGGTCGGTCCGATCGCACCGGCGACGAAGCGCGGGCGTCCGTCTTTGGCCTGGAACTCGTCGGCGACGCGGCGGGCGAGCCGGGCGGAGGCGAGGTTGATCTCGCGCACGAGGTGTTCGG
Source organism: Novosphingobium organovorum (assembly GCF_022832435.1). Classification (GTDB taxonomy): domain Bacteria; phylum Pseudomonadota; class Alphaproteobacteria; order Sphingomonadales; family Sphingomonadaceae; genus Novosphingobium; species Novosphingobium organovorum. The sequence goes on along the minus strand of NZ_JALHLF010000011.1, from coordinate 55,124 downwards.
CGCCGTAATCGGCCTGGCTGATGCGGTTGGCCGAAAACGTGTTGGTCTCGGCGATGTCCGCGCCCGCCTCGAAGTAGGCGCGGTGGATCGCCTCGGGCACTTCGGGCCTGGTCAGCGCGAGGATGTCGTTGTTGCCCTTCTGGTCATGGCCCAGGTTGAGCGTTCCGGCGTAGTCGGCCTCGGCCAGCTTCCAGTTCTGGATTTCGGTGCCGAAGGCGCCGTCGGTAATGAGGATGCGCTTGGCCGCTTCGGCCAGGAAGGTATCGCGGGCGGACATCAGGCGGGTTCCCCAAGAGGCAGGTGCGGACGAAGGCCGAGCAGCTGGCAGATCGCGTAAGTCTGGTCGGCCTTGTTGAGCGTGTAGAAATGGAAGTTGCGCACGCCCCCGTCGTAAAGGCGCTTGCACAGGTCGGCGGCGGCGACCGCGGCCACCAGTGCGCGCGGACCGGGGCGTTCGTCAAGATCGCTGAACAGCGATTCCAGATAGGCGGGGATCGCGGTGTTGCCCGACATGCGGCGAATCGCGGCAAAGCTGGTCACCGGCATGATCCCCGGCACGATCGGGGCGTCGATCCCGGCCGCCAGCGCCTTGTCGAGAAAGCGGAAGTAGGCGTCGGCGGAGAAGAAGAACTGGGTGATCGCGCGCGTTGCGCCCGCGTCGATCTTGCGCTTGAGGTTGTCGAGGTCGCTCTGCGCGCTCGCCGCCTCGGGGTGGACTTCGGGATAGGCGGCGACCGAAACCTCGAAGTCGTGGCGCGCCTTGAGCCCTTCGACCAGCGCGGCGGCGCTGGCGTAGCCATCGGGATGCGCGCGAAACACGCCGTTGTCCTGCGGCTGCGGATCACCGCGCAGCGCCACGATGTGGCGCACGCCCGCTTCCCAGTACTGGTCGGCGATCTCCGCGATTTCACCCTTGCTCGCGGCGACGCAGGTAAGATGCGCGGCGGGGACCAGCGGGGTTTCCTTGCGGATGCGCGCGACGGTGGCGTGCGTGCGCTCACGCGTGGAGCCGCCCGCGCCATAGGTCACCGAGACGAAGTCGGGCGACAGCGGGGCGAGCTCGGTGATCGCGTCCCACAGCTGCGCTTCCATCTTCTCGCTCTTGGGGGGGAAGAACTCGAACGACACGGCGATGTCCCCGGCCATAGTGCCGAACAGCGGCGCATCGCTCGGCTGCGGGTGGGAAGGGGCCGGGTGGGAGGGGACGGTCATGGTTGGGCGGTCTTTCACTGGAACGGGTCTTGAAGGAGGTGTCGGGGCCGGCGGGCGCCCGGCCGGTCAGGCCTGGGCGTTCTCGACCGGAGGGCTGGCCGGGGTGTCGGCCGGGAGGCTGGGCGCAGGGCTGGCGTTGCGCCGCGCGGTCCAGATCTTCACCGTGAGCGGATCGCCGGGCAGCGCGATGGCGGGTTCGGGGGTGAAGCCCGCGCCCGTCATGAGCCCGGCCATCTGCTCGTCGGAAAAGCCCAGGCGCGCGTGGGCGTGGCGTTCGCGCAGGTCCTCGCGCTCGTGCGCGGCCAGATCGACGATGGCGATTCGCCCACCCTCGCGGGTGACGCGCGCGGCCTCGCCCAGCACGGGACCAGGGGAGGGGGCGAAGTGCAGCACCTGATGAAACAGCACGGTATCGAAAGTCCCCGAATCGAAGGGCAGCTCGGCAAAGTCGCCGCGCACCAGGTCCACTTTGCCCGCGGGCAGCGCCTGCAGGCGCGCGCGGGCGATCTGGAGCATCTCCGGATTGCGGTCGAGCGCGGTGATGTGAACGGCATTTGGCGCCAGAAGTTCAGCCATGCGGCCGGTTCCGGTGCCGATGTCGAGCAGTGCGCCGAGCCCTTGCGGGGCATCGCCGAGCGCGGCGATCAGCGCGGCCTCGACCGGCTCGTCGGCGCCGTGGAGCTGGCGCAGGGTGTCCCATTCCGGGGCATGGCGCGCGAAATAGGCCTGGGCATTGGCCTCGCGCGCCTCGCGGATGGTGGCGAGATGGCGCCGGTCGGTCCGGCAGCGGGTTGCAAATTCGGGATCGTCGCGCTCGGCAATTGCAAGCAGGCGCGCCGCTGCGGCCCCCATCTCGGGCTGCGAGGTGTCGCTCACCGCGCTGCGCAGGAACACCCAGCTGCCTTCCTTGCGGCGCTCGGAAAGACCCGCATCGCACAGGATTCGCACATGGCGCGAGACGCGCGGCTGGCTCTGTCCCAGCACCTGCGCGAGTTCGCCCACGGACAGTTCCATATGGGCGAGCAGGCGCATGATGCGCAGGCGCGTCGGCTCCGAAAGGGCCCTCAGAAGGGGGTCGATTTGCATGGAAGGGGATATAAAGATATCTTTATATCTGCGCAAGCCCACGGGGAACCGCCATTTGCCCCCCCCCTACTTCCTATTTGCGTTGCACCATCGTCTCGTTTAAAGAGTGCGACCGCAGGCTTGCCTGCAAGCGTTGGCCTATGTGCCAAACAATGCAAGGGGATTCGCATGAAGAAGATTGCTCTCGCCGCGTTCGCGTCGGCTGCCGCTCTGGCTCTCGCTGCTTGTGGCGGTAACGCACCGACCGACACCGCTTCGGAGTCGGTTGAGACCGTTCCGAGCGACATGATGACCACGGACGCTCCGACCGAGGTTCCGACCGAGGCGATGTAATCCGTTTGGGGGGCTGTCGGCGCCTCGCGGCGTTCCAGCCCCCCACGGCTTTCCGCTTCGCTTAGGCGAAGCAGCAGGAAAGAACCACTTTCGCAAGTGGACAAAGACCCTCCCGTTTCGGGGGGGTTTTTCGTGTTTGGCGCTTGTTTTCCCCTCGTGGGAAGGCGGGCGGGGGCGTGGGTTTTCATTTGCGCTGGGCGGGCCGGGCGGGCATCACCTGAGACCATGCCCGATGCTCTCAAGATTGCGCTTGGCCAGCTCAACCAGTCGGTGGGCGATGTCGCCGGCAACGCCGAGGCGATTCTCGCCGCCCGGCGCGAGGCGTGGGACGCGGATCTCGTCGTCTTTCCCGAGCTGCATCTGATCGGCTACCCGCCCGAGGATCTGATCCTCAAGCCGGCCCTCGTCGAAAAGGCCGCCGCCGAGCTTGAGCATCTGGCCGAGGCGACCGGACGGCCGGGCAGTCCCGCGCTGCTGGTGGGATCGGCCTTCGTGCGCGATGGTGCGCTGCACAACGGGGTGGCCCTGCTCGACCAGGGGCGAATCGCGGCAGTGCGTTTCAAGCACGAGCTGCCCAACTACGGCACCTTCGACGAGATGCGGCTGTTCCAGCCCGGCCCCTTGCCCGAACCGGTCATCGTGCGCGGCACGATGCTGGGCGTTCCCATCTGCGAGGATATCTGGCGTCCCGAGGTCTGCCGCCATCTTGCCGATTTCGGCGCCGAGATGTTCGTGTGCATCAACGGCAGCCCTTACGAGATCAACAAGGACGTGCTGCGAATCGAAGGCGTTGCCAAGCGTCGCGCGGTCGATACCGGCCTGCCACTGGCCTATCTCAACCGCGTCGGCGGGCAGGACGAGCTGGTGTTCGATGGGGCGAGCTTCGTCGTCAACGGCGACGGATCGCTCGCGGCGCAGGCGCGTGACTGGGAGGAGCAGGTGATCCAGACCCGCTGGACGCGCACCGCCAAGGGCTGGCGTTGCGACCGCGGGGCGATCGCGCCCGCCGCGCTGCATCCCGAAAGTCTCTACTGCGCGATCGTGCTGGCGCTGCGCGACTTCGCCGAGCGCGCAGGCGCGGCGAGAGTCGCGCTGGCCCTCGACGGGTCGCTCGATGCCGCGCTCTGCGCCGCGCTTGCGGTCGATGCGCTGGGGGCTGAGCGGGTGCTGGCGGTCCTCGCCCCGATCGGCGACGGCGAATCGCATGGAGGCGGGGCGGGCATCGCGCTGGCCCGGCTCTGCGCCAGCCGCCTGGGCATCGCGGCGCGCGAGGTGGCCGGGCATGCAGTCTTCGAAGCCGCGCTCGAGGCCTTCGAAGGCGGCGGTGCGGGTGAGGAAGAGCGTCTGGGCGAAGGCGTGCGCGGACTGCTGGTCGCCGCCGAGGCCGAGCGCTGCGGCGCGATGCTGCTGAGCGCGGTCAACAAGACCCAGCTCAGCGTGGGCGCGCGCGGGGATGCGCTGGTCGGGCGCTACGCCCCACTCAAGGATGTCTACGCCGGTACCGTGCGCATGCTGGCGCAGTGGCGCAACGACAGTCCGGCGCGGATCGGCCTGGGGGCGAACGGCGATGTCATTCCCGAAGCGGTGCTGGCCGCGCACGGCGCCGTGCATCACGCGCGCGCGCCCTACCGCGCGCTCGACGCGATGCTCCAGGGGCTGGTCGAGCAGGACAAGAGCATCGACCAGCTCGTCGCCGAAGGGTTCGACCGCGGGGCGCTGCGCGATGTCGAGGAACGCCTCCACCGCGCCGAAGCGGCGCGCCGTCAGGCCCCGCCGGGGGTCAAGCTGACCCCGCGCAATTTCGGACGTGACCGGCGCTATCCGGTGACCCACGCCTTTCGCAGCGCCTGAGCGGCGCACTCCCCGGCCACGCAGCGAGCGGCTACGCAGTTCGCGGCCAGGCAACCAGCGGCCCCGCTGCGCTTTGCCTGCATGCGCGCGCGTGGCATGGCGTGGCGCGCTGCGCATGATGGAGAACGATGATGGGACTGCTGGTCGAAGGGCAATGGCGTGATACCTGGTACGACACCAAGGCGACGGGCGGGGCCTTCCGCCGCTCCGAAGCCGCGTTTCGCGACTGGGTCACCGCCGATGGCGCGCCTGGCCCCGAGGGGCAGGCCGGCTTTGCCGCCGAGCCGGAACGCTACCACCTTTACGTCAGCCTCGCCTGTCCCTGGGCACACCGCACGCTTATCATGCGCGCGCTCAAGGGGCTGGAGGGAATGGTCCCGCTCTCGGTCGTCCACTGGTACATGGGCGAGAACGGCTGGACGTTCGCGCCGGGGCCGGGGGTGGTGCCCGATCCGATCCATCACGCGCGCTTCCTGCACCAGATCTACACCGCCGCCATGCCCGATTACACCGGCCGGGTGACGGTGCCGGTGCTGTGGGACACCCGGCGCGCGACGATCGTCAGCAACGAATCGGCCGAGATCCTGCGCATGTTCAACAGCGCCTTCGATTCTCTGGGCGCGCGCGCGGGGGACTTCTATCCGCCCGCGCTGCGCGCCGAGATCGATGCCGTCAACGCGCGGGTCTACGACACGGTCAACAACGGGGTCTACAAGGCGGGCTTCGCCACCACGCAGGAGGCTTACGAGGCCGCCGTGGTGCCGCTGTTCGAGACGCTCGACTGGCTCGAGGCGCGGCTGGCGACCAGTGGCTATCTGGTGGGCGCTCAATTGACCGAGGCCGATATCCGCCTGTTCACCACTCTGGTGCGTTTCGATGCGGTCTATCACGGCCATTTCAAGTGCAACCTGCGTCCGATTGCCGATTACCCGCGTCTTGCGACGTATCTGCGCGCGTTTTTCCAGATGCCGGGCATTGCCGCGACGGTCGATTTCCAGCACATCAAGGGGCATTATTATCAAAGTCACAAGACAATAAATCCGACCGGCATTGTCCCTGTCGGGCCTGTTCAGGACCTGCACGTTCCCCAGGTGCGCTTCGATACACTTCTTTAGTCGAAGAAAATGTAACAATTTCGTCATGTTGCACTGTGAAATACGCGGAAATCCAAATGCGATCTTGGTAATGTAGACGCACGATCTCTCGTTTCGCGTCTACAAGGTGCAAGTGTGCCGGCAGGCTTTTCGCACGCGGTTGATCCCCTCCCGTCCGGCTTTTTCGCGTATCGCAGGTGCGGGCGATGAGCGCGCTTCTGGTCGCCGGGCGGCGCGTGGTGTTGTTCATCTGCGCGCTTGCGCTGTTCGGCTGGGCGGTGCGTCAGGCTCCGCGCGATCCCGATTCGCTGGTGTTCGAGGGGGCGGACACGCTCGCCCGCGTGCCCGGCCTGATCGGGCAGACGCTGGCGAACCTGGTGCGCGATCCCTTCGTCGAATCGCAGACCCCCGACATCTCGCCCAGGACCGCGCACTACGCGCCGATCGCCAATCATACCGCGCACCGGATCGAAGGGTTGGTGCTGCGCACCGACCTCAAGCGCGCCGCGCCGCAGGCCGGCTGGCGCCTGGTGCAGGGCATTTTCATGATCGATGGCAAGCCGCGCTACGCGGCGCTCGCCATTTCGCCGCGCATGGCGGTCGAGCGGGTCTGGCTGGTCGGATCGGACATGCTCGTGCGGCACCACTTCGCGGTCGGCCAGGCGCCCTATCCGCACGGCTTCGCGCTGCTCGACGATGGCTCGATGCTCTATGCCTTCGACAGCGACTACTTCCCCTTGCGCATCGATTCGTGCGGCAAGCGGGTGTGGTACGGCGATGCGCGCATCACCCACGCCTTCAACCCCGACGATACCGGCAAGTTCGCCTGGGGGATCGGGTCGGAAGACGACATCCGCAAGATCGACCTGGCGACCGGACGCACCGTGCGGCGGATCACCGCGCTCCAGATCGAGGCTGCCAATCCGCAGCTCAGCGTGTTCCAGATGCGCCGGATCGACGACAACGCGGTGGGCGCCAATCCGCGTCGCGACACCGAGCGCTTCTACGACGATGCCTTCCACATCAACGACGCCGAACCACTGCCCGGTGCGCTGGCGGCGGCGTTTCCCGAATTTTCGCAGGGCGACCTGCTGATCAGCATGCGCTCGCTCAACCTCGTCCTGGTGATCGATCCCGAGACGCTGCACGTCAAATGGTTCACCAACGACGTGACCTTGCGCCAGCACGATCCCGACTGGGACGCCGACGGCACGATCAGCGTGTTCGACAACCAGAATGGCCGTTCGTTCAGCCGGATCGTCGCTTTCGATCCCAGCGGCGAGAAAGCCCCGCATGTCCTGCTCGATGGCCAACGCTACGATTTCTACAGCCGGGTGCGCGGCAAGCACCAGCGTCTGCCCGGCGGCGGCCTGCTGGTGACCAGTTCCGAACAGGGGCGCGCGTTCGAGGTGGATGCCTCGGGCCGGCTCGCGTGGGAGCTGGTGGTGCACGACCCGCGCCACCCCGGACGCAATTTCGTGCTGTCCGAAGTTGCTAATTTCCCCAGTGATTCCAAACGTATCGAAAGGGTTCTTGCATGCCCCGTTTCCTGATCTGCTTCGGCCTCCTGGCCGGTCTGATGAGCACCCCGGCGCTGGCCTATGTCGGCCCCGGTTCGGGGCTTGGCATCATCGGCGTGGTGTTCGGCATCATCGGTACGGTGGTGCTCAGCCTGGTCTCGCTGGTGTGGTATCCCATCAAGCGCGCGCATCGGCGCATCCGCGCCGCGCTCGCGCGCGGTGGGAAGTCCGGACGGTGATCCTCGAGGGGCTCCTCCTGATCGTGCTGTGCTGCACGGCAAGCGAGGTGTTCCTGCGTCTGCCGATCGCGCCGCGCGTCGCGCATCTCGCCGGGATCGGGCGTTCGGCCTCGCGGGTCCTGCTTTCGCGCCGGATTTCGGACCATTGGAAGGAGCGTGTCATGCCTCGCCATGCGCTGCGCATGGGGTTGGGGACGGCGGTGCTGGCGGGATGGTTTGCGCTGTTCGCGGCGCTGATCGGGGCGCTGGCCTGGGCTGCGGACCAGCTCGAGCCGGGCTTCGCGGAGGAACTGACGACGCTGCCGGGCCTCGTGGTGTGCTTCTCGGTTTCGGGCGCTTATCTCTTTATGCGGCACACCCTGCGCGGGTGCCGCGCGTGAGCCTGCGATGAGCGAGGCGGTTTCGCACTACACCCTGGCCGACCGCCTGCTGCACCGCCTCGCGCTGGGCCTGCCGGCGCTGGCCGAACTCTCGTTCGATCTCGACCAGAAGGCGAGCGCGGGGCAGCGCGATCGCGCCGCCGTCGCCGCGGGCCAGCACGTCTTCGTGACCGGCCTTGCCCGAGCCGGGACGACGATCCTGCTGCGTTCGATCCACGAGAGCGGGCTGTTCCGCTCGCTCACCTACCGCGACATGCCCTTTCCGCTGGCGCCCAACCTGTGGCAGCGCGTGTCGCGCCGCTGGCAGGCCGAGGCGGTGAGCCGCGAGCGCGCGCACGGTGATCGCATCGCGGCGAGCGTGGAGAGCCCCGAAGCGCTCGAACAGGTGTTCTGGCGCATCCACGCCGGGCACGACTACATCGGGCGCGACGCGCTGCGCCCGCATGATCCCGATGCGCGGCTGCTGGCGCGTTTCCAGGACTACGTCGGTGCGGTGCTGGCCTCGGGAGAGGCAGGGCCGACCCGCTATCTGTCCAAGAACAACAACAACATCCTGCGCCTGCCCGCGCTGCTTGGCGCCTTTCCCGCGGCGCGCTTCGTGATCCCCTTTCGCCGCCCCGAGACGCAGGCCGCCTCGCTCCTGCGCCAGCACCGCCATTTCAGCGCGGTGCAGCGCAAGGAGCCGTTCGTGCGGCGCTACATGGACTGGCTGGTCCACCACGAATTCGGTGAGGGCCATCGCCCCTTCGACTTCGGCCATATGTCTGCTGCGCGCTGGAGCGCGGCCGATCCCAACCACTGGCTGGCGCTGTGGATCGACGTGCACGAGACGCTCTGCGCGCTCGACGCGCCGGGACTGACCTTCGTATGCCACGAAGATCTGTGCCAGCAGCCCGCGGTGTGGGATCGGCTGGTCGACGCGCTGGCGCTCGCCGGGCCGGAGGGGCCATCGCCGCGCCCGGACTTCGTGCTGGCACAAGGCCGGGTCGATCAGCCGTTCGACGCCGAACTGCTGCTGCGCGCCGACGCGCTCTATTCGGCGCTGCGCGAGCGCGGCCGCGTGGCCGGCTGATCCGGGAGGACAGCGGCCGAAGGCGGGAAGGGGGCAACCAGCCTTTGACCTTCCCCGCGCGGCAACGTAATCGCGCTGGCCATGACCACCACGCGCTTTGCACCTTCGCCCACGGGGCTGCTCCACGTCGGCAACATCCGCACCGCCCTGCACAACTGGCTGCTGGCCAAGCGCGCGGGCGGGCGTTTCGTCCTGCGCATTGACGATACCGACGCGGCGCGCTCACGCGAGGACTATGTCGAGGCGATTCGCGCCGATCTCGCCTGGCTTGGCCTCCATCCCGAGGGCGAGGAGCGCCAGTCGGCCCGTTTCGCGCTTTATGAGGCGGAGTTCGAGCGGCTCAAGGCCGCGGGCCGGGTCTATCCGTGCTGGGAAACCCCGCAGGAGCTGGACCTCAAGCGCAAGGTCCTGCTCGGCCGTGGCCTCGCTCCGATCTACGACCGCGCCGCGCTGGCGCTGGGCGAGGATGCGAAGGCCGCGCGCATCGCGGCGGGCGATCTGCCGCACTGGCGCTTCCTGCTCGATCGCGAGGAGGCGATCGGCTGGGACGATGGTGTGCGCGGGCCCCAGAGCTTCGATCCCGCCGCCATGTCCGACCCGGTGATCCGCCGCGCCGACGGTTCGTGGCTCTACATGCTGCCCTCGGTGATCGACGATATCGCGATGGGCGTGACCGACGTCCTGCGCGGTGAGGACCACGTTTCGAACACCGCGACGCAGGTCCAGATGTTCACCGCGCTTGGCGGCACCGTACCGCGCTTCGCGCATGAGGCGCTGCTGGTGGGAACCGAGGGTAAGCTGTCCAAGCGGCTGGGCTCGCTCGGCGTGGCGCAGCTGCGCGAGATGGGGATCGAGCCCGAGGCGCTGATCGCGCTGCTGGCGCGGCTGGGGACGAGCGATCCGGTCGACCCGTCGCTGCGCCTTGCGGGCGCGGCGGCAAGCTTCGACCTTACCCATTTCGGCCGCGCGCCTGCGCGTTTCGACGAGGCCGAGCTCGAGCGGGTCAACGCCGCGATCGTCCACACGCTGTCCTTTGATACCGTGCGCGCGCGCCTGCCCGAGGGCATGAGCGCGGCGGCGTGGGAGGCGATCCGCCCCAATCTGGCGCACGTCCACGAAGCGCACGACTGGTGGCAGGTGGTCACCGGTCCGATCGCCCAGCCCGGTCTTGCGCCGGAGGACAGGCCGTTCCTCGCCGAGGCCGCCGTCGTTCTCGCTGATCTGGCGTGGGACGAAGGCGTGTGGAAGGCGCTTACCGGGGCGCTCAAGGTGCAGACCGGACGCAAGGGCAAGGCGCTGTTCCTGCCGCTGCGCCTTGCGCTGACCGGGATGGAACATGGCCCGGACATGGGCGCGCTGCTGCCGCTGATCGGCCGCGAGGCAGCGCTGGAGCGTCTTCGCGCGGCTTGATGCCGGTCAAGGTTGGAGCGGCCCGCCTGGCCTAGAGCGATTTTCGATCAAATTGCATCAGATCGACCGCTCTAGCCTTTTGTTTTAACGCATTTTCTGAACCGTCAGGTGATTCCACCTGACTGGAAAATGCTCTAGGGTTCGGGTGTGGGCTGGCTCGGCGTGGTTCTCCCAACCGCCGGTCGGGGCTGCGAAACGGACGTGTCCAGCGCGGGGGAAGGCATGGGGGCTTTCCGGCGCGGGACCCGTCTCGTTCGATCTTAGGCTTATTCCATGACCCAGCCGTGGCTGGCCAGCAGCGACTGGCCGGTCAGCGCGTTGCTCGGGAAGGCGGCGAAGAACAGCGCGACTTCGGCGATGTCCTCGACCGTGGTGAACTCGGTGTCGACGGTGTTGCCCAGCATCACCTTGCTGATGACCTCGTCCTCGGAAATGCCCAGTTCCTTGGCCTGTTCGGGGATCTGCTTTTCGACCAGCGGGGTGCGCACGAAGCCGGGGCAGATCACGTTGGTACGTACGCCCTTGGGGCCACCTTCGCGCGCGATCGTGCGGGCCAGACCAAGCAGGCCGTGCTTGGCGGTGACATAGGCGCTCTTGAGCTTGCTGGCGTCCTTGGAATGGACCGAGCCCATGAACAGGATTGCGCCCGAGCCCTGCTTGTACATGTGCGGGATCACCGCCTTGGAGGTGAGGAAGGCGCCGTCGAGGTGGATCGCGAGCATCTTCTTCCAGTCGGAAAACTTGAACTCCTCGATCGGGTTGACGATCTGGATGCCGGCGTTCGACACCAGTACGTCGACCGTTCCCCAGGCCTCGACCACCGCGGCAACACCGTCGTTGACGGCATCCTCGCTGGTGACGTCCATGACCAGCGCCTTGGTGTCGGTGCCATAGGCGTCCTTGATTTCGTCAGCGGCCTTTTGCGCGGCGTCGGCGTTGAGGTCGGCAATCGCGACCTTGGCGCCTTCGGACGCGTACTTGTGCGCGATCGCGAGGCCCAGACCGCTCGCGGCGCCGGTGACGATGCAAACCTTGTCCTTGAGCTTCATGTCGTCTTCTCTCTCCTGTTTTCTCTCTTGGGGCAGCTTCCGGAGACCACCGCTTGGTGGGCTGCGTGGTAGGGCTCAGCCGCGCGGGCGGTCGCCGGCCAGGTCGAACGTGGCGATTTCGTCCGGCTCGATCTTTCGGTCAATCCAGTCGGGATGCTCGAGCGAGTAGATGGCGTCGGCCTTGCCGGCCTGCCAGTGCTCGTCGACCGTCATGCGGGAGAACTCGTAGTCCTTTGAATTGGTTTCATAGCCGCGCGGGCGATTGATGAGGTGCATGACCGCGACCGGACCTTCGGGACGGCAGGCGAGCAGCTTCTTGAGATCGGGATCGTCCTGCAGTTCCTCGGGCAGCTTGTGCGCCAGGCGCCGGGCCGCGCCGCGCAGTTGCTGGAGCCGCCGCGACATGTCGGTGCCCAGCCGGGTGCGGCTGGAGAAGCGGATGTCCTTTTCGCGCTGGGCGACATCGGCCATCGTGCGCGGCACGTCTCCGCGCGCGGAGAACAGGTCGATCTGAAACACTTCCATCGCGCAGGGTGGCCGGTTGTCGAGCACGTATTGCAGCGGGGTGTTGGAAACCAGGCCGCCGTCCCAGTACCACTCCCCGTCGATCTCGACCGGGGGGAAGCCGGGGGGCAGCGCGCCGCTCGCCATGATGTGTTCGGGGCCGATCGGGCGCTCGAAATTGTCGAAATAGACAAAGTTGCCGTTGAGCACGTTGACCGCACCGGTGCTCAGGCGAACCTCGCCGCGGTTGATTCGCTCGAAGTCCACCAGTTCGAGCAGGCTGTCGCGCAAGGGGGCGGTGTCATAAAGCGACAGGCGGCTGAAATCGTTGGGCCATTCGGGCAGGGGCGGGGGGAAGCGGGGGTTGAAGAAGCCGGGAATGCCGATCGTCGAGGCGATCATCGAGGAGGCTTCGTTGTAGGCGCGCCGGGCAAAGCCGATCGGTTCGTCGAGCTTGTAGAGCAGCTGCGAGGAGGCGCGGTGCCAGAACGTGCGCAGCGCCTTGACCCGCTCACCCACCGGGTTGCCCGCGATGATCGCGGCGTTGATCGCGCCGATCGAGATGCCCGAAATCCAGTCGGGACGCATGTCCTCGGCGGCGAGCGCTTCGTAGACACCGGCCTGGTAGGCGCCGAGCGCGCCGCCGCCCTGGAGCACCAGCGCCGTGTAAGTGCCGGTTTCGCGGCCGGAACGGCTGGCCGAGGCGGCCCAGTGGGCGCGCAGCGATTTGTCGTGAAAGTTCATGGGCGCTCCCGTCAGTCCGGACTTGGGGATGTTGCAATGCAACATATGGTGCATCGGCCCCGATTTACAACTGATGAAGCGCCAATGTTCCCGCCGACAGGGCCTGGGGCGTGCTTGCCGTCAGGTCGCGACCGTCTCGGCGACGGCCTCGCTCGCGGCCTCGAGCATACGCCGTTCGAGCGCCTTGAGCCGGTTGCTCGAGGCGATCTTCTCGCCCAGCAGGTCGGTCACGTAGAACGTGTCGACCGCGCGTTCGCCATAGGTCGCGATATGCGCCGAATAGACCATCAGCTTGGCTTCGAACAGCGCGTGGGCCAGCCGGTTGAGGAGGGCCGGACGGTCGCGCGCGGTCACTTCGACCACGGTGAAGCGGTTCGAGGCGCCGTTGTCGAACAGCACGCGCGGGCGCACCTCGAAGGCGTCGGCGCGCGGGCGCACCTCCGGCTTGGCGACCAGCTGGGGCAGGATCTTGATGCGGTTGGCAAGCGCGTTCTCGATCGAGGAGCGCAGCCGGTCGAGCTGGCTGTCCTCGCTGAACGGGCGGCCGAGCGGGTCCTGCACCAGGAAGTTGTCGACCGCGCGGCCGGTGCGTGTGGTGTGGATGCGCGCGTCGATGATGTTGCCGCCCGCAAGGTGAATGCCCCCCGCGATGCGGTAGAACAGGCCCGGATGGTCCGAGGCGATCACTGTCACCAGCGTCGCGCCGCGTGCGGGGTAGTATTCGGTCTGGATCGAGAGCGGATCATCGTCGGCGGCGAGCAACTGGGCGAGGTTCTTGGAAATGACGTCCTCGGGCTCGGCGATCCAGTAGGCGTCGATGAACTTGCCGCCCACCTTTTCGACCAGCGCGGCGTTTTCGGGGGCGAGGGCGCGCACCGCCTCCTTCTTCGCCTCGACCCGCTGCTCGCGGCCGAACTGCGCGTGGCCCAGCCGCAGGCGTTCCTCGGCGGCGTTGTAGAGCGCGGCGATGAGCTGGCGCTTCCACGAGTTCCAGGTGCCCGGACCCACCGCGCGGATGTCGACGATGGTGAGCAGGGTGAGCTGGCGCAGGCGGTCGAGCGATTCCATCTTCTCGACGAAATCGAAGATCGTCTTGGCGTCCGACAGGTCGCGCTTGAAGGCGGTGGCGGCGAGCAGCAGGTGGTAGCGCACCAGCCAGGAAACCAGTTCGGTCTCTTCCTCGTCGAAGCCGAAGCGCGGGCACAAATTGAGCGCGATTTCGGCACCGAGCACCGAGTGATCGCCGCCACGCCCCTTGGCGATGTCGTGGAGCAGCACCGAGGCGTAGAGCGCGCGGCGCGAGCGCACCTTGCCGATGATGCCCACCGCGAGCGGATGGTCGTCCTTGAGCTCGCCCTTTTCGATCCGGGAAAGCAGGCCGATGGCGCGGATGGTGTGTTCGTCCACCGTGTAGTGGTGGTACATGTCGAACTGCATCTGCGCGTTGACGCGGCCGAATTCGGTGATGAAGCGGCCGAACACCCCCGCCTCGTTGAACCAGCGCAGCACGCCTTCGGGATCGTTGCGGCTGGTCAGCAGTTCGAGGAACAGCGCGTTGGCGCGCGGATCGTGGCGCACCTCCTCCTTGATCAGCGCGGCGTCGTGCTGGATCTGGCGCATGGTCTCGGGATGGACCTCGAGCCCTTCCTTGTCGGCGATCACGAAGATCTCGATCATGCGCACCGGATCGGCGGCGAACCAGTCGTCCGAAGGCGCCTTGATGCGCCCGCCGAAGACCTTGTAGCCCTTGACCACGCGCTCCTTGGCCTTGAACCCGGCGAGCAAGCCGCGCGGCTGGCGCTTGGCGAACTGTTCGTCGAGCTGGGCGAGGAAGACGCCGGTTAGGCTGCCCACGGTCTTGGCCTGGAGAAAGAACATGTGCATGAACCGCTCGACCGCGCTTTTGCCGGGGCGGTCGGTGTAGTTCATGCGCGAGGCGACCTCGCGCTGGAGGTCGAAGGTCAGCCGGTCCTCGGCGCGTCGGGTGATCGTGTGCAGGTGGCAGCGCACCGCCCAGAAGAAGTTCTCCGCGCGGCGGAAGGCGAGGTATTCCTTGCGGCTGAACAGCCCGGCGTCGACCAGTTCGCCCGGATCGCGCACATGGTGCATGTACTTGCCGATCCAGTAGAGCGTGTGCAGGTCGCGCAGGCCCCCCTTGCCCTCCTTGATGTTCGGCTCGACGACATAGCGGCTGTCGCCCATGCGCTTGTGGCGTTCTTCGCGCTCGGCCAGCTTCTCGACCACGAACTGGCGTTCGGTGCCCGAGACCACGTCGCGCCAGAAGCGCGCCTGCGCTTCCTCGTAGAGGTCCTGGTCGCCCCACACGTAGCGCCCTTCGAGCATCGCGGTGCGGATGGTGAGGTCGGACTTGGCCATGCGCACCATGTCGTCGAGCGAGCGGCTCGAATGGCCGACCTTGAGCGCCAGGTCCCACATGAAATAGAGCATCGCCTCGATCACCTGCTCGCACCAGGCGGTGTGCTTGATCGGGGTCAGGAAGGCGATGTCAACGTCCGAATGCGGGGCCATTTCGCCGCGCCCGTAGCCGCCCACCGCCATGAAGCACAGCCGCTCACCCTTCGAGCGGTTGCTGGCCGGGTAGACGTGCTTGACGACATGGTCGTGGATCACGCGCAGCAGCTGGTCGGTCAGGAACGCCTGCGCCTCGGCGACCTCGTGCCCGGCGGAGGGCTTTTCGCGCAGCCGGCGCGAGATTTCCGCACGCCCATCGCCCAGCGCGGTGCGCATCGTCTCGACGATGAACGGGCGCGCCTTGGCCGCGCCATAGGCGGCGACGAGCTTGTCGATCGTCTGGACCAGTTCGCGCCGGTCGATCACGGAGCGGGGCGAGGGAATACGGATGACACTCATGACCCGGCGCTTCTAGACCGACCGGGGCCGGAGAGGAACCCGTCGCAAGGGCGCGCGGGTGCCAAATTTTCCCTCGGTTTGCCGCGTATTTTGCGCGGGCCGCTGCATTTGGCGGCTACCATCGGCAAGACGGCTATGCCAGAAGGCGGCGCAAGCGTCCGCTCGTCGGCTGGCCAAAGGCCGCGCGAGGCTGCAAAACGAATCAACGAGGTCCAAGGCAATTGTCCCTGACAACTCTGGCTGTCGCCGCCGCCGCGCAAGCGCATGAACCGATCTACTGGGTGAACCTGGGGCTCAAGAGCTACGTCTTCCAGATCGGCAGTTTCGAATTGCGCTGGTACTCGCTGGCCTATCTTGCGGGCATCATCCTGGCCTACTGGCAGGTCTCGCGCATGATCCGCCAGCCCGGCGCGCCGATGGCCCAGCGCCATGTCGACGACCTGTTCTTCTACTGCACGATCGGGGTGATCCTGGGCGGACGGCTGGGCTATGCAACCTTCTACACCGGCGGGGATACCGGCATTCCCAGCCTCTGGGCGCACCCTTCCGAGCTCGTCAAGCTGTGGCACGGGGGCATGAGCTTCCACGGCGGGCTGATCGGCGTGACGCTGGCGATGGCCTACGTCGCCTGGCGCGGCAAGCTCAACTTCCTGCGCGTGGTGGACTACGTGGCGGTCTGCGTGCCGTTCGGGATGATGTTCGGGCGGCTCGCCAACTTCGTCAACGGCGAGCTGTGGGGCCGGGTCGTGGTCAACTACGTGCCCTGGGAAATGGTCTTCCCCGATGCCCCCGACCAGCTGCCGCGCCATCCCAGCCAGCTTTACGAAGCGGGGCTGGAGGGGCTGATGATGATCCTCATCATGCTGCCGCTGTTCTGGAAGACGCGCGCGCGGTTCCGCCCCGGAATGCTGGCGGGCGTGTTCGTGACCGGGATCGCCTGCGCGCGCTTCATCGTCGAGTTCTTCCGCGAGCCCGACGCCCAGCTGGAAACCTTCGCGCACGAGACCGGGCTGTCGATGGGCCAGTGGCTGACGATCCCGCTCATCCTGCTGGGCCTGACGCTGGTCGGCCGCGCGCTGGCGCGCCCTTCGCTTGGTGCCGCGCGCTTGCCCGAAGCCGGCGCACCCGCCGCAGCCGGGGAAACGGGCGGAGAAACGGGCGGGGCGGCCGAGTGAGCGCAGTGGGGGCAGGTTCGGGTGGCAGCCGCGAGGAAACGCTGACCACCATCTTCCAGCGCGTGATCGCCAATTTCGGGCCGATCACGCTCCAGCACTACATGGGCGAATCGAACGCGCGCTACTACGCGGGCAAGGACCCGCTGGGCTCGGGCGGGGACTTCATCACCGCGCCCGAAATCAGCCAGATGTTCGGCGAACTGATCGGATTGTGGCTCGCGGACATCTGGATCCGCGCGGGCCGTGACGAGGCGGTGCACTACGTCGAACTGGGGCCGGGGCGTGGCACGCTGGCCAAGGACGCGCTGCGTGCGATGAAGCGCTACGGGCTCGAACCCAGGGTCCACTTCGTCGAAAGTTCGACCACGCTCAAGGACCTGCAAATCGCGGCGGTGCCCGGCGCGCAGCTTCACGCCGATCTCTCCACCGTGCCGATGGACGGGCCGCTGCTGGTAGTTGGCAACGAATTTCTCGACGCGCTCGCAGTGCGTCAGCTGGTGCGCATGGCCGATGGCTGGCGCGAGCGGCTGGTCGATTTCCAGGACGGGCGCTTCCTGCCGGTGGCCGGGACCAAGCCGATGGACGCGGCGGTTCCGGCCGAATGGAAGGACAGCCCCGAAGGCACGCTGATCGAAACCTGCCCCGGCGCGGCGGCGGTGGTCTATGAACTGGCGGGCCGTCTGGTCGACCAGGGCGGGGCGGCGCTGCTGATCGATTACGGGCACGACCACTTCCGCACCGGCTCGACGCTTCAGGCGCTGCGCGCGCACACCCGCGTCGATCCCTTCGTCGCGCCGGGCGAGGCGGACCTGACCTGCCATGTCGATTTCGCCGCGCTTGCCAAGGTCGCGCTTTCGCACGATTGTCGGCACCTGGGCACGGTGACGCAGGGGCGTTTCCTGCGCGATCTGGGGATCGAGGCGCGCGCGCAGGCGCTCGCCAAGGTCGCCCCCCAGCACACCAAGGCGCTCCATGCGGCAAAGGAGCGCCTGATCGAGGAGGGACAGATGGGTGCGTTGTTCAAGGTAATGGGGCTGGCGTCCCCGAACTGGCCCGACGGTGCGGGCTTCTGAGGCACTGAGCGCCCGCGAGCAGGGCGTCTCGCGAACCCCCGACAAGCTGGAAAAGCTGCTCGGCTGGCTTGCGCTGGTGATGCTGGCCTTCGTGGCCGCGGCGGTGCTGCGCGGGATGGACGAGTGGGGCCGGGTGCCCGCCGTCGTCTGGCTGCATCTGGCGACGATCGTCGTGGCGCTGGTGCTGACCCCGATGCTGCTGTGGCGGGTGCGCGGCACGCGGCGCCACCGCGTGCTGGGCTATGGCTGGAGCGCGGCGATGTTCGCGACCGCGATCGACAGCTTTTTCGTGCGCCTCTCGCATCCAGGGCACCTGGGGCCGATCCATATCCTGTCGGCGCTGACGGTGGTTCTGGTGCCGGTGCTGGTGATTTCCGCAAGGCGCCACGATGTCTACCGCCACCGGCGCATGGTGCGCGGGCTGATTATCGGCGCGCTTCTGATCGCCGGGTTCTTTACCTTCCCGTTCAACCGCCTGCTCGGCCATTGGCTGCTGGGCTGATGCGCTGATCGGCGGGCAAGGCGTGATTGGCACGCCTCGCCCGCGCGATCTCACTTGCCCAGGATGCGCACGCGGTGTTCGGTCGGGACCTGGCGCACCGGCACGGCCGACATCCACGCCTCGAGCGCGTCGAGATCGAGCCCGCCCACGGTCGGTTCGGTGCCCTTGGTGAAGCCGGTGTAACCATCGCCGCCCTGTTC
The DNA here is from genome assembly GCF_022832435.1 of Novosphingobium organovorum. Taxonomy (GTDB): domain Bacteria; phylum Pseudomonadota; class Alphaproteobacteria; order Sphingomonadales; family Sphingomonadaceae; genus Novosphingobium; species Novosphingobium organovorum. Next base: position 36,809 of record NZ_JALHLF010000011.1, on the reverse strand, counting down.
GAGGAACGAGTTCATCGTCACCCGGAAGCGCGCGTCCATCGCCATCGGCTGGCCGTTGTAGGTGAGCGCGGTGATGCGCTGGCCCACGGGCTGGCTCATGTCGATGGTGTAGGTGACGTTGGCCGAGGGGATGAGCAGGCTCGCCGAAGGCTTTGCGCCCACGCCGCTTTCGAGCACGGCCTTGATCTCGGCCCCGGTATAGGTGCGCGTGGAGAGCGTGTTGCCAAACGGCTGGACCGCGTAGATCTTGGCAAACGTCACCGCACCCTCGGCGCCGGGCTCCAGATTGGCGCGCACGCCGCCGGTGTTCATGAAGGCGATCTGCGCGCCGTTGGCCTTGGTCGCGGCGAGCTGCGAATCGGCGATCAGCTCGTCGAGCGAGCCGCCCTTGCGCTCGTTGTCCTCACCCGCCCAGTTGCGCAGCGCGCTGCCCGAAAGGTGCCCCACGGTGCGCTGGGCGTAGGTCCTGGCGGCATCGACGTAGCGCTGGACGTAAGCCTGGATGTCGGGGCGCGGGGCGTATTGGGTGACGAGGTCGGTGTTGGGAACGCTGCCGTGCGCGGTGGTGTAGGCCTGCGACTGGACGGGCACGTTGCGCGCGCTCGCCGAGAGGACGCGGCGGCTTGCCGGATCGATCTTGAGGTCCATGCGGGTGACGAGCCGGCCATAGGACCCCGCGCTCGTCAGCAGCAGCGGATGCGTGCCGGCGCGCGGGCGCTCGCAGATGTAGGCCTGGTGGGTGTGCCCCGAAATGACCACGTCGACGCGCGGCGAAATCTTGGCGAGGATCGGGTCGATGTCGCCCGAAAAGCCGGTGCAGGCGTTGGGGTCGGAGGTGTCCGACTGCGCGCCACCCTGGTGGATCAGCACCACGATGGCATCGGCGCCTTCCTTGAGCAGGACCGGCACCGCGCGGTTGATCGCCTCGGCCTCGTCACCGAAACGCAGGCCGTTGATGCCGCCGGGCGAGACGAGCGTGGGGGTGTCCTTGAGCGTCAGGCCGACGAAGCCGATCACCACCTTGTCCTTGCCGGTTCCGAAGCTCTTGATCCCGGTCGCCGGGAACAGAGTCTTGCCGTCTTCGGTATAGGTGCTGGCCGAAAGGTACTGGAAGTTCGCACCCTTGTACGCTTCGAGCTGGCAGGGCTGGCGCAGCGTGTTCTTCTCGCACCCGCCGTTCTGGATGCGCAGCAGCTCCTTGCGGCCCCGGTCGAATTCGTGGTTGCCGACCGAATTGAAGTCGAGCTTGAGCCGGTTCATCACCCCGATCGTCGGCTCGTCGAGGAACAGCGAGGACGCAAGCGGCGAGGCGCTGATGAGATCGCCCGCCGAAACGGTCGCCGAATAGCGAAAATCCTTGCGCAGCGCGTCGAGCGCGCTGGCCAGTTGCGCCGCGCCGCCCGCGGGCACCTGGACCGTGCCGCCCTTGCCGTCGGGCCAGCTGATCGAGGCCTTGGGCGCTTCGATGTTGCCGTGGAAATCGTTGAAGGCGAGGATGCCGACATCAACCGGGGCCGCAGTGGCAGGCGCTGCATCGGCGGTCGGGCCGGAGGCGGGCACGCTGGCGCAGGCGGCGAGCAGGGAGGCGGTCAGGAGCGGGGCCACCAGAAGCGGGGCGGCCAGAAGCTGGGTTGTCAGAGCGCGGGCGCGCGTGGGAAAGCTGGTCATGGCCGCGTTCTATCGACCCTGCTTGTGACAGGCAATTGACGAGCGTGCCTGTCGGCTGACCTTTAGCGCGCGCTTTCTTCCAGCGCGTGCATGTCCTCGTCCGACAGGCCGAAATGGTGCCCCACTTCATGGACGACGACGTGCGCGACCAGATCCTCGAGCGTGACGGGCGTCTCACACCACTCGGCGAGCAGGGGCTGGCGGTAGAGCGTGATGCGCGGGGGCAGTTCGCCCGCGCTCCACACGCTTTCCTCGTCCATCGGCCGGCCGTGGTAGAGCCCGGTCAGTTCGAACGGGTCCTCGAGGCCGAGCGCGCGGAGCGTCTCGGCCTCGGCGAATTCCTCGACGTGGACGGTCACGCCGTCCAGATGCGCGGCGAAGGGCTCGCCGATCCGCGCGAAGGCGGCCTGGGCGAGCGCTTCGAAATCCCCGGCCGAGGGGGCAAGGCCGAACCGGCGTGTCATGACCGGCGCTTACTCGCTCACGATCCGCGCGATCCCGGCGGCGGTTTCGGGGTGGTAGGTGGGCTTGGCCGCGTCGAACAGCTCACGTGCCAGCGGCGGGCCCCATTCGGCCTGCTGCATCAGCCCCTTGTAGACCGGGTAGACCAGCAGCCCACGCCCGATCCGGCCGACATAGTCGCGCATCGCCGGGAAGGCGGGTTCGTAGTGGTTGGCGATCGCCAGCTCGAACCAGGCCGACTGGACATAGGCGTTCTCGGAGGTCGAGAGGTGCAGCGTCTGGTCCAGTTCGGCAAGCCGGGCGCGCTCCATCGTGCGCGGCAGGCCGTTGAGGAAGCGCAGCCATTCCTGCGTGCTCCACCCTTGCGGCTGGACCGCGCTGGCCGGACCACCGGCGGTGAAGGCGGCGAGTTTGTCGTCGACCCTGGCCAGTGTCGCGCTCTTCACGTGGACGGCGTTGTCGGGGATGCCCGCGCCATAGGCCCAGCGATCGAGCTGGAGCGAGAGTTCGAGCGCGGGCTTGCCCTTGAGCACGTGTTCGCGCAGGTCCGCGAGGAATCCAGCCGTGGTCTGCGGCTGGAAGGCGTGGCGGTCGAAATAGGAGGTGAGGTACGCGTCGAAGGTCGCGCGGCCGAGCCGGTTTTCGAGCATACGCAGGAAGTTCGAGCCCTTGGTGTAGTCGAGTGCGCCGTCACCCGGATTGCCGTGCAGGCGCGTGCCCGCCGCGGTCATGCCGGTCTTCATCGCATCGCTCATGTCCGCGATGTCGCGGGTCATGTTGTCCCATTCGAGATCGGCCTCCACCGCGGCGCGCTCCTTGCCGTAGAGCGATTCCATGATGCGGTTCTCGAAGTAGGTGGTGAACCCCTCGTTGAGCCAGGAATCCGACCAGGTCGCGTTGGTGACGAGGTTGCCCGACCAGGAGTGCGCCAGTTCGTGCGCGACGACATCGGTGTTCGATCGGTCGCCGGTGATGATCGTGGGCGTCAGGAAGGTGAGCATCGGGTTTTCCATGCCGCCGTAAGGGAAGGCGGGCGGCAGGACGAGCATGTCATAGCGGCCCCAGCGGTAGGGGCCGTAGAGGTTGCTCGCGGCGGTAATCATCTTTTCGACATCGGCGAATTCGCTGGCCGCCTTGTCGAGCATCGCGGCTTCGGTCCACACGCCCGAACGCGGGCCGAGCGCCTTGAACTTGAGATCGCCCACCGCAAAGGCGATGAGGTAGGGCGGCACCGGCTTGTCCATGCGGAAGCGGAACGCGCGGCGCCCGTCAGGCAGCTTCTCGCCCTTGGCGCCTGACAGCTTTTCGGCGCTCATCACCGCGACGAGGTCACCGGGCACGCGCAAGGTCGCGTCCCAGGTCTGGCGGATGCCGGGGCTGTCCTGCGTCGGGATCCAGCTGCGGTTGTGGATCGCCTGGCCCTGGCTGTAGAGGTAGGGTCTGGTCTTGCCGAAAGTCATCGCCGGGGGCAGCCACTGCAACGCCGAGGCGGCGGGCGCGGTGCGGTAGGCGATGCGGATCGTGCCGGTCTTCTTCACCGCCTCGCTCAGCGTGACGGTAAGCGCCGAGCCCAGTTCGGCGTTGTCCTTGGGGGCGAGCGTGTAGGCGAGCGCAGCGCCGCTGGCGTCGGTGACCGACGTGATCGCAAGATCGTCCGCATCGAGCACGATGGCCTTGGCGTCGGGCTTGGCAAGGACCGAAAGCGTCGCGCTACCCGCCAGCGTGTGGCTGGCGAAATCGACATCGAGATCAAGCGAGACGTGCGTGACGCGCGCGGTTTCGGGATCGGCGTGGGTCCACACGTCGCGCGCTTCGGGCGTGGTGAGGATCGGGGCGACCGGAGCAGCGGGCGCAGCCGTGTCGGCGAGAGCCGGCGCGATGGCGAGCGGGGCCGTTCCCAGGAGAAGCGCGCTCATCAGCGCGGGAGCAAGAAGTTTACGCATGAACGCAACCCTATTGCTCTGCCGCGAGGAGCGCAACGGGGGGCCTGCGCTCAGGCCGGGCCATCCACCGCGAGACGCCCCACCGCCGGATCGTCGGTGAAGAAACTGTCGAGGCCAAGCGCGAGATAGCGCCGGATCTCGGCCACGCTGCCCGCCACGTTGCGCGCGCCGTCCCCGGCGGTCGAGCGCAGGTTGGCGGGCAGGAAATGGTTCTCGGGGCGGAACGTCCAGGTGCTGAGCTTGAGCCCGGCGGCGTGCGCGGCATTGGCAAGCCCGCTTGGCGTATCGAGCAGGTTGTCCGCCTTGTCGCGCGCGAGCAGCGCGATGTTCCAGGGGGAGAGCCACTGCGCGTAGCGCGCCACTTCGGCAAGGCCACGCTCTGTGTGCATCGCGTTGTAGGTCGGCCCCGTCCCGGCGCTGGCGAGGTCGGGTGGGCGTACGTCGAGCGGCATGGTGAGCTGGAGCAGTTCGACGTTGCGTTGCCCGGCCAGCCGCTCGTGCAGCCACTTGAGGTTGGAAACCTCGAAGCTCTGGATGATGAGCGGGGCGCTCTGGAGATAGCCGCTGGCCGCGATACGATCGAGCAGGCGCTGTTCGAGCGGCAGGCCGATCCCGGCGAAGTAGGTCGAGTGCTTGATTTCGGGGATAATGCCGATCGTCCGCCCATGCGCGGCGGCTTCGGCGGCGAGGAAATCGGCGATTTCCTCGAACGTCACGACCTGGAACTGGCCGTCGTAACCCTGGCTTTCGGGGCGCAGCGCGCCGAGCCGTTCGACCGCGCGCAGCCGCTTGATTTCGGCCAGCGTGAAATCCTCGGTGAACCAGCCGGTCAGGGCCTCGCCGTCGATCACCTTGGTGGTCTTGCGATCGGCGAATTCGGGACGACTGGCGACGTCGGTGGTTTCGGTGATCGCGTTTTCGTGCCGGGCGATCAGCACGCCGTCGCGGGTCGAGACCAGATCGGGCTCGATGAAGTCGGCGCCGTCGGCAATCGCCTTGGCGTAAGAGGCGAGCGTGTGTTCAGGGCGGTGCGCGCAGGCGCCGCGATGGCCGATGACCAGTGGCTTTTGCGTGTCGCGTGCGGGCGTCTTGCCGGAGGTTCTACCTTGTGCCGAGGTGGCTGCGCCCATCGCCGTCACGGCCAGCGAGGTCCCCAAAAGTGAGCGGCGCGAAAGAAGGGCATTGTCCATGATCCTCGCTCTAGGTCGCCCGCATGACAAAAGCGGGACAGTCGTTGCCGACCATCCCGCCCGTTGTCCTTGTCCTTCAAGCCTGAAGCCTGGCGTCAGATGTCGAGGTTGGCGACATTGAGCGCGTTTTCCTGGATGAAGTCGCGGCGCGGTTCGACCACGTCGCCCATCAGGCGGGTGAAGATCTCGTCGGTGACGTCGGCATCCTCGACCTTGACCTGGAGCAGGGCGCGGTTCTCGGGATCGAGCGTGGTTTCCCAGAGCTGCTCGGCGTTCATTTCGCCAAGGCCCTTGTAGCGCTGGATCGACAGGCCCTTGCGCCCGGTGGCGAGGACCTTTTCGAGCAGCTGGCTGGGGCGCGCGATGGCATCGGCATCGGCGGTCGGGCGCTGGACCTCGTCCTCGCCTTCGGCCTCCGCGTCCTCGGCCGAGATCGCGGTGGCGCGCACCAGACGCGAGACCGAGGAATAGACCTCGGCGTGTTCGGCGGCGAGCTTGGCCAGCTTGCGCGCCTCGGCGCTGGTGAGGAAGGCGGCTTCGATCTTGTGGTTGTCAGTCACCCCGCGCCAGACGCGATTGATGTCGAGCGCGCCGCCTTCGGTCGGCGTCACCGACCACTTGGCCTCGCTGTCCGAGAACTGCAGCCACTCGGCCGTGCGGGCGTAGGCCGCTGCGCGTTCGGTGGTCGACAGGTCGAGCGCGAAGGCGCCTGAGAGCGCCAGCGCCTCGATGATCGAACTGTCGTACCGGCGCGGCACGAAGGCCATCAGGTTGCGCATGCGGATCGCGTGTTCGACCAGCATTTCCAGATCCTGGCCCATGCGCGCGCCGCCCGCGGTTTCGAGCACGCGGCCGCTGAGCCCGGCTTCGACCAGATAGCGGTCGAGCGCGGCGTTGTCCTTGAGGTAAACCTCGCTGCGGCCCTTGGCGACCTTGTAGAGCGGGGGCTGCGCGATGAACAGGTGCCCGGCGCGGATGATGTCGGGCATCTGGCGGTGGAAGAAGGTCAGCAGCAGGGTGCGGATGTGCGCGCCGTCGACGTCGGCGTCGGTCATGATGACGATCTTGTGGTAGCGCAGCTTTTCCAGGTTGAAATCGTCGCGGATGCCCGTGCCCATGGCCTGGATCAGCGTGCCGACTTCCTTGGAGGAAATGATGCGGTCAAACCGGGCACGCTCGACGTTGAGGATCTTGCCCTTGAGCGGCAGGATCGCCTGGGTCTTGCGGTCGCGGCCCTGCTTGGCGGAACCGCCTGCCGAATCGCCCTCGACCAGGAACAGTTCGCACAGCGAGGGATCGCGCTCCTGGCAGTCGGCCAGCTTGCCCGGCAGGCTGGCGATGTCCATCACGCCCTTGCGGCGGGTCAGTTCGCGCGCGCGGCGCGCCGCTTCGCGCGCGGCGGCGGCGTCGATCACCTTCTGGACGATGGCCCTGGCGGTGGCGGGGTTTTCCTCCAGCCATTCGCTCATCTTCTCGCTCATCAGGCTTTCGAGCGGCTGGCGAACTTCGGAGGAGACCAGCTTGTCCTTGGTCTGGCTGGAGAACTTGGGGTCGGGCAGCTTGACCGAGACGATCGCGGTGAGCCCTTCGCGCATGTCGTCACCCGACAGCGTGACCTTCTCCTTCTTGAGCAGGCCGGCGCGTTCGGCGTAGCCGTTGAGCGTGCGGGTCAGCGCCGCGCGGAAGGCGGCGAGGTGGGTGCCGCCGTCGCGCTGGGGGATGTTGTTGGTGAAGGTCAGGACGTTTTCGTAGTACGAATCGTTCCACTGCAACGCCACCTCGATGCCGATGCCGTCCTTGTCCGCCGAAATGGCGATCGGGTCGGGCATCAGCGCCTGCTTGGTACGATCGAGGTACTGCACGAAGGCGCCGATGCCGCCTTCGTAGTAGAGGTCGTGCTGCGCCGGTTCCTCGCCGCGCAAGTCGCGTAGCTGGATGCGCACGCCCGAGTTGAGGAAGGCCAGTTCGCGGTAGCGGCGCTCCAGCTTTTCGAAATCGAACTCGGTGACGTTCTTGAAGGTATCGTGGCTGGCCTGGAAGGTGACGCGCGTGCCCTTCTTGTAGCCATCGGGATCGGCGTTGCGCTCGACCCTGGGGGCCTCGCCCTTGACGATCAGCGCGGCCACGGCATCGCCGTGCTCGAAGCGCATCCAGTGCTCCTTGCCGTCGCGCCAGATGGTCAGCTCGAGCCATTCGGATAGCGCGTTGACCACCGAGACGCCCACGCCGTGCAGGCCGCCCGAGACCTTGTAGGCGTTGTCGTCCGAGGTGTTCTCGAACTTGCCGCCGGCGTGGAGCTGGGTCATGATGACCTCGGCCGCCGAGACGCCTTCTTCCTTGTGCAGGTCGACCGGGATGCCGCGGCCGTTATCCTCGACCGAAACCGAACCATCGGCGTTGAGCTCGATCAGGACGAGATCGCAGTGCCCGGCGAGCGCTTCGTCGATCGCGTTGTCCGAGACTTCGAAGACCATGTGGTGCAGGCCCGAACCATCGTCGGTGTCGCCGATGTACATGCCCGGACGCTTGCGGACCGCATCGAGGCCCTTGAGGACCTTGATCGAATCGGCGCCGTAGGAGTTGTGGTTCTTGGTGTCTTCGGGTTCGCTAGCCATGGCAAAGTCTATAAGCACCGCAAAGGGTAAACCCAAGCAAAACCGCGCGCGCGGCGCCGCCTTTTCCACAAAGCGGGGCGTGCGCGCCAGGGGTGGGTCGCGCGGGGGTGGCGCGCGCGGGCGCATGGGGCACGCGAAAAGGGCGGTCCTGGCGGGCCGCCCAGTCGCTTTTCAAGGCTAAGTCGTCAATTCAACAGGTCCGCACCGGCCGTGCATTCGCGTGCCGGGCGGGTCTTTGCGCGGGTGCGCCTCAGGTCAGGGTCAGGGCAAAAGCCAGCGAACAAATCGCCAAAGCCGCCGCAAAGCCGATCGATTTTTCGACAAGCGTCATCGCATCCTCCTCTGTTTTTCCCAAAAAACGGCCGGTTTTCCCGGCTCGCCGCAAAGGTACGCCACTTCATCGCAGCCGACAAGCCGAGCGATTTGGCGTGTCTCTTGTCCTTTAGGCCAATACGGCGGCGGTCTGGCCGCCAAACTCCGGCAGCTTTGCGTATTGCCCGGTTTAGCTGTTCGCAGTGGGTGGACAGCGCCAAGCCTTGCGACTATCGGCCGACCATGAGCATCCAGACCACTGAATCGGTCCTGATTGTCGATTTCGGCAGCCAGGTGACCCAGTTGATCGCACGCCGCGTCCGTGAAGCCGGCGTGTACTCCGAGATCGCGCCCTTCACCAATGCGGCCGAAGCCTTCGAGCGCATGAACCCCGTGGGGATCATCCTGTCGGGCTCGCCCGCCTCGGTTCTCGACGAGGACGGGCCGCGCATCCCCGCAGCGATCCTCGAGAGCGGCCGCCCGATCCTGGGCATCTGCTACGGCCAGCAGTCGCTCATGCACCAGCTGGGCGGCGAAGTGACGCTGGGCGATTCGGGCGAATTTGGCCGTGCCTTCATCGAGATCCAGGATGACTGCGCGCTCTTCGACGGGATGTGGAAGAAGGGTGAGAAGCATCAGGTCTGGATGAGCCACGGCGACAAGGTGACGAAGCTGGCCGACGGCTTCCGTCCGGTCGCTGCCTCGCCGGGCGCGCCCTTCGCGGTGATCGCCAACGACGAGAAGCGCATCTACGCGATGCAGTTCCACCCCGAAGTCGTGCACACACCCGATGGCGGCAAGCTGCTCAAGAACTTCGTGCGCCACGTCTGCGGCCTCGCCGGGGACTGGACCATGGCCGAGTTCCGCAAGACCAAGATCGCCGAAATCCGCGAACAGGTCGGCAACGGCCGCGTGATCTGCGGGCTTTCGGGCGGCGTCGATTCGGCGGTGGCCGCGCTTCTCATCCACGAAGCGATCGGCGATCAGCTGACCTGCGTCTTCGTTGACGGTGGCATCCTGCGCATGGGCGAGGCCGAGCAGGTCGTCAGCCTGTTTCGCGGCCACTACAACATCCCGCTGGTCCACGTCGACGCCTCGACGCTGTTCCTCAAGGGGCTCGAGGGTGTCACCGACCCCGAGAAGAAGCGCAAGTTCATTGGTAAGACCTTCATCGACGTGTTCGAGGACGAGGCGAAGAAGATCGGCGGTGCCGAGTTCCTTGCCCAGGGCACGCTCTATCCCGACGTGATCGAATCGGTTTCGTTCACCGGCGGTCCCTCGGTCACCATCAAGAGCCACCACAACGTGGGCGGCCTGCCCGAGCGCATGAACATGAAGCTCGTCGAACCCTTGCGCGAACTGTTCAAGGACGAAGTGCGCGCGTTGGGGCGTGAACTGGGCCTGCCCGAGATCTTCGTCGGCCGCCACCCCTTTCCGGGGCCGGGCCTGGCCATCCGCATTCCGGGCGAAGTCACCCGCGAGCGTTGCGACATCCTGCGCAAGGCCGACGCGATCTACCTCGAGGAAATCCGCAATGCCGGGCTCTACGATGCGATCTGGCAGGCCTTCGCGGTGCTGCTGCCGGTCAAGACCGTGGGCGTGATGGGCGACGGGCGCACCTACGACAGCGTCTGCGCGCTGCGTGCGGTGACTTCGACCGACGGCATGACCGCCGACATCTATCCCTTCGACGCCGCCTTCCTCAGCCGTGTCGCCACGCGCATCATCAACGAGGTGAAGGGCATCAACCGGGTGGTCTACGACTACACCTCGAAGCCGCCCGGCACGATCGAGTGGGAGTGATCGCGCCTCGCCCCGACAGCGGCGCCCAGCGACCGTGAACATCAGGAAGGCCCGCGCAAGACGCGGGCCTTTTTGCGTTCGGGCTCAGGCAAGGCGCGGGCCCTTTTGCGTTTCGGGTTCAGGCAAGGCGCGGGCCTTTTTGCCTGCCGCGCCATTCGCAGCCCTTTGCGGGAACGCGCCGCGCTTGAGGTGCATGAACTGCATGAAAGGGGCTCGCTCCGCGGCGCTGGGTGGCCATGTCGTCCATGCATTTTTCCGGGAATGTATTATTTTCTGGCGGATTCGTGGCATTTTTGCCGGGTACGCTTGCGCAATTTTATTCTCTACTAATTGCGTAAAGTGCAAGCAAGATTGTTGCTTTGTAATTTGCGGAAATTCCGCAGAGGTCTATTTGGCCACTCCTGCCCCAGCGGTGAACCGCCGCTGGAGAGCGGTAAAACGAAAAGCACGAAACACGATCACGTGTTCGCAGGAGTATCGATTATGACCCTTCTTCACCGCACCGTCGGTGTCGCGGCGGCTCTGGGCACGAGCGCTCTGCTCGTTGCTCTGACCCTGGTCTGATTTCGGATTCCGACGTCAGAGTCGAAAGACACCATTGCCAAGAACAGGGGGCGGTCCATCAGGGCCGCCCTTTGTTGTTGGAGCGCGCGATCTGGCGCTGCCTGCGCGCTCAGTTGGCCGTGGAGGGGGCCTGCGGGATCGTGGGGACGGTGTGGCAGTGGAAGAAGCCGGAGCCTTCCAGCGTCGTCTCGCTTCCCGAAGCGCCGTCCTGGTGGCTTTCGGTGCGGATGGTCAGCTCTCCGCTGGCGCGTTCGAGCCGCGTGGCAATGCGGGTCGAATGGCCTTCGCCGTCCTCGCTCACGTCGGTCCAGGCGATCGTTGCGGGGGTGAACTGCATGTCCGCGCAGCTGCTGCGGCACACGTTGTCCATCTGGCCGCCCGGTTTTTGCCCGAAGATCGCGGCGCGCTGTTCGTCGATGCGATAATAGAGCGTGGTCATGCTGGTTGCCGACTGGCCGCCCCAGTCGAAGGTCTGGGTGCCGTTGCATTCGAGAATATAAGCAGCGGGGCCAGGCGTGCAGGCGCCGAGCAAGGCCGCCAGGCCTGGCAGTGTCAAAGCTTTCGTCACGCGGATACTCCCTCTCGAGGAGAGGGTAGCGGGCAGACGTTTGACGAATCGGCAGGGCCGGGCACCGCACATCGGCGGATGGGGTTTGCCCGTGGCCGATGGGCACGGGCGCTTGCCACCGGCCCCGGTCGATGCAAAAGCGGCCACGAGAGACTCGCGACCGCTTCTGCAGGGGTTCGTTGAAAAGGCTTTGTTTACTTGCCCTTGCGGTAGGGCACGAATTCGCGCAGGCCCACGAAGCCGCGCCACATGCTGGGCGACATGCGATCGTGCAGCTGGATCGTATCGACGCTGCACAGCTGTGAGCCCCACAGCCTCGTGACGAGAATGTCGTCATCGTCCAGCAGGTCGGCGTTGGTTGGGCGGTTGACGTAGAGCGTGCTGCCCGAACGGTAGACGATCGCGGTTTTCTTGATGACGGTCGCATCGTTGGTGCGCGAATAGGGGATGCAGTTGACCGGCTTTCCGGCGGTGCGTCCCTCAAGCATCTTGGCGAGCTGTTCCTCACCGGTCAGCTTGGGCTTGGCCTGCGCGGCGGGCGCGAGAGCCAGCGTGGCCGTGGCGAGACCGGTAACCAGCGCGGCGATTGCGGATTTCATGATCTTCTGCTCCATCATGAGGTCCCCTTCCGGAGCAATCCTAGGGGCCAGAACTGAACACAGCCTGACCGCGGTGCCGAAAATCGACACGGCGCCCGCCGGATCGGCGCATCGGTGGCGCCGCACGAGCACGGCCGGTGGCGGATCAGGCGGTTCCGCCCACGGTCAGGCCTTCGACCACCAGCGTGGGCTGGCCGACGCCGGCGGGCACGCTCTGTCCACCCTTGCCGCACACGCCGATGCCGCGATCGAGTTCGAGGTCGTTGCCGATCCCGGTGACGCGGGTGAGCACCGAGGGACCGTCGCCGATCAGCGTCGCCCCTTTGATTGGCGCGCCGATCTTGCCATTCTCGACCAGATAGGCCTCGGTGCAGGAGAACACGAACTTGCCCGACACGATGTCGACCTGCCCGCCGCCGAAGTTCTTGGTGTAGATGCCCTTCTTGATGCGGCTGAGCAGTTCGGCCGGATCGTCGTTGCCCGCCTTCATGAAGGTGTTGGTCATGCGCGGCATGGGGGCGTGGGCGTAATTCTCGCGCCGCCCGTTGCCGGTAGGGGCAACGCCCATGAGGCGGGCGTTGAGGCGGTCCTGCATGTAGCCCTTGAGAATGCCGTCCTCGATCAGCACGGTTTCCTGCGTGGGGGTGCCTTCGTCGTCGATGCTGAGCGAACCGCGCCGGTCCGCGATCGAACCGTCGTCGACGATGGTCACCCCGGGGGCCGCCACGCGCTCCCCGATGCGGCCCGAAAAGGCCGAGGTGCCCTTGCGGTTGAAATCGCCCTCGAGCCCGTGGCCGACGGCTTCGTGGAGGATCACGCCGGGCCAGCCGGGCGCCATGATGACGGTCATCTCGCCCGCAGGGGCATCGATGCTTTCCAGGTTTACCAGCGCTTGTTCGAGCGCGCCGTCGATCGCCCGGTTCCAGTTTTCGGGCTGGAACAGGTCATCGTAGAGCCAGCGTCCGCCGAGGCCAAACGATCCGGTTTCGCGCCGTCCGTTGCTTTGCGCGACGATCGACACCGAAAGGCGCACCAGCGGGCGCACGTCGGTGGCGATGAAGCCGTCGGGCCGCACGATTTCGACCACCGACCACGAACCCGAAAGGCTGGCGCTGACCTGGGCGACGCGTGGATCGCGCGCGCGCGCGGCGGCATCGATCGTTTCGAGCAGCTTCACCTTCTCGGCAAAGCCGATGAGGTCGAGCGGGGAGGCGTCGGTATAGAGGTGGCGGTTGGAGCGGATCGGCGGCGGTGCCTTGGGGCCGGTCGCCGGATCGAGCAGGCGCAGTGTTTCGCCCGCGCGGCGAATGGCCTTGGCGGAAATCTCGTTGGCGTGGGCAAAGCCGGTCATTTCGCCCGACACCCCGCGCAGGCCAAAGCCCGCATCGCGCGAATAGTCGGCGGTCTTGAGCCGCCCATCGTCGAACCCGAAGGCCTCGCTCGCCATGAACTGCAGGTAGAGTTCGCCGTCGTCGCACGCGCGCAGCGTTTCGGCGGCCAGCGCCGTCGCATCGTCGGGCGTGAGGTGGCGGTAGAGCAGCGAGCGGGGGTCAGCGGAAGAAGACATGGCTTTCCATATAGGCGCCAAGTCGGGGCGGCGAAAGGCACCGCGCACCAATTCCTGCCGGAACGGATGCGTGGGGGTGGTGCGCCTGGCCGGTTGCGGGCGCCCAGACGCCAAGCATCCGCGCGAACCGGTCGTTCGCACGGGCCGCGCTTTTAGAGGAACAGGAAAGATCTGCCGGAACGGGCGCCCTCAGCGCCTTTTCCGGGGCGTCCTTCAGGCCGCCTGCTGGTCGGCCGGGCCGCCCTTGAGGACGAAGCGGCGATCGCAATAGCCGCACTCGACATAGCCTTTTTCGTCGATTTCGAGCCATACGCGCGGGTGGCCAAGGGCCGCTCCGCCGCGGATGTCGGTGGCGCCATCGCACGAGACGCGGTGGGAATCGGTGAATACGGTTTCGGGCGTGTTCGTCATGAGCCGTGCCTTTATCAGCGAGCGGGGGCGATTTCCAGCACCAAACGTCGCCGCTCGATTGCGTAAGGGGGATGCGGCAGTTGCGCGGCGCTGCATGGGCTGCGCAGGGGAGGGGGCGGGCGAAGTCGGAGCGGCGGGGCCGGTTTTCGTGGCGGCAGACGCATCTGGAGGCTTTACCTTGTCGCCAAGGTATCCCAAATGGGCGCCATGACAGCTTCCAGCCCTGCAAATCCCGCCATTTCGATCCGCGATCTCGTCAAGCGCTACGCACCGGCGGGCGGCGGAGAGGCGAAGCTCGCGCTCAAGGGGGTGAGCTTCGATGTGCCGCAGGGTGAGATCTTCGGCCTGCTTGGCCCCAACGGTGCGGGCAAGTCCACGCTGATCAACATCATGGCCGGGCTCGTGCGCAAGACGTCGGGCAGTGTCGATATCTGGGGGTTCGATATTGATCGCGACCAGCGCAACGCCAAGCGCGCGATCGGCATCGTGCCGCAGGAAATCGTCTTCGACCCCTTCTTCACGCCTTACGAAGTGCTCGAGAACCAGGCCGGGCTCTACGGTGTGGTCAAGCATCTGCGCCGTTCCGAGGAATTGCTGCGCGCGGTCCATCTTGCCGACAAGCGCGATGCCTATGCGCGCAGCCTGTCGGGCGGCATGAAGCGCCGCCTGTTGATCGCCAAGGCGCTGGTCCACCAGCCGCCGGTGCTCGTGCTCGATGAGCCGACCGCGGGCGTCGATGTCGAACTGCGCCGCCAGCTGTGGGAACTGGTCACCGAGATGAACCGCGAAGGGGTGACGATCGTGCTCACCACGCACTACCTCGAAGAGGCCGAGGAGCTGTGCGATCGCATCGCGATCATCAATCATGGCGAGCTGATCGCCAACAAGCCCACCCGCGAACTGGTGGGCATGGCGCGCGAGAAAGTGCTGCTGCTCACGCTGGCCAATCCGGTGGTGGACCTGCCCAGCCATCCCGGCTTCATCCGCTGCCAGGCGGTGGGTGAGCACGGGCTGGAGATTACCTACAACAAGGACAAGGCGAACGCCGGCGAGCTGCTTTCGGCCTTGCAGGCGCAGGGCTTCTCGGTGGTCGATGTGACGACCAAGGAAGCCGACCTTGAAGACGTCTTCGTGCGCCTCACCGCGTCCGTGGCGGTCTGATACCAGGCTGCCGTGTGCCGGTGCATCAGGCGCCTGGCGGGCTGAGGCGCTGTGCGGGCTGATGTGACGCGGCGATGAGACACGCCCGGTGCAGTCTGGGGTGACCCACCGCGTTTCGGTCGGGGGTGATCCCCTTTTTTCGGGGCTGTGCATCTGCGGTATCTGCGGGCGTGCGAGGCGGTGTCCGTCGGGTCTGTTCTTGCGGGTCTTCTTGCGCGCGTGAAGTTTTGCGGGGGCGCTCTGGGGAGCTATAGGCAACGATTGCAAATAGTGGCTGAGCTCTTGGCGGAGGGATGCTGCGTTGCAGCGCGATGCCTCGGCGAAAAAAAATGGCTTCGGAGCCGCATCGGTGGCGAATCCGGCCTGAAATCGCTCCATTACGGGTCAAGAATCGGCCGGGGTGATGCCGGGCGCGCGGGGGTTACGAATCGTCCTGAGACAGCCAGTCCTTAAGCCAGATTCCCCGTTTTTTGCGGCGAATGGGCGTTCCGCAACGTTTGCATTCGGACACGAAATGGCTGCCGTCCCAGTGGGCCATCTCGCGGATGGGGGTGTGGCGATTGAACCAGCACAATGGAAAACGAGCCGACGCGGAGCGTTTTGAATGTAATGTCGAAGTCTTGGACATAACGGTCTTTGTTCTCTGGGTGCGACAGCAAGAACACGTGATCGCTTCGGCAGGGAAGCATTTTTAATTTTCAAAACGTGCAGATATAGGCGGCATTCTGCAAGCGTATTTCTTGAAAATTGCGCTCTGCGGAATCGAGGGGACTTGCTATTTTGAATAGTTTACAAGCGTTTTTTGTTATAGACCCGAAAGGCTGTGTACGCCCCGCCTGCAGTCAGTTAACTTCCGTACTGATAATTACGTCTATATTGGTTCTAATGCCGTATTGCAACAATGGACCGAGGTAGGTCGCAGATATCTTGCGATTAATTGATTCTCCCGGCAAGGGAGCCGGATGCAGGATAACGCAAGAGTCGAGGTGGCGTTCGATGCCATCGTCATCGGGTCCGGCGCAGCCGGACTGACCGCCGCCCTGGCCCTGGCCGAACGGCTCAAGGTACTGGTTCTGGCCAAGGGTGGACTCGACGGCGGATCGACCGCCTGGGCGCAGGGTGGCATCGCGGCCGTGCTCGACCAGGGCGATACCTTCGAGGAGCATATCCGCGACACGATGGTCGCCGGGGCCGGGCTCAACCGGCGTGAGACGGTGGAATTCGTGATCGAACGCGCGCCGCATGCGATCGCCCGGCTGCAGGAGCTGGGCGTGCCCTTCAACACCGAGGGCGGCGCGCTGCATCTCACCCGCGAGGGCGGCCATTCGCACCGGCGCATCGTGCACGTCAACGATGCCACGGGCTGGGCGGTGCAACAGGCGCTGCTGCGCGCCGCGCACGCCCATCCGAACATCACCCTGTTGCCCGGCCAGTCGTGCATCGATCTCATCACCGGGCGTCATGAAATGCGCTATTCCGGCTCGGGGCGGGTCTGGGGCGTCTACGCGCTCGACGAGCGGACCGGCAAGGTCGAGGCCCACACCGCGCGCGCCACGATCCTGGCGACCGGCGGGGCCGGGCGCGTCTACCAGTTCAGCACCGCGCCGCGCGGGGCTACAGGCGATGGCATCGCCATGGCCTGGCGTGCGGGCGCGCGGGTCTCCAACATGGAGATGATGCAGTTCCACCCGACCTGCCTCTACAATCTTGAGGTCAAGAACTTCCTCATCACCGAAGCGGTGCGCGGCGAGGGTGGGCGGCTGCTTCATCCGGTTACCGGCCACCGCTTCATGCCCGATTACGATGAGCGCGCCGAACTGGCCCCGCGCGACATCGTGGCGCGCGCGATCGACGATCAGATCAAGCGCTACGGGCTCGATTTCGTGCACCTGGACATCAGTCACCAGCCCAGCGAGTTCGTGCGCGAGCACTTTCCCAACATCCATGAGAAGCTGCTCGAACTGGGTATCGACATGACCCGCGAGCCGATCCCGGTGGTGCCTGCGCAGCACTACACGTGCGGCGGCGTGCTGGTAGACCTCGACGGCAAGACCGACCTGCCCGGCCTCTATGCCGCGGGGGAGTGCACCGAGAGCGGTCTGCACGGGGCCAACCGCCTGGCGTCGAACTCGCTGCTCGAATGCTTCGTGTTCGGCGACGCGGCGGCCAGCCACATCCTTGACCATTGGGACGCCTTCGACGCGCCGCCGCCGGTCCTGGCCTGGGACGAGAGCCGGGTGAGCGAACCCGACGAGGAAGTCGTCATCAAGCAGAACTGGACCGAGATCCGCCGCTTCATGTGGAACTACGTGGGCATCGTGCGCACCACCAAGCGGCTCGAACGCGCCATGCACCGCATCCAGATGCTCAACACCGAGATCGAGGAATACTACCGGCACTTTCGTGTCTCGACCGACCTCATCGAGCTGCGCAACCTGCTCCAGTCGGCCGAACTGATCGTGCGCTCGGCGCTCAAGCGCCATGAAAGCCGGGGGCTGCATTTCACGCTCGATTTCCCGCAGTCGAGCGCGGAGCCGCACGATACCGTGCTTGTGCCCTGAGCATCGGGCCCTGAGCATCGTGCCCTGAGAAGGGGCGCCGGGGATGGTGCAAGGGGAGCGCCCGGCGCTCTCCCTGGGCTATGCGTTACATGCCGATATGCAGCACGTGGCCCAGGAAGATCAGCGCCATCGCGCCCAGGATCGAGGCGAGGCAGCCGGCGCGGTTGAAGTCGCGGCTCGCGCGCGAGGTGACGAGCCCGGCCACCAGCGAGCCGCCGATGCCCAGCAGGATCGTGGCGATCCAGGACATCTCCACGGTGCCGGGATAGAACCAGCGCGCCAGCGCGCCGATGACCAGGCCGCTGATGATCGCGCCGATGATGTTGAACATGTCCAGGTTCCTTCGTGTTGGTCTGCCGTGCAGCATGAGGGGAAATTCGTGGCAGGCAAGGCGGTTGCACGCAAATCCAGCCCCGGCCCGCGATTCTCGGCGGGCGTGGCCGGTGGCTCGACCGGGGGCGTGGCGAAGGCGGTGTGCTGCGGCGGGGTGCGGTTCATCGGTTTCAGGCGGGACAAGATATGGTGTCGAAAACGCATCGTTTGGGTCAGACCTTGTGGGTCGTGGCCTTGACTTTGACGAAACTGCGACTCGTTTCGTCGCAAGTCTGATTCGGTTCGTCGGCAAATTTTGTGGAAAAAAAGTGTCACACAGGCCGAGATGGGACCTTGCAATCTGGCAGAGCGAGGAAATTCCACGCGTCGCGCCTGATGCACCTGTCCAGAGCGGCGGGCCGTCTCTCTTGTGGGCCCTCTTGCGTCTCAACTCAGAAACGGCACTATGGGTTGTGGCGCTTCGGTAGCCGAACCTCTAGACCTTGATCGGGTGCGGATTTTTCCGTGCAGGACTGCGAAAGCGATTTTCGGGGTCTGGATGTTCGCCTCCCCCTGGCGCTGCCGGGTCGGACAGGGCAGTTTTGTTCTTTTTTTGTCCCGAGTGTGTCAGGCGGGGCGCGGAACCCCTGGTTGATTGGCTCGCAGGCAGGTTCGCTCCCGGTGCGGAACGCAGGCGCGCTGTCTTTTTCGGGGCAGCGCCGCAATCATATGGGGCGAACACGTGGATTTCAGGAACGAAAGCGGCAGTCGGGTCGACAGCGCGGACCTTGATGACAGCGGTGCAGGCAACTCGGGCGTCAGCGTCGGTGGTAAAGCGGGTTCGTCCAGGACCGGGAACTCGAACAACTCGAACAAGGAGACGGGCGGAAGCCCGGCAATCGCAATGACAATCGCTGACATGGCCAGCGCCGCCCTGGCGGGCGCTGCATCGGCCGGCAAGCAACTGGACAAGGATCCGGCCAAGTCGGATTCCAAGACCATCAACCCGCGCCGTTTCACGGTCGTGACCGATGAAAGCCGCGATGCGCTGCTGACCGATTTCGGCAAGAACACGCTCGAGGACCGCTACCTGCTTCCCAACGAGAAGTACCAGGACCTCTTCGCGCGCGTCGCCGACGCCTATGCCGACGATGCCGAGCACGCGCAGCGTCTCTACGACTACATCTCCAAGCTCTGGTTCATGCCCGCGACGCCCGTTCTCTCGAACGGCGGCACCGGGCGCGGCCTGCCGATCTCGTGCTATCTCAACTCGGTCGAGGACAGCCTGGAAGGCATCGTCAACACCTGGAACGAAAACGTCTGGCTCGCCTCGCGCGGCGGCGGCATCGGCACCTACTGGGGCAACGTGCGCGGCATCGGTGAGCCGGTCGGCCTGAACGGCAAGACCAGCGGCATCATCCCCTTCGTGCGCGTGATGGACTCGCTGACCCTGGCGATCTCGCAAGGCTCGCTGCGCCGCGGTTCGGCCGCGTGCTATATCGACGTGTCGCACCCCGAGATCGAGGAATTCCTCGAGATCCGCACCACCACGGGCGACTTCAACCGCAAGGCGCTTAACCTGCACCACGGCGTGCTCCTGACCGACGAGTTCATGGAGGCGGTGCGCGACGGGCGCGAATTTGCGCTGCGCAGCCCCAAGGACGGCACCGTGCGCAACTCGATCGATGCGCGCTCGCTGTTCCAGAAGCTGGTCGAAGTGCGCCTGCGCACCGGCGAGCCCTACCTCGTCTTCTCCGATACCGTGAACCGCATGATGCCCAAGCATCACCGCGATCTGGGGCTCAAGGTCTCGACCTCGAACCTGTGCTCGGAAATCACGCTGCCTACCGGCCGCGATCACCTGGGCAATGACCGTACCGCGGTGTGCTGCCTCTCCTCGCTCAACCTGGAGACCTGGGAAGAGTGGAAGGGCGAGAAGCGCTTCGTCGAAGACGTGCTGCGCTTCCTCGACAACGTCCTGCAGGACTTCATCGAGCGTGCGCCCGACGAGATGGCCCGCGCCAAGTATTCCGCCGCGCGCGAGCGTTCGGTGGGCATGGGCGTCATGGGCTTCCACTCGTACCTGCAGAAGAAGAACATCGCCTTCGAAAGCGCGATGGCCAAGGCCTTCAACCTCCAGATGTTCCAGTACATCAACCAGAAGGCCAACGAGGCCTCGATGATGCTGGCCAAGGAGCGCGGGCCGTGCCCCGACGCCGCCGACCAGGGCGTGATGGAGCGTTTCAGCTGCAAGATGGCGATCGCGCCGACCGCGTCGATCTCGATCATCTGCGGCGGCACCTCGGCCTGCATCGAGCCGATCCCGGCCAACATCTACACCCACAAGACGCTGTCGGGCTCGTTCGTGGTCGAAAACCCCTACCTCAAGAAGCTGCTGGCTGAAAAGTCGAAGGATTCCACCAATGTGTGGAACTCGATCCTCGAGCATGGCGGTTCGGTCCAGCATCTCGATTTCCTCAGCCCCGAGGAAAAGGCGGTGTTCAAGACCAGCTTCGAGATCGACCAGCGCTGGCTGCTCGAATTCGCGGGCGATCGCACCCCCTACATCGATCAGGCGCAGTCGCTGAACCTGTTCATCCCGGCCGACGTCGACAAGTGGGACCTCCTGATGCTCCACTACCAGGCGTGGGAAAAGGGCATCAAGTCGCTCTACTACCTGCGCTCGAAGTCGGTGCAGCGCGCAGGCTTTGCCGGCTCGGGCGGGGTCGAGGCGGACAACACCGCCGTCGCCCCCAAGTTCGAGATCGGCGAGACGACCGACTACGACGAGTGCCTCGCCTGCCAGTAAGGCCTGGCTGCAAACGCACATCCGAACGGCGGGCCTGCGCAATGCAGGTCCGCCGTTTCGGGTTTAAGGGAAAGAGGATTCAAGGGGTTACCACCCCTTGACCCCCAACTGTCGACCTCACCTTTCTTCGCCAACGTGGCGCAAGAGAGGTGAGGTCGACAGTTGGGGAGCCCGAGGGCGATGGCCCTCGGGCTCCTTTCCTTACGGTCACGAACGCTTCGAAGACGCGAAAAACCCCGGCCTTTCCCTGGCGGAAAAAGCCGGGGCTCGCTGCGGTGCCGGGGAGGGTGTCCGGCACCGCGCGCGGTGTCAGTTCGCGCCTACGCCCATCGGGATGGGGGTGCCAGCCTTGAGGTAGACCCGGTTGTCGTCGATCCGGTCGACGTTTTCCATCGCGAGGAAGTGGTGCTGGCCGTCCGAACTGTCGGTACGGGTCAGCTTGATCTGGTCGTTCGCCACATCGTCGACCGTGCCCACGTGCTGGCCGTTGGCGTCGGCGACTTCCATGTGCTCGCGGATGCGCAGCTTCTCGAACATAGATCTCTCTCCTGTCTGTCGTTGGTGCCTCTTGCGAGGCGTCATCAATGTAACGGGCAGGGGTGCAGCGGCGTTCCTGAGTTCATCGCAGATCCGCCACGACCTGCGGATATCGGCGTTATTTTACCAATTGAGACAATTTGATGCTTGCGACAGGGCGGTCTGATCGGCTTGTCAGGAGGCGTAGTGTGACATCATCAAGGGGTCTTTCGAACATGCGCAAGTGGCACCGCTGGGTATCGGTTTTCTTTGGAATCTTCATGTTGTGGATCGCCGTGACCGGCGTGCTCAGCCAGGTCGCAGTGCTGTGGCCTTCGGGCGCGTCCGAGGCGGCGAGCCAGGCCGCCGCAACCCCGCCTGCCGGTTTCCAGTGCCCCGAGGGCTGGCGCTGCATGCCGCCGCGCGGGGACAGTTCGGGCATCCGTGGCATGGTCGGCCTGTTCCACCACCTCCACTCGGGCGAGACCTTCGGGCCGATCGGCACCGCGATCTCGGTGCTTTCGGGGCTGGCGCTGGTGTTCTTCTCGATCTCGGGCATCTGGCTCTATGTCCAGATGTGGCAGAACCGCAAGAGCCGCAAGCTCAGCCCGCGCTGGTTCTGGAAGTAGGCGCGTGTTTGAGGCCGGTGCAGCCAATTAAAACAGTCTTTGAGCGGCAAGGCGCCTTGGGCGCCTTGCCCTGCGCTAAAACACGAAGGCCTCGCGGTGTGCGCCGCGGGGCCTTCGCGTCTCAGGATGGGAAGCGCCGCGCGCCGTGTCCGGTCAGGACGCCATGCCGAACATGGCGTCGCCGCGATCGGACAGCAGCACGCCTTTCTCGCCCACGCCGTCGATCTGGCTGAGCGCGATGAACCCGTGGCCGCCGTCACCCGCAAGCATGACCTCGTCGCCGACCAGCGTTTCGACCTGCCCGAGGCACGTGCCTTCAGCGTCGATCACGTTCATGCCCTTGCGGATGGTTCCAGCGACCGTCGTCCAGGCGGTTTCGGGCTCGGTGGGGAAGGGGGTGTCGACCGTCATGGCGTTTCTCCGGTGCGTCGGGCAGGAGGCGGGATGGGCGCCGCCGCCTGTCTCTTGTTCAACGTGACTCTCTTGCTCAACGTGGCCAGGGCCCCTCGCGTTCCGTGCGAGGGGCGGGAAATCGCGTGCGCAACGCGCATTGGCGGCAAATCGGCGAGTCGCGGCGGGGCGCGGGGCTGCCGGTGTGTGCACTAGGTCTTGCGTCCTGCCTCTTGCGCAGCATCAAGATGTATGATTCAAAGCTGTGCAAACTTTGAAAAAGTCATCCCGGATGGGCTGCACAAGGCAGGGCAAATCGGGTTATCGAGGCTGTCCCCGTTTCGGACGCGATCCGCGCCGGGGTCGCAAGATAAAGCCGCAGGATGTCCGGGCCGCGCGCGGCGCGCCGGGGGTGTCCTGCGACACAACGCACACCACCTTTGGATCCATCGGAGTCATTCGCCCATGCCCCTTCTCGACGCGCGTAAAACCTACAAGCCCTTCGAGTACCCCTGGGCCTACGACTACTGGAAGCGTCAGCAGCAGCTCCACTGGCTGCCCGAGGAAGTGCCGTTGGGCGAGGATTGCCGTGACTGGGCGCAGAAGCTCTCCGAGCATGAGCGCAACCTTCTGACGCAGATCTTCCGCTTCTTCACCCAGGCCGACGTCGAGGTGCAGGACTGCTACCACGAGAAGTACGCGCGCGTCTTCAAGCCGACCGAGATCAAGATGATGCTGACCGCCTTCTCCAACATGGAGACGGTGCACATCGCGGCCTATTCGCACCTGCTCGACACCATCGGCATGCCCGAGAGCGAATACGGCGCCTTCCTCGAATACGCCGAGCTCAAGGACAAGCACGACTACCTGCAGAAGTTCGGTGTCGACACCGACGAGGACATTGCGCGCACGCTGGCCATGTTTGGTGGTTTCACCGAGGGCGTGCAGCTCTTCGCCAGCTTCGCGATGCTGATGAACTTCCCGCGCTTCAACAAGATGAAGGGCATGGGCCAGATCGTTTCGTGGTCGGTGCGCGACGAATCGCTGCACTGCGAGGGCATCACCCAGATGTTCCACGCCTTCACCAAGGAACGCGGTTGCCTGACCAAGGCGGTCAAGGACGACATCGCCGACGTATGCCAGACCACCGTGCGTCTGGAAGACAACTTCATCGATCTCGCCTTCGAGATGGGGCCGGTTCCGGGCATGACCGCCAAGGACATCAAGAAGTACATCCGCTACATCGCCGACTGGCGCCTCGACCAGCTGGGTCTCAAGCCGATCTACATGATCGACGAACACCCGCTGCCCTGGCTCCAGCCGCTGCTCAACGGCGTCGAGCACGCCAACTTCTTCGAGACGCGCGCGACGGAATACTCCAAGGGCGCCACGCGCGGTGACTGGAACACCGTGTGGACCAACTTCGACGCACGCAAGAAGGTCAAGGCCAACGACGTGGCCGACGATGCGGCGGACGGCAGCGAGCCGGGCCTGTTCGAAGGGACCCAGGCGGCCGAATAACGCTACGGCGAAGCCGTGAGGCTCGCACCTTGTGCGGGTTTCCCGGCATCACCATGCAAACTTGGGGTGGGATCAGGTCCTATCCAGGCCGCCCGTCGATCAGGGAGAGGTCCGGCGTTGCAACCAGAGCCGGGCCCACTACATCAGGCGAGAGGCCCGGCTTTGCAACCAAAGCCGGGCCTTGCGTGTTTCGGCGTAAAGGCTGGACGAAAACGTCTTGGGAGAGAGTGCAGGCGGGGCGATTGATTTGTGATGTGAAGGAGTTTCGAGATGCTCCGCAAGAGCCCGTTTCGCATGCGGCGTGAAGCCGCTTTCAAGACCGTCCTCGGCACTGCCCTTTGGGGCAGCCTTGCCCTTGCCGCGACCGCGTCCGGCGCGCTCCACGCCCAGAGCGGCGTGATCGCGCGCACGCCCGAGGAAATCGCCAAGGCCAAGCAGAGCCCCTACCTCGAGATGGTGCGCAACATCTCGCCGCGCGAACTGACGCCCGGCACGCCCATCGTCGAAGCCAGCGGCGCGCCGATCGGGACGGTCGAGAAGGTCGTGGGCAACACCATCGTGCTGACCGACGGGCGCCGCGAATACCGCGTGCCGATCGAACAGCTCTACGCCTATTCCAAGGGCGATGTGGACCACTTCGCAAGCCGCATCCCCAAGAAGAAGCTCAAGCCCGAGAAGGGGTCCGAGAAGAGCAGGCGCGCGGGCGGTTGAGCCGCAGGCTGCGGGCGCTGCCTCTCTTGCGCTGTGCAGGGAGGTGGCGGCCCTGACCCCTTGTCCTTCAAATCAGCCAGGACCCCGGATTGGACATGGCCTGGTGCTTCTGCGCGTTGAGCAGGCTGAGCACCGTGCGCACGATCACCAGAACCCACACTGCGGGCAGGATCAGGACGCCGACCAGCACGACGATCAGCATCGCGCCCAGTATACTGCCGACCAGGCCGATCCAGAACGTGTTGATGAGGTACTGGTAGTGCGAGAGTTCCCAGTCGGCATTGGCCTCGCCCCGCCAGACGAAGGCCAGCACGACGCCGATGATCGCGGTCACGCCGGTAATGAACGAAGCGAAGTAGAGCAGGCAGATGATGGTCGGGTTGTTGAATTCGAAATTCGAACCCGTCGAAGTCGGTCGATCGAAATCGGTCATGGCACCCTCCGTTACGAAGGGCTTCATGATGCGGTCTTACGGCGCAGTACGCAAGAACGCTCGACGAAGGCGGGAGTGCCTTCGTCGAGCGACTTGAATTGGCGTGAAATTCTGGGCGTCTTTACTCAGGAAAGGCCAAGAAAAAGCCCCGCGAGCGCTGCGCTCATCAGGTTGGAGAGGCTGCCCGCGGCCAGCGCGCGAAGCCCCATGCGCGCGATGTGCGGGCGTTGGTTGGGGGCAAGGCTGCCGGTCACCGCCATCTGGATCGCGATCGAGGAAAAGTTGGCAAAGCCGCACAGGGCAAAGGTCACCACTGCCACCGTGCGCGGCGAAAGTCCGGCATCGCCGCCCAGTTCGATGAAGGCAACGAATTCGTTGAGCACGATCTTGGTGCCGAACAGGCTGCCCGCCTGCATCGCCTCGTGCCAGTCGGGCGTGGCGAGCAGGTAGAACACCGGCGCGAAGACGTAGCCGATGAGGCCCTGGAAGGTCACCCCGTCGTAGCCGATCAGGCTGGCCAGCGAGCCGATGATGCCGTTGGCCAGCGCGATGAGCGCGACGAAGGCGAGCACCATCGCGCCGACCGCCACCGCCAGCTTGACCCCGGTCTGCGCGCCCTGCGAAGCGGCCATGATGATGTTGGCGGGCTTTTCTTCCTCGTGCTCGACCGGCTCGACCTCGTCGATATGGACACCCGGCTGGTGCGTCACGTCATCGCGGTTGAGCGCGGCGGCGGCCATTCCGGCGGGCGGGTTGTGGCCCTCGTGCACGTCGCTTGGACCCGCTGCGGCGTGGATCGGATCGGGCATGATCATCTTGGCCATGAAGATCCCGCCCGGTGCCGACATGAAGGCCGCGGCCACCAGATAGTCGATGCGGATGCCCATCGAGGCGTAGGCGGCCAGGATCGTTCCGGCGACACCGGCGAGGCCCACGCTCATCACGCAGAACAGCTGCGAAGGGTTGAGGTTGGCAAGATAGGGGCGGATCACCAGTGGGCTTTCGCTCTGGCCCACGAAGATGTTCGAGGCCGCGCACAGGCTTTCCACCTTGCTGATGCCGGTGACCTTTTCCAGGGCGCCGCCGATCCAGCGGATCACCAGCTGCATGATCCCCAGATAATAGAGTACCGAGATCAGCGAGGCGAAGAAGATGATCACCGGAAGCGCGGAAATGGCGAAACTGGCGCCGCCGATCTCGGGCTTGGCGAGCGGGCCGAACAGGAAATTGGTGCCGTCCGCGGCATAGCCGAGCAGGCTTTCCACGCACCCGGCCGCCCCACGCAGCAGGCGATTTCCGAACGGCACGTAGAGTACGAGCGCGGCAAGACCGGCCTGCAGCGTGAACGCCGCAGCCACGACCCGCAGGCGGATTGCCTTGCGGTTGGCCGACAGCAGGTATGCCAGCGCCATGATGAGAACAATGCCGAACAGGCTGTAGGCGACATGCATCGAGGCACGCTTCTCCGTGAAATAGGTAGGGAATCGGCGGAACCTAGAGGCGGATGCGCAAGACGGCTAGTGCAATTGTCCCGAGGCGGTTAGAGGATGGTCATGAACCAGCCCGCCGCCACGCCCGTCACCCTTCCGCGCTCGCTCTTCATCTTCTCGCTGCTGTACGGCGGCCTCGTCGTGCTGGCGGGGGTGCTGGGAACCAAGCTGGCCTCGCTCGGGCACTGGCCGGTGCTGGGCGATCTGGCGGTGGAATCGGGCATCTTCGCCTTCCTGTTCCTCGTCGTGCTGTCGAGCGCGGTGGCCGAGCTGCACGGCCGTGCGATCGCCAACCGGCTGATCCGCTACGGCTTCATCCCGCTGATCGTCTCGATGGTGCTGATCACGCTGGTGATCCACGTCGTGCCGCCGGCCTCGGAAATGTGGAGCGATCAGGAAGCCTTCGCGCGGCTGCTGGGGCAGGGCGCGCGCATGCAGTTCGCTGGGCTGATTTCCTACGGCGTCTCGCAGACGCTCAACGTCTATGTCTTCTCGCGGCTGGCGGGCAAGACGCTGGGGCAGGAGCGCGGCGCGGTGCTGCTGCTGCGCGCCTGGCTGGCGGGCATGCTTTCGCAAGCCGTCGACACGGTGATCTTCATCACCATCTCGTTCATCGGGCTGGACCTGCCGCTGGTGGCGATCATGGAAGGGCAGATCATCTCCAAGCTGCTGCTTTCCACGATCATGGTGCCCCCGCTGATCCTGTTCTTCGTGCGCCTCGGGCAGCGGCTGGACGGCACGCGCCGGGCCTGATTGGGCACGATGTGCCGTTCGGCGGCCGGTTACTTGCGCGCCATGCACGAAAAAGGGCATAAAAAACCTTCAATTCCGCGTCAGGAGGGGTAAAGCGGGCCCATGCCGAATCCTCACGATCCCGCTCTGCTTGCAAAAGCCGAAACCCTCGTCGACGCACTGCCCTACATGCAGCGCTATGCCGGGTGCACGTTCGTCGTAAAGTATGGCGGTCACGCCATGGGCGATCCCGAACTCGCGCACGACTTTGCCGAGGACATCGTCCTGCTCAAGGCGGTGGGCATCAACCCCGTGGTGGTGCACGGCGGCGGCCCGCAGATCGGTGCGATGCTCAAGAAGGTGGGCGTGGAAAGCCAGTTCGTCGACGGCTTGCGCGTGACCGACAAGGAAACCGCGCAAGTCGCCGAAATGGTCCTGTCGGGCGCGATCAACAAGGAGATCGTGGGCTGGATCGCCAAGGCAGGCGGCCGGGCGATGGGCATCTCGGGCAAGGATGGCAAGATGGTCACCGCGCGCAAGGTCCAGCGCACCAAGAAGGACCCCGACAGCCTGATCGAGCGGGTCGTCGACTTGGGCTATGTCGGCGAGCCGGAGCGGATCGACACCAGCGTGATCGAGACGATTTCGGCCTCGGGCATGATCCCGGTGATCGCGCCGATCGCCACGGGCGCCGATGGCGAAACCTACAACGTCAACGCCGATACCATGGCGGGCGCGATTGCCGCCGCGCTCGGCGCGGCGCGGCTGTTCCTGCTGACCGACGTGCACGGCGTGCTCGACAAGCAGGGCAACCTGCTGACCGACCTGCGCCCGGCGGACATTGCCGAGTTGCAGGCGAATGGCACGATTTCGGGGGGCATGATCCCCAAGCTGGAAACCTGCGTTCTCGCGGTCGAGGCGGGCTGCGAGGCGGCCGTCGTGCTTGACGGGCGTGTCTCGCATGCCATGCTTCTCGAAATATTCACGCAAGAGGGGGCTGGCACCTTGATCCGATCGGGTCCGGCCGCCATCTGAAAGCAACTACGGGCAAGAAAAGGCAATATTCACCGCCATGCGTACCCAAGCCGTCATCGCCACCCTGCTGTGCAGCGCAGCCCTGCTGCTCGCCGGGTGCGATTCGCAGACCCCCGCAACGCAGCCCAGTGAGGGCGCGACGGGCGCGGCGGCGGCCGACGTGCTGGTTCCCGAGGTCCAGCCCAGTGCCGATGCCACCGCGGCGGCATCGGGCGGGATCGCCAGCGCGCTCGACATGGATGCCCTGACCGAGCGGCGCGATCCCGAACGCCTGCTGCGCTATTACACCAACGCCATTCGCCTGGGTGACTGGATCGACGCCGCCAAGGCGTGGAGCCTGGATGCGCAGATGACGCCCGAAAAGCTGCGCGACGAATTCGGCGGCAAGGCGGGACCCCGCATCGCGGTGGGCAAGGGGGACAACGCCGGTGCGGCGGGCTCGCTCTATTACGAAGCGCCGATCGTGATCGACTTTGCGGATGGACGCCCCTCCAAGCGCGGCACGATCGTGCTGCGCCGCGTGAACGATGTTCCCGGGGCGAGCGAAGAGCAGCTCAACTGGCGGATCGAGCGCACCTCCACGCTGACGCAGTAACGCGTCGCCGAAAAGGACAGGCATGACCGGCTGTGGTCGGGCTCGGAGTGGCCGGGCCGGATGCGCGCCGTTCAGTCCGTTCCTGACCCCTCGTCGATCCACGATGGCGCATTGCAGAGCCGCTCTTGCCGGAATCGGGGCGCTTGGGCTATCAGCGCGGCCATTCCACCCGCGCGCGTTCACGCGCGGACCGGGTGCAGACCCGTTTCAGCAGGAAAGGAGCAAGGCTTGCTCTTCTACACGCTCTACCAGATCATCGATTACCTCGTGAACATCATCGTCTTCGTGGTGATCGTGCAGTTCGTGCTCGGCCTGCTGATCGCGTTCAATGTCGTCAACATGCACAACCAGTTCGTCGCCGGGATCTACCAGGGCCTGAACGCGGTGCTCGAGCCGCTGCTGCGCCCGATCCGCAAGTTCCTGCCCAACACCGGCGCGATCGATTTTTCGCCGCTGGTGCTGATCGTGGGTCTCAATATCCTCAAGATCATCCTGAGTGGTCTTGCTGCAAGCAGTTACGCCTGATGAGCGCGTCGATCATTGACGGAAAGGCCTTCGCGGCCGGTCTTCGCGAGCGTATCGGCGTTCTGGCGAGCGCGTTCGAAGCCGCCGCCGGCCGCAAGGCGGGGCTCGCGGTGGTCCTGGTCGGCGAGGACCCGGCCAGCCAGGTCTACGTGCGCAACAAGGGCAAGCAGACGATCGCCTGCGGCATGGAAAGCTTCGAACACAAGCTGCCCGCCGAGACGAGCGAGGCGGACCTGCTGGCGCTGGTCGAGACGCTCAACGCCGATCCGGCGGTCGATGGCATCCTCGTCCAGTTGCCGCTCCCCGCGCACATGAACGAGCAGAAGGTGATCGCCACGATCAACCCGGATAAGGACGTCGACGGGTTTCACGTCGTCAACGTCGGGCGTCTGGCGACCGGGCTGCCGGGCTTCGTGCCCTGCACGCCGCTGGGCTGCGTGATGCTGCTCAAGGACCAGCTCGGCTCGCTCTCCGGGCTCGACGCGGTGGTCATCGGGCGCTCGAACATCGTGGGCAAGCCGATGGCGCAGTTGCTTATCGCCGAAAGCTGCACGGTCACCGTCGCGCACAGCCGGACCAGGGATCTGCCCGATGTGGTGCGTCGCGCCGACATCGTGGTCGCCGCCGTCGGTCGGCCCGAAATGGTCAAGGGCGAATGGATCAAGCCGGGCGCCACGGTCATCGACGTGGGCATCAACCGCGTCGCGGGCGCGCAGGAAGGCAAGTCGCGGCTGGTCGGCGATGTCGATTTCGCCTCGGCCAGCACGGTGGCCGGCGCCATCACCCCGGTACCGGGCGGGGTCGGTCCGATGACCATCGCGGTCCTTTTGCGCAACACCATCGTCGCTGCCCACCGCAACGCCGGGATCGCGCTGGACGAGAGCGCGATTTGATCCGCACGCGCGGTCTCGTGACGCTGGCGCTGATCGCAGGCGCGCTCGCTCCCGTGGGCGGCCTCGACGCGCGCGAGCGGCGTCCGGCGGGGCCTGCGGGCGCGGGAACGGCCAACCCCAGCGCGCTCGTCGCCACCGAACTGGCCTTCAACCGCCGGGTGCGGGAGAAGGGACAGTGGGCCGCGTTTCGCGATTTCGCGGATGAGACAGCGGTGCTCTTCGTGCCGCAGCCGGTGCTCGCGCAAGGCTGGCTCGGGGGGCGCAAGGACCCGCCTGGACAGCTGCAATGGCAGCCGAGCGAGGTGTGGATCAGCTGCGATGGCACGATGGGGCTGACGAGCGGCGGGTGGACCCGCAGCGACGGCACGCACGGGCGCTACACCACGATCTGGAAGCAGCGGCCCAAGAAGGGCGACTACCGCTGGGTGGTGGACCTTGGCGCGCCGAGCGCCGAGCCGGTCGCGATCCCCGAATTCGTGCGCGCGAAAGTCACCGATTGCCCCGCGCCGCAGCCCTGGGCGGTGCCCGGCGGCAAGAAGCCGGACAGCGAGGAGGAGATCCGCGTGACCGCCGAGGGGCCGCCCTCGCAGGGGCGCTCGGTCGACGGGACGCTGCGCTGGCGCTATGCCACGCAGCCTTCGGGCGAGACCAAACTCGTCGTCACCGTGCTCAGCGATGGCGAGGACAGGCAATTGACGTATACGGGCGCCGCTGCCGGGGCGGTAGGCGCGAACGGCGCCGGGGGGAATCCATGATCGAATTGTTCGTCAGCGCGTTCACCGCGTTCTTCGTGGTCATCGACCCGCTGGGTTGCGCGCCGATCTATGCCGGGCTGTCGGCCGGGGCCAGCCGCCGTCAGGCGGTCACCATGGCGGGCCGGGCCTGTCTGATCTCGGCGTCGATCCTGCTGGTCTTCGCCCTGTTCGGCGAGCAGTTGCTGGGCGCGCTGCACATCGAGCTCGACGCGTTCCGCATTGCGGGCGGGATCATGCTCTTCGTCATCGCCATCGAGATGGTGTTCGAGAAGCGCACCAAGCGGCGCGAGGAACGGGTCGAGAAGCACAAGGCCCAGCACACCGAAGTGGACGATGTGTCGGTCTTTCCGATGGCCATGCCGATGATCGCCGGGCCGGGCTCGATCGCCACCATCATGCTGCTGACCGCGCGCGCGCACGGCACCGAGGCGACCCTGGCGGTGCTTGCCGCGATGCTGTGCGTGCTGGTGCTCACCTTCGCCGCGCTTGCCGCCGCAGGGCCGCTGATGCGCATCCTGGGCGAGAACGTCGAGGCGGTCATCACCCGCCTGCTCGGCGTGCTGCTGGCCGCGCTGGCCACGCAATACGTGCTGGACGGGCTCAAGGCGACGCTGCTGAGCTGACAGCGATTCGCGGCAGCACTATTGCAGCGTGGCGCCGTCGTCCTCGTCGCGTTCGCCGCGCCGGCCGTAGAACTGCATCAGCTGAACCAGCATTTCGCACCGCGCGGCGAGCGATCCGGCTTCGAGCAGGCCTTGCTTCGAGGCGGGATCGAACGGCGCGATCTGCGAAACCCCGTTGATGAGCGAGACGTCGTCGAGCCGCGAGACCTGCTCCCAATCCACCGCGTAGCCCTGCCGTTCGGCGAAGCGGCGGGCCTCGCGTTCGAACGAGGCGCGTTCGACCGGGGCGAGCGGGGTGTCCTCGGGCTCGTCGATGAACTCGGCCTCGACCTGGCGGAACGGGGTACTGACGGCCAGTTCGCGGGTAATGCGAAACAGCCGCTCGCCTTCGAGGATGATATTGTAGCGCCCGTCTTCCAGCGCCTCGACCTCGCCGATCCGCCCCAGGCACCCCACCGAATAGAGCGGGGCGCCTTCCTGCGGGCGCTGCGGCTGGATCATCCCGATCAGCCGATCGCGCGCGAGGGCATCGCTGACCATGGCGCGGTAACGGGGCTCGAAGATGTGCAGTGGCAGCTGAAGGTTGGGGTAGAGCACCGCACCGGTCAGGGGAAAGATCGTGATGCGCGCCAAGGTCCGCCTACCTTCCGCTGGTCCGGCTCAGCCGAACAGGATCGTGGAGAGCCTGCGCCGGGTAGCCGCTGCCCAGGGATCCTCGAGCCCGACGGCCTCGAAGATCTCGAGCAGCTTGGTGCGCGCCGCGCCGTCGTTCCAGGTGCGATCCGCAGCGACCATGGCCAGCAGCGTGTCGGCCGCGGCATCGCGCTCGCCCGCGGCAAACGCCGCGCTGGCAAAAGCGAACTGCGCGTCCATGTCGGCCGGGTTGCCTTGCGCGGCGGCGCGCAGCGCGGCGAGTTCGCCGTCCTCGGGCTTGGCCTTGGCCAGCTCGAGCGTCTTGCGCGCGCGATCGAGATGCGCATCGCTCGCCATCTCGGGCTCGAGGCTGGCGAGCAGCTGCTCGGCCTCGGCGATGCGATCCCCGGCGACGAAGCTGCGCACGAGCCCGGCGACCGCTTCGACGCTGTCGGGCACGGCCTGGAGGATCTGCATGTAGACCCCGGCGGCCTGTTCGGCATCGCCTTGGGCAAGCGCTTCCTCGCCCATGGCGAGCAGCGGGGTGATGTCGGGCTTGGGCGGCTGGCCGCCGGGCTGGACCGGGAGCTGCGAGAGCAGCTGGTCGAGCGTTGCCTTGAGCTGCGATTCGCTGCGCGCCTGGGTCAGGTCGGCGACCGGCTGGCCCTGGAACATCGCATAGACCGTCGGGATCGAGCGGACCTGGAACTGCGAGGCGATGAACTGCTCTTCATCGACGTTGATCTTGGCGAGCACCACGCCCTTGTCGGCGTATTCGGCGGCGACCTTGTCGAGCACCGGGGCGAGCGCCTTGCACGGACCGCACCATTCGGCCCAGAAGTCGAGAATGACGAGCTGGGTCATCGAGGGTTCGACGATGTCCTTGCGGAACCGGTCCACGGCCTTCTGCTCTTCGATATTCAGACCCATGCTGGCCACTGCAACTGCTCCCGCATCCTAAAGGCGCCTAGATCGACATTCGGTGCGGGTTTGTGAAGGGGGTTTAAGGCACGGGGAGGGCAAATCGGAATTTTGCGCAAATTCTTTCATTTTGCGCTTGCCGGGTTCGAAAGCCGCTGCTAATGGGCCGCCTCCCCCCGGAAGCGGTGGAGCGCACGGCGCTTCGAAAGCCTTCCGGACAAGGCGCCAGAGCGGGCGTAGCTCAGGGGTAGAGCACAACCTTGCCAAGGTTGGGGTCGAGGGTTCGAATCCCTTCGCCCGCTCCAGTTTTACAGCCTTTTTACCTACATGGACAGTGTTTGAATGTCTCGCGGAGGATCTCCAGCGGGGCCGCTCTTGCTTGTGCGGGCGCTTTTGCGCGCGCCGGGGGCGGCGGGCTATTCGCCCGCCACCGTCATCCCGTCGATGCGAAGGGTCGGCACGTTGATCGCGCGGTACCATTCAAGATCGTTGGCCGGGGTCAGTTCGGCGAACATCGCCAGCAGGTTGCCCGCCACGGTCAGTTCGGCGACCGGGCCAGC
The DNA here is from genome assembly GCF_022832435.1 of Novosphingobium organovorum. Classification (GTDB taxonomy): domain Bacteria; phylum Pseudomonadota; class Alphaproteobacteria; order Sphingomonadales; family Sphingomonadaceae; genus Novosphingobium; species Novosphingobium organovorum. The sequence continues at coordinate 3,302 of NZ_JALHLF010000011.1, read as the reverse complement.
CAGCTGCCCGTCCACGATGCGAAAGCCCGATGCGCCCCGGCTGTAATCGCCCGTCACGCCGTTGACGCCCTGGCCGATCAGCTCGGTCACGTAGATCCCGTCCTTGATGTCGGCCATCAGTTCGCTGGGCGACAGCGTCCCCGCGCCAAGGTGGACGTTGCCCACCGAGACCGAGGGCGACCCACCCCCGCTGCGCGCCGCGTGGCCGGTCGGCTCGAGCCCGAGCTGGCGCGCCGAGGCGCTGTCGAGCAGCCAGCCGGTGATCCGTCCATCCTCGACGAGGTTTCCGGTGCGCGTGGGCAGGCCCTCGCCGTCGAACGGGCGCGAGCGCAGCCCGCGCGGGCGATGCGAATCCTCGCCGATCACGGTGCCGGGGCGGAAGATCTGGGCCCCCAGCTTGTCGAGCAGGAAGCTCGATCGCCGGGCGATGGCGCTGCCCGAAATCGCGCCAAGCAGATGGCCGACGAGCGTTCCGGCGACGCGCGGGTCGAACACCACGGGCAGCGGCCCGCTCTTGACCCGGCCGGGGTTGAGCCGGCCTACCGCGCGCGTCCCCGCGAGCGTGCCGATCTCGGCGGCTGAGGGCAGGTCGTGCGCGTGATGGGCCTGGCGCCAGGCGTTGTCGCGCTGCTTGGCCTGGCCTTCGCCAGCGACCACCGAGACGCTGATCGAGTGGTTGGTCGAGGCGTAGCCGCCCGAAAAACCGTGGCTGGTGGCGAGCGCGAAGACACCGCGCCCGGCGCTGGCCGAGGCGCCGTCCGAATTGGTCACGCCCGCCACCGCGCGCGCGGCGTCCTCGCCTTCTTCGGCAAGCGCGCGCAGGGTCTGCGGGGTGGGTTCGGCCGGGTCGATCATGTCGAGTTCGGGCCAGGGGGCGTGGCTGAGCCGCTCAGCCGGGGCGAGCCCGGCGTAGGCGTCCTCGGGGGCGAGGCGGGCCATCGCGATCGCGCGCTCGGCCAGTTCGTCGAGCGCGGCGGGTGACAGGTCGGACGAGCCGATCGAGGCCGAGCGCTTGCCCGCAAAGACGCGCAGGGCGATGTGCTCGCTTTCCGAACGCTCGACGTCCTCGAGCTTGCCGAGCCGGATCTGGATGCCTTCGGAGGCGTTGGCGGCGTAGATCGCATCGGCGGCGTCGGCTCCGGCGCGGCGGGCGCGTTCGACCAGGTCCTGCGCACGGTCCTGGGCCTGCTGCGGGCTGAGCATGTCTCTATTCTCTCCAAATCGCGTTGGCGCCCTGGTCGGGGTGTGCGGGCACCGCAATGCCTTGAGCGTGACGAGGTAGTGTCCGCAGCGCCCAAGCGCAAATGGTCAGCCGTGGTTTTTGCCCGGAAGCGGGGGGATGGGGTGGCCGATCGGACCGCTGCGGCGGGGCAGGCGACCCGGGATGCGCGGTCCGGGAGCGGGCGGGATCAGGAAAACAGCAGGGCGAGCAGCTTGAACACCCCGGTCAGCACGAAGGGCAGGCCGATGGCGATGGCCCAGATGCCCGCCCGGTCGCGCCGGTAGGTGGCGGCCAGCGCGGGGTCGCGCGCTTCGCGGTCGGTCAGCCGGTTCCAGCGCGCCTCGAAGTGGCGGCAGGCGGGAATGATCGCCATGACCAGCACGATCAGCGCGAAGTAGGGCAGCAGCGAGCCTTCGCCCGCCTTGAGCGCGCCGATCGTCACGAAAATCTGGAGGGCCGTGTAGACGAGCAGCGCGTAGGCGATGTGATCGCTCATCCGGCGGCGCCAGTCGATCGGCGCGGCGGGCGGGCGCCCGGCGTGTGTCGGCACGGACGGAGCCAGGGGCGATTGCGCCGGAGCGGTGGGGTCGGGGTGGGGCGTTCTCATCGCGGCGGGCGGCTTGTTCCTGTCCATGGCGGGGCTCGTGAGCGTGAAAGCGGGTCGAATAGACCATCGATCGGCGCCCAGATCAAGTTTTCGTGGCATTTTTGCAACTTTTGGGTACAGTCTTTCGACAGATTGTTGCTGCCACCGGCCCGGTCGTTGGGGATGCAGGCTGGCCTTGCTCGGGCCCCGACTCGGAGCGCAGGTCGCCCGACCATGCACGAAACCTGCCATCGGCATGTGACCTGCCGAAAAAGGCACGCAAACCGCCCTTGCCGATGCCCGAGCGGCTGCGTACATCGGGGGGGATGACAGCGACTACCGATCTTCCCGCCGAGCCTGCCTCCGAGCCATTCCGGGCCACGCGCGCCGACGCCGTGGGCGATGGGCTCGAAGTGATCTCGATTGCCAAGAGCTACGACAAGCGTGCGGTGCTGACCGACATCTCGCTGTCGGTCGCCAAGGGCGAAGTGCTTGGCCTGCTTGGGCCGAACGGAGCGGGCAAGACCACCTGCTTCTATTCGATCATGGGCCTGGTACGGCCGGACTCGGGGCGCATCCTGATGGACGGCGTCGACGTGACGCGCCTGCCGATGTACCGCCGTGCGGTGCTCGGGCTGGGTTATCTGCCGCAGGAAACCTCGATCTTTCGCGGGCTGACAGTCGAACAGAACATCGGTGCGGTGCTCGAGCTCAACGAGCCCGACCGCGACGTGCGCCAGAGCGAGCTGGAGCGCCTGCTCGACGAATTCGGCCTTACCCGCCTGCGCTCGAGCCCGGCGATGGCGCTTTCGGGCGGCGAACGCCGCCGCGCCGAAATCGCGCGCGCGCTGGCTGCCAAACCGACCATCATGCTGCTCGACGAACCGTTCGCGGGTATCGATCCGCTGTCGATCTCGGACATCCGCCATCTTGTCGCGGATCTCAAGACGCGCGGCATCGGCGTGCTGATTACCGATCACAACGTGCGCGAGACGCTCGACATCGTCGATCGCGCCTGCATCATCTACGGCGGGCAGGTGCTGTTCGCCGGCAGCCCCGAAGCGCTGGTCGCCGACGAGAACGTGCGCCGGCTCTACCTGGGCGAGGGCTTCACGTTGTGAGGCCCGCTCGCGGCGGGAGCTGAGCGGTGGTGCTGGGGCCAAGGCTGGACCTTCGCCAGAGCCAGTCGCTCGTCATGACGCCGCAGCTCCAGCAGGCGATCAAGCTGCTGGCGTTGTCGAACCTCGAAATCGAAACCTTCATCGGTGACGCGCTCGACGCCAATCCGCTGCTCGACGTGGCAAGCGCCGCGCCCGAACCCTCCGCCGACGGGCGCGGTCCCGCCGAGGCCCCCGGTGAGGAGGTGCGCCGCACCGCGCTCGAAACCTCGGGCACGGACCAGCTGATCGGCGAAGGGCGCGGCGGCGAGGATCGCCCGCTCGACATCGACACCGCCGCGATCGACCGTGATGTCGATACCGGCGACGGCGAGGC
>NZ_JALHLF010000109.1 GCF_022832435.1 Novosphingobium organovorum | reverse complement strand
CCGGTGGCTTCCTGCGCCAGGGCCCCGGCGATCAGCAGCCACCGATCCCGCCCGCCCCGCCGCGCCGCCTGGTCCCCGCCAAGCCCAGCCCGGAAATCGCGGACAAGACCAGCCTGCTCGATCTCAACGATCGCATCTGCCGCTGGCCGGTCGGCCACCCCGGTGAGCCCGATTTCCATTTCTGCGGCGAGAAGGTCAATCCCGGCTTCCCGTACTGCGTCGAGCATTGCGGCCGGGCCTACCAGGCGCAGCTGCCGCGCGGTTCGCGCCGTCCGCCCCCGCCGCTGCCCTTCGGCGGTCCGCGCGTTCGCTGAGGAAACGGGGCGCGTCCGCAAGGGCGCGCCCCGTTCCGCAAAAACGCCACCAGCCCGCCCAGTACGGCCAGGAGCCCTTCGATGCGACGTAGCATGACCCGCACCGCCCTTGCGGCAACGCTCGCCGTCACGGCCGCGCTTTCGGCGAGCCCGGCCCTGACGCAGGCCAACGCACCGCAGGCCAACGCACCGCAAGCCACGCCCGCGCCAGCCGAAACACCCGCCCCGCCCCCGGCGGCGGACCCGGTCCACTACGTCTACGTGGCGCTGACCACGTCTGCGGGCACGATCACGCTCGCGCTCGACACCACGCACGCGCCCAAGACCTCGGCCAACTTCCTCAAGTACGTCGATGCGCATAACCTCGACGGCGCGCCGTTCTACCGGGCGATGCATCTCAAATACAACGACGGTCAGGACGAGGGACTGCTCCAGGGCGGGGTCCGCCTTGCCAACAAGCTGTTCCCGCCGGTGGCGCATGAAAGCACCAACCAGACCGGGCTGCGCCACACTGCGGGCACGATCTCGATGGCCCGCTTCGCGCCGGGCACCGCGACCGCCGATTTCATGATCCTGATCTCGGACATGCCCGCGCTCGACGCCGAGAAGGGCAACGACGGAACCGATCCGGGCGCGGGCTTTGCCGCCTTCGGCCATGTCATCGCCGGGATGGACGTGGTCAAGACGATCTGGGCCATGCCGCGCTCGGCCACCAAGGGCGAAGGCGTGATGAAGGGCGACATCCTTGAGAACGAGGTGCCGATCCTCACCGCACGCCGGGTGAACAAGCCCGCCGTGGAGCCCGCCGCACAGCCCGCCCCCGTACCGGCTGGCGCGCCGAACGCCGAGGCGCTCTGAATCCATCCCGATACCCTGTCGGCGGCGGGCACGCCCCCCGCATTTAAGGGGAAACCCGATTGCGCCCGCAACCGCCGGGCAACCCTGCCACGCTAGGCTGACCTCTTCCCTCGGGGCCTTCATGGCCTCAGGCCATCGCAGGGTGTCGACGCCAGCCATGAACGCGCACGATCCGAGCACTTCCCGTGGCAACTGGGCCCGCTGGTTCGGGCTGGGGGGATCGCGTTCGGACGAAGACGAGAGCGCGGCGGGACACCCCGGCGCCGGGCCGGCTGCGTCCGAGACGCCCTCTGACCGGCGCCGTCGCCAGATCCTCGACGACCTCACCCGTTTCCTCGATACGCACCGCCTGCCGGTCACCGCCGAAACACTCGGCCTCGCGCACGACATCGTGACCGGGGCCGATCCCCCGCTGGTGCGGCTGGTTACCGAGCGCGTGGCGAGCGGCGCGCCGCTCACGCTCGAATGGCTCGAACAGAGCGCGGCGCTGCGCGAGGCCACGGACGGCGCGCAGGGCGTGCACACGCTGGCGCGCAGCCTCGAGCGGGCAATCGCCCAGTTCGCGCAGACCGCCACGCGGGCGCGCACCGCCGCCAGCGGCTACAACAAGGCGCTGGCGGCGCATGTCGATGAAATGGGCGCGAGCGATTCGTGCGAAGTGCCCTGCTCCTCGATCACCACCCTGACCACCATCGCGCGCGAGATGCTGCGGCGCACCCGCGACATCGAGCGCGAGATGAACCGCTCCGAGCGCGAGACCCAGACCCTCCAGCAGAACCTCGAGGACGCCCGCCGCGAGGCCGAGATCGACCATCTGACCGGGCTGCCCAACCGGCGGGCCTTCGAAGCGGTCTTTGCCGAGGAATTCGAGGAAGCGCAGGCGGGCCGCGACGCGCTGTGCGTCGCCTTCTGCGACATCGACCGCTTCAAGCGCATCAACGACACCCACGGTCACGAAGCGGGCGACCGGGTGCTGCGCACGGTGGCGCAGGCGCTCGCCGAACTGTCGAACGACCGATGCCATGTTGCGCGCCACGGAGGCGAGGAATTCGTCGTGCTGCTGCGCGGCTCGAATTTGAAGGAGGCCTGCGCGATTCTCGATGACGCCCGCGAAGCGCTATCGTTGCGCCGGCTGGTCAACCGGGTCACCAACACCCCCTTCGGACGGATCAGCTTTTCCGCAGGCGTTGCCGACGCGCATGCCTATGCCGACCGGCGCGAGGCGCTGCGCGCGGCCGACGAGGCGCTGTTTCGCGCCAAGCTTTCGGGCCGCAACCGGGTCATGGCCGCGGGGCTCGACGATTGGGCGGGCTTTCGCGTGGTGCCCGCCGCGCCGCCTGGCGACGACGGCGAGCCCTGATCGACCAGGAAAACGACGTAGCCTGAAAACCCCGGCGTGCGCTCCAGCCCCGCGGGCGCCTGCCAGACCCCGCCTTCGACCAGCGCGACACGGAACCGGATGCCCAACCGGCCCAGCGTCGCAAGATAGGCGCCCGTGCCGGGCAGCGTGGTGCGCCCCTGGTAGGTCTGCACCACGATTTCGTCGACCACGCCCGCAAGCCGGGCGAGCGCGGCGCGCGGCGCGCCCGCGCTCCAGTCCATCAACCCGGTGATCGAGAGTTTGAAGCGCCGGGGCAAGCGGGCGCGCAGAGCTTCGAGAAACGCGGCGTAACCCTCCAGGCCATGGGTCGCGGCGTCGAAATCGATCTGGAGCCCCACCACCCGGCCTCCCGCCGCCGCCCAGCGCGCCAGCGTGGAGAGGACCGCGGCGGTCACGCTTTCCTCCCAGTCAAGCCGCTCGACGCGCACGCTCATCCACACCTCGGGCCCCTTGGCATGGGGCGCGCTGCGCAAGGGCACGAAGCCTTCGGCCGGACCGCCCGCGCCCGATCGATGGCGCACTTCGCCCGCCAGCGCGTAAACCGTGCGCGCCTCCCCCAGCCAGGCGGGCGGCGCGACACCGGCCCACAGGAAGAACGCCTGATAATCGCGCGCGCGCACCCGCTCCGCCCCCTGCGGCACAGCGGCGGGGCGACACCCGCCCAGCACCGCCAGCGCGCCGATCCCGGCAAGCAGCGCGGCGCGCCGGGTTACCAGTAGTACTTGAGCTTCAACGCCCATGGGCTCTTGGGATAGGCGCGCTTGAGCTGGTCGAACCAGGCCTTGCGCTGGGCGAGCGGCACGTCCTTCGCGCTGCACTGGTTGTTGCCCGAAGGCGCGTAGCACATGACCGAGCGATAGAGCGCGTAGGCGCGCTGTTCGTCCGACGCCCCCTTCCCCGCCAGCACGCGGGCATAAAGGCTGGCGCGATCGGCCGCCTTGCCGGGAAAGCGCGACGCGGTGCCGCCCAGCTGATCGGCGCTGCGCCAGCGCTCGCCCGCGATGTAGCCGTCGAATTCGTTGAGACGGTAGAATTCCCCCAGACACAGCAGCGCACCGGGCGCGGCCGGGTCCGCGGCGAGCCGCGCAGCGACCCCGGCCAGATCGGGACAGGGGATCGCCGCCGTGTCGAGACGATCGGAAAAGCGCCCGACCGGCACCGTGCGCGTCTCGTCCTCGAGCCACCAGCCGGGGGTCGCCGTGCGGTTGGCATCGGCCGGGATCAGCGCCCGGTCGCGCCCGAAATCGGCGTAGGCGCCGCGGGTCAGGTCCTTGTAGAGCAGCGTCATCACCGCGACCTGCCGCTCGAGCGCGCTCGTCCCGCCGCGCGCCTGGCGGCGCAGGAGATCGGGCCCGGCGACGTGTTCGAGCAGGGTTGCGCGGATTTCGGGAACGGTGATCGGGCTTTGCGGCGCAAAGACCGCATCGAGCCCTTCGTGCCGCTCCCAGTGCATGGCCAGCGCAAGTTCGACCATCGGGCGCTGGTAAAGCGGATCGGCGCCCGTCACGAGCTGCGCGAAGAAGCCTGCGGTGTTGCGATCACCCAGCCGTTCGAGCGCAAGTCCGCGCATCATCTGGCGGCTGAAGGCCAGGGGCGTGTAGCGGGGCTGACGCGCATCGTCGGGCAGCAGGGCCAGCACGGCGCGATCATCGCGCGCCACATGGTAGGCGTAGGAGGCCTTCAGGAAACCATAGAGGTCGGGCATCGTCGCGAAGACCGGGGCCTGCGCGGCGAGTTCCGGCGCGCTCAGTGTCCTGGGGGGATTGGCCTCGGCCAGATAGCCCGGATCGCTGCGCATACGCACCAGGTCCCAGGTCGCCAGCAGCAGCGGGGTGTCGAGATGCGCCGCCCGCCCGGCGGTGAACAACGCCTTGCCATCGGCTTCCTCGATCAGGTCGAGCGTGGCCGGATGGGAGAACCCCGCGCCATCCAGCAACCCGCCATAGACCCTGGCAAGCGGGGCATCCTCGCCCTGCAGCCAGAGCGCACGGCGGCGCAGCCCCCTGGCCGAGGCGGCGTAGCGCCCCTTGGGATAGGCGGCGAGATAGGCCTCGAGCGCCTCGGCGCCCTCTTTCGCGCGGGCCTTGTCGACCTTGGCCGGATCGTACCAGCCCCATTCGTCGAAGGCCTTGGCCTGCGCGGCGGCGAACCCGGTGCGCACGAGCATATAGCGCGCGGTCTGCGCAACCCAGGGCGCAGGCGCATCGCGCAAGGCCGCAAACTGCGCCTGCGCGCGGGCGAAATCCTGCGCGTAAAAGGCATGCGCGCCCTTGAGGTAATCGAGATAGGCACGCCCCGGCACACTGGCCACGCCGTCCGGCCAGACCGGGTCGCCACGCTCACCCTCGCAGGCCGCCTTGAGCGGCGCACGCGCGCCCAGCAACGCGGCGCGTTCGCCAGCCGGAACCCGGCTCGCCTCGAGCGCGGCGGCAAACGCCGCGCCACCGCTGGCAAGGCTCTGGCACACGGTCCCGGCGTAGGCGGGCGGGTCGACCCAGGTGGTGTCGGGCGTGCGGTTCCAGTAGGCCGCCTGCATCGCCTCCCAGCTCAGGAAGACATGCCCCAGCGGCGCGAGGTCCCATGAAGGAGCCGGATAGGTGCCCCCCGTTCCGGCGCCCTGCATCAGCCAGGCCAGGTTGATCCGGGTATCGTTGCGCGGCCCCAGCATCGCATCGCCCGCGCAGGCGTAGTCTGAGAGGCCCAGGCGCCACTGCGGCGTGCAGCCATAATCGCCGCTCGCGTCCGCCGCGTTGCCCCACAGCGCCAGCGCGCCGAGCCCGCCAAACGCCGTCCCCAGCGCCCATCGTCCGATCCGTTTCGCGCCCATACGTCCTCCCGCCCAAGTTGCATCGGCTTGCCCTCTTCGACGAGTTTACCCGCCTTGTCGAGGCTCGGCTGACGGGCACCAAAGCGCCGTGGACAAAAGAAAAGGGCCGCGATTGCGCGCGGCCCCTTCCTGTTCATGATGCGCGTCAAGCGGGCGATCAGTCGTCCTTGAGGAACGCGGGCATGTGGCCCGGATCGCCGCCTTCGTTGCCACCGCGCGGACCGCGATCGCGGCCCCCGTCACGGCCGCCGCCACCGCTGCGGCGCGGGCCACGGCGATCACCGCCACGGCCACCGTCGCGGTCACCGCGCGGTTCGCGCGGCGCCTTGGGCGGACGGGTGTCTTCCAGCTCTTCGCCAGTTTCCTGGTCGACGACGCGCATCGACAGGCGGACCTTGCCACGGTTGTCGATCTCGAGGACCTTGACCTTGACTTCCTGGCCTTCCTTGACGACGTCAGTCGGCTTTTCGACGCGCTCGTTCTTCATTTCCGACACGTGGACGAGACCGTCCTTGCCGCCCATGAAGTTCACGAAAGCGCCGAAGTCGACGATGTTGACGACCTTGCCGTTGTAGATCTTGCCGACTTCGGCTTCCTCGACGATGCCCTGGATCCAGGCCTTGGCGGCTTCGATCTGGCTGATGTCCGAGGAGGAGATCTTGATCACACCCTCGTCGTCGATGTCGACCTTGGCGCCGGTCTCGGCGACGATCTCGCGGATGACCTTGCCGCCGGTGCCGATGACGTCGCGGATCTTCGACTTGTCGATCTGGATCGTCTCGATGCGCGGCGCGTGCGCCGACAGTTCGGTGCGCGCCGAACCCAGCGCCTTGGTCATTTCACCCAGGATGTGCGCGCGGCCGGCCTTGGCCTGCTCGAGCGCCTTGCCCATGATTTCCTTGGTGATGCCGGCGATCTTGATGTCCATCTGCATCGTGGTGATGCCATTCTCGGTGCCCGCGACCTTGAAGTCCATGTCGCCCAGGTGATCCTCGTCACCCAGGATGTCCGACAGGACGGCGAACTCGTCGCCTTCGAGGATCAGGCCCATCGCGATGCCCGAGACCGGACGCTCGATCGGAACGCCCGCGTCCATCATCGAAAGGCAGCCGCCGCACACCGTCGCCATCGAGGACGAACCGTTCGACTCGGTGATGTCCGAGAGAACGCGGATGGTGTAGGGAAAGTCTTCCTTCTTGGGCAGCACGGGGTGCAGCGCGCGCCACGCCAGCTTGCCGTGGCCGATTTCGCGGCGGCCCGGCGCGCCGAAGCGGCCCACTTCGCCGACCGAGTAGGGCGGGAAGTTGTAGTGCAGCATGAACGAGGAGTACGACAGGCCTTCGAGGCCGTCGATCATCTGCTCGGCGTCCTTGGTGCCAAGGGTGGTGGTGCAGATGGCCTGCGTTTCACCGCGGGTGAACAGCGAGGAACCGTGGGTGCGCGGCAGGAAGCCGGCCATCGCCTCGATCGGGCGGACCTGGTCGAGCTTGCGGCCGTCGATGCGGGTGCCGTCCTTGAGGATGGCGCCGCGAACGATTTCGGCTTCGAGCTTCTTCATGGTCTTGATCGCGACCATCTGGGTCTGCGGGGTCTCGTCCGCGAAGGCTTCCTTGGCCTTGGCGCGCGCCGCGTTGAGCGCGTTCGAGCGGGCCGACTTGTCGGTCAGCTTGTAGGCGGCGGCAACGTCCTTGCCGACGGCCTTCTTGAGCTTGGCCTTGATGTCCGCGGTGTTGTCCGAGAGATCGATCTCCCAGGGTTCCTTGGCGGCCTTCTCGGCGAGGTCGATGATGAGATCGACGACCTTGCGGCATTCGTCGTGCGCGAACATGACGGCGCCGAGCATCTCGTCCTCGGCCAGTTCCTTGGCTTCGGATTCGACCATCATCACCGCGTTGCCGGTGGCGGCGACGACGAGGTCGAGACGACCGTCTTCCAGAGCGGCGGACTGCTTGGGGTTGAGCGTGTATTCGCCATCGACGAAGCCGACGCGGCAGGCGCCGATCGGGCCCATGAAGGGCACGCCCGAGATGGTCAGCGCGGCCGATGCGGCGATCATCGCCACGATGTCGGCCTCGGTCTCGCCGTCATAGGACATGACCTGGGCGATGACGTTGATCTCGTTGTAGAACCCTTCGGGGAACAGCGGACGGACCGGACGGTCGATCAGGCGGCTGGTCAGCGTTTCCTTTTCGGTCGCCCCGCGCTCGCGCTTGAAGAAGCCGCCGGGGATGCGGCCCGCCGACGAAAACTTTTCCTGGTAGTGAACGGTGAGCGGGAAGAAGTCCTGCCCTTCCTTCACCGACTTTGCCGCGGTGACCGCGCAAAGCACAACGGTTTCGCCATAAGTGGCGAGGACGGCACCGTCCGCCTGACGGGCGATGCGGCCGGTTTCGAGAGTGAGCGTCTTGCCGCCCCACTCCATCGATACGGTCTTTACGTCGAACATAAGATAATCCTCAGCCCATCGGCCCTATTGCCTGACGGGGTTTTCCTTGCCGGGGATGCCGTCCCGGTCCGGTACGGGGCCGTTTGCGCCCCAGGCCCCTCGCCGGATTGCGAGCAGGCCTTTCGTGTTTCGTGTCCGGCTGCCAGCCGGAGTGCGCCATCCTTAGCACGGCGCGAGGCCGGTGTGGATGGCACAATACGAAACGGCCCGCCAGAGGCGGGCCGAAACGCAGCTGTTACTTACGCAGACCCAGCTTCTGGATCAGATCGTTGTAACGCTGGACGTCCTTCTTCTTGAGGTAGTCCAGCAGCGAGCGGCGCTTGTTGACCATGGCCAGCAGACCGCGACGCGAGTGGTTGTCCTTGTGGTGAGCCTTGAAGTGCTCGGTCAGGTTGCGGATACGCTCGGTGAGGATCGCGACCTGGACTTCAGGAGATCCGGTGTCACCCGAAACGCGGGCGTTGTCCGTGATGATTTCCTGCTTCTTTTCGGCGGTAACCGACATATTCATTCACTCCGCGACATCCGTGAGGTTGAACCCCCGAACCACACGAGCATTGCCGTGTGAAAGCTCCACCAGCGCAACCGGAGTTCCCTCCAGCCGTGACCAGTGCAGCCCGTCGTCCTGGGGCATTCCGGTCAGAACTCGGCCCTGTCGGACCGCCCTTGCCTGCTCCGGGTCGAGGTCGATGGCCGGGATGTCGTCCAGCCCCGCCTCCAGCGGCAAGAGTATCTGTTCAAGAGGCGCGCCCTTACCGATTTCGTTCAATTTGTCCAGCGAAATCGCGTGCGCCAGGTCGAACGGCCCGGCCTTGATCCGCCGCAGCATCGTCACCGTGGCGCAGGAATCGAGTGCGTGGGCGATGTCGCGCGCGAGACTGCGGATGTAGGTTCCCTTGGACACGGCGGCGAGCAGCGTGACGCCCTCAGCCTCGTCGAACCCGTGGACCTCGAGGCGGTGGATCGTCACCGCGCGTTCCTTGAGCGTGACGTCCTCGCCCGCGCGCGCCAGATCATAGGCGCGCCGGCCATCGACCTTGAGCGCCGAATAAGCGGGCGGGACCTGCCGGATCGGCCCGGTGAAGCGCGGCAGGATCGCGGCCAGCGCCTCGGGCGTGGGGCGCACCGCGCTGGTGGCGATCACCGCGCCTTCGGCATCGAGGGTATCGGTCTCCTCGCCGAAGCGCAGGGTGAACAGATAGGCCTTGTCGGCATCGAGCATCCGCCCGGTCAGCTTGGTCGCCTCGCCCAGCGCGATGGGCAGCACGCCCGAGGCCAGCGGGTCGAGCGTACCGCCGTGGCCGACCTTGACCCCGCCCTTGAGCTTCATGTTGAAGCCCGCGGCCCGCAAGTTGCGCTTGACGGCCGACACGGCCTGCGTGGAGCCCAGCTCCACCGGCTTGTCGAGAATGATCCAGCCGTGGGGCATCAGCGGCTCGGGCGATCGGCGAAGGAGGGGCAAGAGGTCATGCCCGCCCCAAGCCGCACCGCGGCGCGCTTGTCAACTGCGCGTCAACGGCGCGTCAACGGCAGGGGCACAGCACCGCGCGCACCGGCCCTGTCAGCGTGTTCCGCTCGCCGCCGCGACCTTGGCGTGGGCCGCGCTCGTGCCGTCGCGCGTGGCGTCGAGGGCGTGCTTGCCATGCGCCTTGCCCTCGGGCGGACCGTCAACCTTCTCGAACGAGGAAAACATGTAGCGCTGCCCCTCGACCAGCACCCCGCCGAAGCGGTCGAGCGTGCCGCCCGGCCCGGCGATGATGCCGATCCGTTCGGCGTAGGGCAGGTCAACCGCCACGCCCATCAGCCGCGCCTTGTACCACTGCTTGTGCAGGTCCTTGAAATAGACCGTCCCGGTGCCGTCCGAACGCCAGTCGTCGACCCCGCCGTGATCGGCAAAGGGGATCGAGGCGTAGCGCGCGGCGGCCTTTTCGGCATGGCTCGGCGCATCCCTGGCGAACGCGGGCGCGGCGGCGGCGAGCGGGCTCAGCGCGACAAGGCTGAGCGGAACAATCCAGGCGGTCATCTTCATGGTGCATTCCTTTCGAACTGCGCGACCATTTGCCCCCTTTGTCGGTCCTTCCCGATATTGGCGCGGGCCAGGCCGATCGCAAGCCGAAGCGACAGTTTCATACAAATCGCACCGCTCGATTTCAGGTCCCCGAAACCATCCGCGCCAGAGCCAGGAAGTGGCCAAAGACCCAGCCGAACACCGGTTCGACCACGCGCTCGATCACCCCCCACTGCGGGAAGGCCATCGGCACCAGCACCAGGAGCACGACCATCAGCGCAAGTCCGAAGGGCCGCAACCGGGCATAGCGCTGCGCGAGCGAACGCGGCAGCAGCCCCTTGAGGATGTGCGAGCCGTCGAATGGGGGCACCGGCAGCAGGTTGAACAGCGCGAGGAAGAGGTTGAACTGGAGGAAGAAGGACAGGCTCGTGCCGACAAAGAGCAGCACCGGCCCGGTGTCCTCGGGCACGAAGCGCACGTAGAGCCCGATCGCCACCGCGCTCAGCGTCGCCAGCACGATGTTGCTGGCCGGACCCGCCGCGGCCACGAGCATCATGTCGCGGCGCGGATTGCCAAGCCGCCACTTGTTGACGGGAACGGGCTTGGCCCAGCCGAACACCGGCGCCTTCACCAGCGCGAGGAAGCCGGGCACCAGCAGCGTGCCCACCGGATCGACGTGGCGCAGCGGGTTGAGCGTCAGGCGCCGCGCCTCGCTCGCGGTCGGATCGCCAAGCAGGCGGGCAACCGCCCCGTGCGACACTTCGTGAAAGACGATGGCCAGGATCAGCGGCAGCGGCAGAGCCGCCATTTGCAAGGGAGTAAGGTCCATGCGCCGCGATTTAGGAGCGCGCGGCCGAATCGGCAATGAACCGGCGCAAACCCCGCGCCCGAATCAACGCGCCAGCGCCTCGCTGAAATGGCGCCGGCACAGCGCGATATAGCGTTCGTTCCCGCCGATTTCGGTCTGCGCGCCCTCCCGCACCGCACGCCCCTCACCATCGACGCGCAGGTTCATCGAAGCCTTGCGTCCGCAGTGGCACACCGCCTTGAGCTCGACCAGCGTGTCGGCAATACCCAGCAGCACCGCCGAACCAGGAAACAGCGCGCCCTGAAAATCGGTGCGCAAGCCATAGCACAGCACCGGCAGGCCCACCGTGTCGGCCAGATGCGCGCACTGCCAGACCTGCTCGGGGGTGAGGAACTGCGCCTCGTCGATCAGCACGCACGACAGCGGCTCTATGGCGTGCAGCGCGCTGACCCGCGCGAACAGGTCGGTTTCGGGAACAAAGCGGTGGGCGCTGGCGTGCAGGCCGATGCGGCTCTCGATCGCGTGATCCTCACCCGGCGCGCCGCGCGTCGCGCGATCGTCGAGCCCGGCGGTCCACAGCATCGTGCGCATGCCGCGTTCGTGGTAATTGAAGTTCGCCTGAAGCAGGTTCGCCGACTTCCCGGCGTTCATGCTGGCGTAGTAAAAGTAGAGCTTGGCCATCGCCACTGGGGATAACACCGTCGGCGCGGCTGTCCACGCTCTTGCCCTGCGTTCTCCCCGGCAGGAAGGATCAGACGAGAGTGCCTGCGGTGGTGGATGCCGCATGACCCGCGCGCCGGCGCGGACCCGAAAAACACCCGTGGAGTGTGCCATGAAACGAATGATCGCCGCCTTCGCCATCATGGGACTGGCGATAGCGGTCGCGATCTACATCGCGATGGCCCCGCTTGCCTCGCCCAGCGCGAGCGGCTCGCTCAACGCGCTGCTCGGCGCGTTCGACAACATGGTCAACCAGATCGAGGCCGGGGTCGGGCGCAGCACCGGCGCGCTGATCGCGATCGGCGTCGGCCTTGGTCTCTCGCTCGTCGTCGGGCTGGTGCGCGGTGGGCCGGGCTCGTCCGGGCGTGGGCAGGACCTGGGCCTGTTCGTGCCAGTCGAAACGGTCGAGTACGATCCGGCCGATACCGTGGGCGCGGACCCGTTCCCCGCCGACGATGAGGACGCCGCGCCGCACCTCGATGAAACCGGGGCCCCGCTCGACGATACCCCGCCGATCACCCGCGAACGGCTCGCGGCCGCGCGCCGCCATGCCGACGAAGCCGAACGGCGCGTCGAAGCGCAGCCCGCGCCCGAAAGCGCACCGCTCGCCCCTTCCGAGCCGCGCGATCCCGCTTTGG
>NZ_JALHLF010000108.1 GCF_022832435.1 Novosphingobium organovorum | reverse complement strand
CGCTGGTGGCGCAGGGCACGCGCGGGCGGGTCGAGCGGGCGGGCGAGGGCGTGCTGGCGAGCGACCATCCCGACTTCGCGCTCTGGCCGCTCGAGCTGGCGGCGCAAGGGGGCAACGACGGCCAGGTATTGTGGTGGGGCGACACGCTTTTCGCCAGGGGGAGCCAGCCCGCGAGGCCCGAACCCGACGCCGCGCTGCTGGCTTACACCGGGCTGTTCGGCGACGGCACGCCCTGGTTCCGCACCCGGCTGGTGGTGCGCGGCGATGCGCTGGTGTCCGATCTGTTCGGCCCGATCGTCCCGCGCGAAGGCGGCTTCTGGTCGGCGCGCAGCGATGCGGGCGGGACCGACCGGATGTGGCTGACGCAAAAGCTGGGTGGGCGGCTTCACGTCCTCAACTTCTGCGGCGCGGCCTACCGGCGGATCGTGTGATTGCCGCGCGCGTGCGGGATGCCTACCACCTGGCCTGCCACCCCACACGTGGTCGCCTAGCCTGAAAGGTCGCTGTCCCATGCCCTGTCCCCCGCTCGCCACGCCCGCGCTGCTGCTCGATCTCGACCGGTTCGAGCGCAATCTGGCCAGGATGGCCGCGCACGCGCACGCCGCCGGCGTGGCGCTGCGCCCGCACGCCAAGACGCACAAGTGCGCCGAGATCGCGCGCGCCCAGATCGCGGCTGGCGCGGTGGGGCTGTGCTGCGCCAAGCTGGGCGAGGCCGAGGCGCTGGCGGATGCCGGGCTCGACGGGCTGCTGGTCACCTCGCCGCAGGTCACGCCCGATGCCTTCGCGCGGCTGATCGCGCTCAGCGCCCGCGCGGCGGGCACGCGCGCGGTCTGCGATGATCCGCGTATTGCCAAAGCGATGGGCGCGGCGGCGCAGGCGGCGAGAGCGGAGCTTGCGGTGCTGGTCGATCTCGACGTCGGGCAGGGGCGCAGCGGCTGTGCGAGCGTGGAGGATGCGCTTGCGCTTGCCCGACGGATCGCGGCGACGCCGGGGCTGCGGCTGGAGGGCATCCAGGCCTATGCGGGCCATGCGATGCACATCACCGGCAGCGCGGCGCGCCGGGCCGAACTGGAGCGCGTGGCGCGGCGCGTGGCGGGCTTGCGCGACGCGCTCACCGCGATCGGCCTTGCGCCGGGGATCGTCACCGGCGGCGGCACGGGCAGTTTCGGCATCGATGCGGGGCTTGGCGTGTTCACCGAACTGCAGGTCGGCTCCTACGTGTTCATGGACCGCGAGTACGACGACATCTGGACCGAGGCGGGCGAGAGCGCCCCGTTCGAGCCCGCGCTCACCCTGCTGGCGACGGTGACCAGCGCGAACCATCCGAGCCACTGCACGATCGATGCCGGGTGCAAGGCGCTGGCCACCGACGCGGGGCTGCCGCGGGTGATCGCCGGAGCGCCCGCGGGCACGCGCTACGCCTTCTTTGGTGACGAGCAGGGCCGCCTGATCTACCCCGAGGGCATCACGCGCGCGCTGGCGCCGGGCGATCGGGTGGTGCTGCAACCCGCGCACTGCGACCCCACCGTCAACCTTCACGACACGCTCCACGCGGTGCGCGGCGGCGCGCTCGCCGCGTCCTGGCCGATCACCGCGCGCGGGCGTTGCCGTTAGCGCGGCGCCCTTTCTTCCATGGCGTCTTGCCGACCTTGCGACAAAGGACCCCTTCGATGACCCAGCCGATCCTGACCGCCTTGCGCACCGGCGCGCTTGCCCTGGCGCTTCTTGGCGGGGCGCCGCTGGCGGCTGGGGCGCAGGCCCCCGGGGCCGAGGCGCTGATTTCGCGCGCGGCGCTGTTCGGCAATCCGGTCAAAAGCGATGCGCGCCTTTCGCCCGACGGCAAGTGGCTGAGCTTTCTCGCCCCGCGCGCGGGGGTGATGAACCTGTGGATCGCCCCGGCCGATCATCCCGCGGCCGCCCGCCCGCTGACGCAGGAGAGCGGACGGCCGATCCAGTCCTACTTCTGGGCCGCCAATTCGCGCCAACTGCTCTACGTCAACGACACCGGCGGGGACGAGAATTACCGCCTCTACGGCGTCGACGCGCTGAGCGGGGCGCGGCGCACCTATACCGACGATCCGCATACCCGTGTCGAGGTCATCAAGGTCAGCCCGGCGCATCCCGATGCGATCCTCATCGCGCTCAACGCGCGCGATCCGCGCTGGCACGACGTGTTCCGGCTCGACCTCGCGACCGGTAAGCGTACCGAGGTGTTCCGCAACGAAGGCTACGCCGGGATCACCGCCGACGATGCGCTGCGCGTGCGGCTGGTCGCGCGCGCCCGCGCGGACGGCGGGCGCGATTACCTGCGCGTGACGAACGGCGTGGTCGAAACCCGCCCGCTGCTCTCGATCGGGCTCGACGATGCGCTGACCACCACGCCGCTCTCGTTCACCGCCGACGGGCGCACGCTCTATTGGCTCTCCTCGGCCGGGCGCGATACCGCCGCGCTCACGGCGCTCGATATGAAGAGCGGGGAGAGCGGGGAGAGCGGAAAAACCGGAGCGGGCGGGGCGATGCGCGTGCTGGGCGAGGATGCCCGCGCCGACGTGGAAGCCGCGCTGTTCGACCCGGTGAGCGGGCGCGCGCAGGCGTTCGAGGCGGCCTATCTCGCGCCCGAATACACCGCGCTCGATCCGCAGTCGGGCTCGCCGGGCTCGGGCATCGCGGGCGACCTCGCCTTTCTCGCCAAGGCGGGCAAGGGGCTGTTCACGATCGAGAGCCGCACCCGCGCCGACGATCGCTGGGTGGTGCGCTTCGAGGCGGGCGACCGCGCGCCCGAAAGCTGGCTCTACACCCGCAAGGGGCACCGGCTGACCCGCCTGTTCGCCTCCTACCCCGCGCTCGACGGTGCGCCGCTGGCCGAACGCCGCGCGGTGGTCATCAAGGCGCGCGATGGGCTTGACCTGGTGTCCTATCTGACGCTGCCGAGGGGCGCCAAGGGGCCGGTGCCGCTGGTTCTGTTCGTCCACGGCGGGCCCTGGGCGCGCGACCGGGCGGGGTTCCAGGCCTACCACGAATGGCTCGCCAACCGGGGCTATGCGGTGCTCGCGGTCAATTTTCGCAGCTCGACCGGGTTCGGCAAGGCGTTCATCGCGGCGGGCAACCGCGAATGGGGCCGCAAGATGCACGAGGACATTCTCGATGCGGCCGACTGGGCGGTGCGCCAGGGGATCACCACGCAGGGCCAGATCGCGATCCTGGGCGGGTCCTACGGCGGCTATGAGACGCTGGTGGGGATGACCATGACGCCAGAGGCTTTTGCCTGCGGGGTAGACATGGTCGGCCCGTCGAACCTGCTTACCCTGATGGACACTTTCCCGGCCTACTGGAAGGCCGAGCTTGATCAGTTCCACCAGCGCATGGGCAATCCCGAAACCGAGGAAGGCCGCGCGATGCTCAAGGCGCGCTCGCCGATCACCTACGCCGGGCAGATCGCGCGCCCGCTGCTGATCGCGCAAGGCGCCAACGATCCGCGCGTCAACATCCGCGAGAGCGACCAGATCGTTGCGGCCATGCGCGCGCGCCATATCCCGGTGACCTATCTGGTCTTTCCCGACGAAGGCCACGGCTTTGCCCGGCCGGAAAACGCGATCGCCTTTGCCGCGGCGGCCGAGACGTTCCTGGGCCATTGCCTGGGCGGGCGGGTCGAGCCGATCGGCGAGGCGCTGGCGCGCTCGAGCGGCGAGGTGCGCGAAGGGGGGGATTACATCGGGGTGAAGGACACGCAGGCCAGCGCGCGCTGATGGTCCACTTTCCACCCCTAGCCTCGCTGCGCTTGGCCAGTCTCGCAGCCCTCCCGCTTTTGGAAGGGCGTGATCGTGTGTTTCCGCAGCCTTTGCGTGGGATGGCAAACGGGTGTTTACCCTGTTTCCCAGCGCTTGTGCCTAGCGGGTCGCTCGCCCCAAATTCACCGCCCTTGCCCTAGGTCGCCTGCGGACAGGCCGGGCGGTGGAGCGCCCGCGCGCAAGGAGGCAAGAGGCATGGATCTGGGCACGCAGACCCATTTCGGGCAAGGCTGGGGCACCGGGCTGCTCGCGGCGCTGGAGGAGCTGGGGGTGGACGCGATCCGCGATTCGATCCCCTGGGCGCAAGTCGAGACCCGCCGTGGCACCTACGATTTCACGATCGCGAAAGCCAGCTGGCTCGACGCCGCGCTCGACGCTGGGCTCGCGGTCTCGCTGACTTTCGCGCAGACCAACCCGCTCTACGACAAGGGCTACACCGTCTACACCGACGCCGGGCGCGCGGCCTTCGCGCAGTTCGTGGTGGCCACGCTCAAGGCCTATCCCAATGTCTCGGCGATCGAGATCGGCAACGAGTACAACTCCAACTCCTTTGTCACCGGCCCGATCCTCAAGGCCTCGGCGCAGCTGCGCGACGATTACTACGCCAAGCTGCTGGCGGCGGTGGACGATGCGCTCGATGCGGCGGGGATCGCGGTGGAAATCGTCGGCGGGGCGACCCATTCGATCCCGGTGGATTATTACGCCGACCTGGCCGAACTGGGCGCGCTCGACCATCTCGACGCGATTTCGATCCACCCCTACACCACCGAGCCCGAGCAGTTCGCCGACCAGATCGCGCTGCTGCGCTCGGTGGTGGGCGAGGACATCGCGATCCGCGTCACCGAATTTGGGGACCAGTTCGAAAGCCTGGCCGATGCGCCGGCCTATCTGGCCAAGATGATCGCGGTGATGGGCGATGCCGGGATCGCCAGCGCGAGCTGGTACGCGCTGGCCAAGCAGGCCTGGTACACCAACATGGAGCTGTGGGAGCAGGACAGCGGCACGGCGAGCCCGGCGGGCGACACATTCGCCTTCCTCGAACCGCTGGTGCAAAACGGCGCGGCGATCACCCGCGTGGACAGCGCCAGTTCGATCTATTTCTACACGCTGGGGGACAACGCGGCGCTGGTGTGGGGTACGGCGCGCGCGATGACGCTGGGCGCCGGGGTCGAGGTCTATGATCTTGCGGGCAACCGGCTGAGCGGGTTCGATGGCACGCTGTCGTTCGATACGCCGGTCGTGCTCGTCGCCGCAGGCGGGTTCGATCCCGCTTCGGTGCACTTCGGGACGAGCGCGGTGATCGCTGACAGCTACACCGATTTCGACCTTGGCGCGACGCTGGGGTCGACCGACGCGGCGCAGGGGTGGAGCTATTTTGCGCAGTCGGGGACGGGCAAGCTGGTCGAACTGGTGACGATGGGCGGGGGCATGAGCTCGGGCGAGCTGTGGACGCCTTACCTTGGCGCCAGCTGGCTGCGGCCGCTGCGGGTTACCGCGACGTCAATCGCACCGGTCGATTTTTCGGGCGGGACCAAGGCTTCGGCGCGCTACGAGGTGGTCGAGCGCTACACGTTCGACGAAGCCGGAACCTTCACGCTGAGCGGCCACTACGATGTCGCCGATGCGAGCGACGACGGCGTTTTCCTGACGGTGCTGGTCGATGGCCGCGCGATCTACAGCGCGCACATCTACGACACGGCGAATGGCAACGTGCTCGACTTCGCGCTCGAGCATCTGTCCTTCGCGGCGGGTGACACGGTCGATTTCGTCGTCTCCTCGGGCGCCAACGCGAAGAACGACGCGACCGAGCGGCGCATCCAGATCGTGAGCGAGGCGGCGGCCGACACCGACGTCGCGCTTTCGGCGAGGAGCGCGGGGCACGCGGTGACGCTCGACTACAGCGGCGCGAAAGGCGCGGTGAAGCTCGACCTTGCGGCGGGCAGCGCGCGCGTCGACGGCAAGGCCGAGGCGGCCGAGGGCGCAGACGCGATCGGTTCGCGCTACGCCGATACGCTGTGGGGCGATGGCGCGGCCAACCGGCTCGAAGGCGGGGCGGGCAACGACCGGCTCTACGGCCGCGCGGGCGATGACACGCTGCTGGGCGGGGCGGGCAAGGACCGGCTCGACGGCGGGGCCGGGGCCGACACGCTCGCGGGCGGGGAGGGCAACGACCGCTACTATGTCGACGACGCGCTCGACGTGGTGGTCGAGGAGGCCGGTGGCGGGGTCGACCGGGTCTACGCCAGCGTCAGCTACGCGCTTGCGGACAATGTCGAACAGCTTATCGTGCAGGGCCGGAAAGACCTGTGGGCCACCGGCAACGCTCAGGCCAACGTGCTGGTGGGCAACGCGGGCGACAACACGCTGACCGGCGGCGGCGGGGCGGACCGGATGACCGGGGGCAAGGGCGCAGACAGCTTCGTGTTCGACACGCTCGAGGCGTCGTCAGCCTGCGACGTCATCACCGATTTCGTAAGCGGGGTCGACACGCTGGCGCTGTCGCGCGCGGTGTTCGCCGCGCTGGATGGCTTTGCGCTGGGCGAACTGGCCGATTTCGGCGTGACGGGCAGCGCGCTCGACACGCTGCTGCACTACGACGCGAGGGCCCGCACGCTCTACTACGACGCCGACGGCGAAGGCGGCGAGGCGGGTATCGCGCTGGTGCGCTTTACCAGCGACGTCAGCCTCGCGGCGGGCGACGTGATCCTGATCTAGTGGATTGATTTTGACATTTGCATCCCCTGGCGGCTGGGATGGGTCTGCAAATGTCAAAATCGTAAAATCCACTAGAATCAAATATATGCTAGNCTAGTGGATTGATTTTGACATTTGCATCCCCTGGCGGCTGGGATGGGTCTGCAAATGTCAAAATCGTAAAATCCACTAGAATCAAATATATGCTAGTGGTTCGATCACGCCACGTGGGCGCGATCAGGCGATCAGGCGATCAGGCGAACGGGCGGTCGAGCGCGACTTGCGGCTCGGTGAACCAGCGCGCGCCATCCTGCGTCACATAGAAGTGATCCTCCAGCCGCACCCCGAAGCGTTCGGGGTAGACGATCATCGGTTCGTTCGAAAAGCACATGCCCGGCTCCAGCGGGGTCTTGTCGCCGCGCACCAGATAGGCCGGCTCGTGGATGGCAAGGCCGATGCCGTGCCCGGTGCGGTGCGGCAGGCCGGGCAGCGCGTAGTCGGGGCCAAGGCCGCCGGCTTCGAGCACGCGGCGCGCGGCGGCATCGATTTCCTCGCACGGCACGCCGGGCTTCACCGCGGCAAAGGCAGCGGCCTGCGCTTCCTTTTCGAGCGCCCAGGTCTCGGCGATGAGCGGTTCGACGCGGCCGAACGCGTAGGTGCGGGTGATGTCCGAATGGTAGCCCTCGACCCGGCAGCCGGTGTCGATCAGCACGAGCTGGTCGTCCTCCAGCTCCTGGTCGTAGGGCAATCCGTGCGGATAGGCGGTGGCGTGGCCGAACTGGACGGCGCAGAAGTACGAGCCCGAGGCGCCCAGCGCGCGGTGCGCCTGGTCGATGAAGCGGATCACCTCGCTCGCCCGGATGCCCGGTGCGAGGATGCGCGCGGCGGCCTTGTGGACCTCGAGCGTCATCGCCTTGGCCTGCTGCATGAGCGCGAGTTCGGCGGCCGACTTGACCATGCGGCAACCATCGATGACCGGCGCGCCGTCCAGCGTGGTGGCCACTGCGTCCATGAACCGGCGCGCGTGGCCCGCGGCAAGCCAGGGGTCGAGCGCGAGCCGCGCATTGGGGCCAAGCCGTGCGCAGGCGGCGGCGACCGGGTCCTCGTCCTCTTCCCACAGCGCCAGGTCCGCCGCGATGCGCAGCTCGGCCTCGAGCGAGCCCCGCTCGAAGGCGGGGCACACGATCACCGGTTCGCCGGCCAGCGGCAGGACCAGTGCGACGAGCCGCTCGGTCGGTGACCAGCGCACCCCGGTGAAGTAGGTGAGGCTGGGCCCGGCGTTGACGACGAGCGCATCGGCGCCCGCCGCGCCGATCAGCGCCCGCGCCTTGGCGAGGCGCGCCTGATACTCGCCCGGCGTGATCGCGGGGGCCCAGTCCTGCCAGCGGGTCAGCCGGTCGAGTTCGGTTTGCGGGTCGGATCCGGCGATCATCGGCAGGCTTTCTTTCGTGGGTGGTCGGGGCTGCCTCTTGTCACGTCTGGCCAGGGAAAGTCCAGTGGGGGCAGGCAGGGTTGGGGCAGGCAGGGTTGGGGCAGGCCGGTTGGGGCGGGGCGTCGTCGGGTGAGGCCCCCTTTCGTCGCGCCCCGCGCCGCAATCGGGGGCGGGGTTCAGTCCTTCGGGTCGCGCTTTTCGCGGCGGCGGCGCAGCAGCCACCAGCCCGCGCCGCCCAGCCCGAACACGGCAAAGGCCCCGCGCGCGAGCGTGGCAAAGGCGGCTTCCAGCGCGCCCACGGTGACACCCCAGAACAACTGCGACATGATGGCCATGAAGGTATTCATCGCGCGTCCTTATCCCGTCCCTGCCGGTAGCGGGTCAACCCCTTGCAGCCCCGCTCGCCTGGGCGGCGGCGGTGGCGGGGCTGTGTTGCACGCGGATAACAGCGGCGCACAACACGCTCACGAGAGCCTCACGCGCGCCGTGAAGAAAGGGCGAGCCCGCCTTGCAACGGACCCGCCCCTCGGTGTCTCCCTCTCTACAGGGGGAGCCTGTCAATCAAACTGGCTGGGAGCAGGAAGCTTACTTCTTGCCCTCCGGTGCGACTGTAATGCGCACATCCTCGCCCGAGTTCCCGGGGAAACCGGAGAACATCGCCTGGACGAGATTGGGAACCAGATATTGCAGGCTGTTGGAGGTCGAGACGGCCTGGGCCTTGCCTTCGAACAGGCGCTGGCCATCGGCCGCACGGTCGATCTTGAGCTTGATGCCGCTGGTGTAGACGGTGAACGAATTCACCCCGCCGTCGAAATAGGGATCGTACCAGCCAAAGCGCCAGGGGCTGCCGTAGAACCCGCCGAAGCGTCCGAAACCGCCGTAATAGGGGCCGGGGCCGTAGCCGTACCAGGGCGACCAGTAGGGCGAGGGACGCGACTGGATGCGTTCGCGCCCGTTGTCGACGCCGTAAGTGAAGCGCACGATGAGATCCGCGCTCGAGGCACTGGCGGCGGGCTGGTAGCCGAACTTGGTCAGCTCCTTGGAGACGAGCCCGGCGTACTGCGCGAACTCGAGCCCGCCCGAAAGATCGGGATTGTCGGCGACCACCGCGAAAGTCTGGCCGGCGGGGGCGGGAAGCTGCGACTGGAAGCGCGAGACGTTGGCGTTGAAAGGGGCCGCGCAGGCGCTGAGCGCGCCGAGCAACAGGACCACGAGCGCCAGGCGCATCTTGGTGAACAGGCCGCCGTCCCGCGAAACTGAGGACGATGGGCCGAAAAGCTGTGTCATTCTTTTCACTCCACTGGCCTTGTTCAGGGTGTTCGGCGGGATCGAAACCCCGGACCCGCGACCGGGGGCCGAACCGAAAAGGCGCAACTTCGACAATGCTGTCCAGGGCCTGAATAGCGGTTGAATGGCATTTGGCTTGCGATGAACCGCCACCGCGCTAAAGGCGGCGTGTCCGGCAAGTCCGGCTGCCCCGATGACAGGACCAAATCGGCAACACCCTGTGATATAGGCACTTTGCAACTGGAAGGCGAGTCCGTCCCATGCGTATTCTCTCGATCAATTGCGGCAAGGCGGCGCGCTTTCGCGGGGCCGACGAACACAGCGCCATCGCCAAGCGCGCGGTTCGCGGCAAAGTGCGCGTGGGCTGGCTTGGCATCGAGGGCGACGAACAGGCCGATCTTGCGGTCCACGGGGGGCCTGAAAAGGCGATCCATCACTACCCGCGCGACCACTACCCCTTCTGGCGCGAAACCATCGGTGCGCACCCGCTGCTCGATGGCGAGGGCGCCTTTGGCGAAAACATCGCGACGCAGGGACTGACCGAGGAGACGGTCTGCGTGGGCGATCGCTTTCGCCTCGGCAGCGCGCTCGTCGAAGTGGCGCAGGGGCGCCAGCCGTGCTGGAAGCTCGACCACCGCTTCGACGGGGCGAAAGTCATGGGGACGGTGGTCACCACGCGCCGCTCGGGCTGGTACTACCGCGTGCTCGAGGAAGGCGCGGCCGAGGCGGGCGACGTGTTCGAACTGGTCGAGCGGCCCTGGCCGCAGTGGAGTGTGGCGCGCGTGTTCGGCCTGCTCATCGCGGGCGATCACAAGCGCGATCCGGCAGGGCTCGACGCGCTGGGCGAACTGGCCCCGCTTGCCGAGGCCTGGCGCAAGCGACGGGCCAAGTTGCTGGGATGAGCCTGCCTGGCTGGAAGGTGATGCGCGCGCCGGGCGCGGCGCTGCTGCTGGCGTGCCTGCCGCTGGCGGGCGGGACGGCGCTGGCGCAGGGGGCGGGGCAAGGAAGCGATGCTTCTGTGTCCGATGCGCCTGCGCTCGATGCTCCATTGGCCGATGGCGCGCCGGACAGCTCGCCCACAGCGCCGGGCCTGTGGGCGCAGCGGGCGGGCGATGCCTTCGCCTATCTCGATGCGACCTGGTGGAAAGAGGGCGATTGGGAGCGCGCGGGCGGCTGGCAGCGCTTCGTGCTGGCCGATATGCTGATCGCCTACCGCAAGCGGACCGGCGATACCCGGTTCGACGATCGTATCCACACCGCGCTGCGCAACCATTCGCGCCTCGCGCTCAACGACGATGCGCTCTGGGCGGTGATCGCCAGTGTCGATGGTTATGAACTCGAAGGCGACCCGCAGCTGCTCGACTACGCGGCGACGACCTTCACCGGGCTGGTCGAGACCTACTGGGACGAGACGTGTGGCGGCGGGATCTGGTGGGGGCCGCACCGCACCTACAAGAACGCGATCACCAACGAGCTGCTGATCACCGCGGCGACCCGGCTCTACCGCGTGACCGGGCAGGACAGCTACCGCCAGTGGGCGCTGCGCGGGTGGGGCTGGCTCGGCGCCTCGGGCATGATCGGCGGCGATGGCCTCGTTAACGATGGCCTCGCGATCGACGCGAAGACGGGGGTGTGCACCAACAACGCACGGCCGCAGTGGACCTACAACCAGGGGGTGATCCTCTCGGGCCTGTCCGATCTGACGCGGATCACCGGGGAGCCGATCTACCGCCAGCGCGCGGTCGCGATGGCGCGCACTGCGCTGGCCACGCTGACCAATCCCGATGGCACCTTGCGCGAACCGGTCCCTGCCATCGGGCTCGACGGGCTCGCCTTCAAGGGCATCTTCGCCTTCCACCTTGCGGCGCTGATGGACGACTTGCCCGAAGGCCCCGACAAAGAGGCCCTGCGCGCCGCCGCGCGCCGCAACGCCGAGGCGATCTGGCGGATCAGCGCGGGCGCGAGGGAGCCGATCGATTCGGACTGGACCGGCCAGACCCATCAGTACGGCGGCGGCGCCCAGGCCAGCGGCGCCGCAATGCTGCTCGCCGCGGATCGCTGAGGCGCCAGCCGGGCGACCGTCCCGGCTGGCCGGAAAGGCGGACAAGGCCGCTCGGCTGCCCCACCGCGCCGCGACCCTGTTCGCGACGCTCGCCAAGTCGCGCTGCCCCTCCTGTGTGCGGGAGCGAGAGATGGCGCGTTGCTCTCCCGCTGGCGGGAGGGCCGGAAGGCTTGGGACCGAAGGGACCCAGCCGCACGGGGTGGGCTCACCACAACGCCTGCAACGGGGGCGTGTGCGGAAATTCCGCGTTGCGCCCTAATTGGTCGTTCCAAGGCCGATTTGACATTCTTGGCAGCGGTCCGTCCGGTTTCCCTCGCGGACCAGATTAATCAGCAGCCGGGATGGGGTGGTTGGTGGACGCTAATTCGTCAAACCTGCGCTGGCATTGCGCTGTTCAAGATCGATCATCCATTGTGGCTTTTGCACGCTTCGCAAGTCACTAAGTTATTCAATTAAAAGAATATTTCTGTTTCTTCCGCTCTCGACATAGCCGTGAAATGCAAAGCTGATGTAGTGACCATCGCTGCTACCGATCAGGAACTCTCTTACCTCAAGTTCAGCGGGCCGACTCAGTTCAAATGAGTTGCCTCCACTTCGATCGGAACAGCCTGGAGCCTGCAACGAGAGCCCATGCATGCTGCGGATGAAAACCCCTCTGCCTGTGATCAGCCCGGACTCTAAGTCATTCACATTCCAGCAGGGGCCAAGTGTCTTTTCCGGAGTTTGAGTCGAGCATCCTGTTGCGAGGAGACTTAGGAGCGCAACCTGGGCACCTCCATTTACCTCTCGCCAAGTGCGCCTTGAGATGAT
>NZ_JALHLF010000107.1 GCF_022832435.1 Novosphingobium organovorum | reverse complement strand
CGCCACGTCGGCGTCGGAGCCTTGCGCCGCGATCCGGGCGAGCGGCTGGGCCAGCGGATCGTCGAGCGCTCCCCAGCGCGGCGCGTTGGCGCCGCGAAGATGCGCGAACCACGCCGACAGAGCGGCCGCGATGCCGGGGCATGTGCGCCCCATCCGACGGTTGGCCTCGAGCGTTTCGAGCCAGCGCTGCGGGATCTTCTGGCTGCCGTCCATCGCGATCTGGATGAGCTTGTGGTTGAGCGCGGGATTTTCGAACCGGGCGAGCAGCGCGTCGGCGTAGGCGGGCAGGTCCTGCTCGGGCGCGGCGGCGATGGTGGGCGCGGCCTCGGCGCGCATGATCCCCTCGATCAGCGGGCGGATCTGCGGGTCGCGCACCGCTTCGTGGACGAAAGCGTGGCCACGCTGCAAACCTAGGTAGGCGAGCGCGGAATGCGCGCCGTTGAGCATGCGCAGCTTGGCCGTCTCGTAAGGCGCGACATCGCTGACCAGCTGGGCGCCGTGGCGCTCCCAGCCGGGCCGAGCGCCCGCGAAACGGTCTTCGATCACCCACTGGCTGAAGGGCTCGGTCATTACCGCGCCTTCGTCGCGCAGGCCCAGCGCCCCGGCCACCGCGTCGCGATCGGCCGGGGTGGTGGCGGGCACGATGCGATCGACCATGGTCGAAGGGCAGGTGCATTCGGCTTCGAACCAGGCGCGCAGATCGGGCGCCTCGCTCTCCAGCCAGGCGTGCATCAGCCGTTCGAGCTGGCGCCCGTTATCGGCCAGATTGTCGCACGAAAGCAGGGTAAGCCCGCCGCAGCCTGCGGCTTTTCGCTGGCGCAGGGAATCGGTCAGGATGGGATAGAACCCGTCGCGCGCGGCGGCGCGGTCGAGCGTCCCGTCGGCCTTGCGGCAGTAGCCCTTCTCGGTGACCGTAAAGCTGACGATGCGCGTTTGCGGCGCGGTGAGCTGGACCGCGAGGCGCGCGGCGGCCTGGGGCGCGACGAGCACCTCGCGCACCGATCCGATTACGCGGTGTTGCTGCCCCTGCGCGCTGCATTCGCTCAGCGTGTAGAGCCCGCCTTGCGCGTTGAGCTGGTCGGCCACGCCTGCCGAGCGCAGCGAGACGCCGCAGATCATCCAGTCCCGCTCGCC
Source organism: Novosphingobium organovorum (assembly GCF_022832435.1). GTDB lineage: Bacteria > Pseudomonadota > Alphaproteobacteria > Sphingomonadales > Sphingomonadaceae > Novosphingobium > Novosphingobium organovorum. Next base: position 11,161 of record NZ_JALHLF010000107.1, on the reverse strand, counting down.
CGCGTTCATTGCCGCGTCGGTGTACCAGGCCTGGTGCGCGCGGTGAAAGGCGCCGATGCCGAAATGGACGATGCCCACCCCTTGCGCGTCGCGCTCGTAGCCGGGCCGTGCGATCGCGGAGGGCAGCGCGCCGAGCGCGGCGGCCGAAAGGCGCGCGCTCACAGCCTGTAGGCCTGCTTGACGAGATTGTAGGCAAGGTCCTGCGCGAGTTCGGCGGCCTCCCAATCCTCGATCCGATGCTCCATCACCAGTTCGGCGAGGAAGCCGCAGTCGATCCGCCGCGCGACATCGTGGCGGGCCGGGATCGACAGGAAGGCGCGGGTATCGTCGTTGAAGCCCACCGTGTTGTAGAGCCCGGCGGTTTCGGTCGTCATGCGGCGGAAGCGGCGCATGCCCTCGGGACTGTCGTGGAACCACCAGGCCGGGCCGAGCTTGAGGCAGGGGTAGTGGCCTGCGAGCGGGGCCAGTTCGCGCGCGTAAGTGCTTTCGTCCAGCGTGAACAGGATGATCGAGAGCCCCGGCTCGTTGCCGAAACGGTCGAGCAGGGGCTTGAGATTGGCGACGTATTCGGTCCGGCTCGGGATGTCGGCCCCCTTGTCGCGGCCGAAACGCTGGAACACGCGCGCGTTGTGGTTGCGAAAGGCGCCGGGATGGATCTGCATGACCAGCCCGTCCTCAAGGCTCATCGCGGCCATTTCGGTCAGCATCTGGGCGCGGAACAGCTCGGCCTCGGCCGGGGTGCAGGGCCCTTTGGCAACTTTGGCGAACAGCGCCTCGGCCTCGGCCAGGGGCAGGTCGGCGGTGCGCGGGGTGGGGTGGCCGTGGTCGGTCGAGGTGGCGCCCATCGCGGCGAAGAAGGCGCGGCGTTTGCGGTGCGCGGCAAGATAGCCCTGCCAGGTGCCGCAATCCTCGTCGGTGAGGTCGGAGAAGCGGGCGAGGTTGGCCTGGAAGCCCTCGAACTCGGGGTCGATCACCGGGTCGGGGCGGTAGGCGGTGATGACCTTGCCCTGCCAGCCGCCGGGACGGGCGTTTTCTTTGCGCAGCGCGGCGTGGTGTTCGAGCGTGTCGAGTGGGCTTTCGGTGGTGGCGATGGCTTCGATGCCGTAGCGATCGAACAGCGCGCGGGGGCGGAACGCCTCGCTCGCCAGAGCCTGGGTGATCGTGTCGAAATAGAGGTCCGAGGTCTCCGCTTCGAGCCGCACGGTCAGGCCAAAAGCCTCGGCGAAGACCCAGTCGAGCCAGAGCCGCGAGGGCGTGGCGCGAAACAGGTGGTAATGGCTGGCGAGCAGGCGCCAGGCCTCGCGCGGGTCGGCTTCGGGGTTGCGCACGCCCAGCGTCTCCATCGGCACGCCCTGCGAATAGAGCATGCGAAAGACGTAGTGGTCGGGCACCAGCAGCAGCTCGGTGGCGTTGCCGAAAGGCGCGTTGCGGGCAAACCAGGCGGGATCGGTGTGCCCGTGCGGGCTCACGATCGGCAAGCTGGCGACCGAGGCGTAGAGTTCGCGCGCAAGCGTGCGGGTGGCCGGATCGGCGGGAAGCAGGCGGTCGGGGTGAAGCGTCAGCGGGCGGGGCATCAATCGTCCAGTGCAGTGAAACGGAAATTGCGAAAACGGGCCTCGCCCGAACCGGCGGCGTAGAGGCCGGGGCGTAGCATCAGGAACCCGCCGCGTACATTGTGGTGGTAGCCCGAGACTTCCATGCCGCGATCGAAGCGCTGCCAGCTCGCCCCGCCATCGCCCGAGGTGTGGAAGGCGACGATGTGGCGCCGGTTGGTCACGCGCATCTTCATCTGCGCGCCGTGCGGGTTGGCGGGGCGCGCGCGTTCGATCCCGTACTGGTGGGTGACGAAGCGCGCGGTATCGAAGCCGAGCCCTGCGTAGAGCCTGTCGTCGTAGAACAGCAAGAGCCCCGCGGTGCAGCCCGGATCGATCGCGATGTCGCATTCGAACTGGTAGGCAGGATCGCCCGCGATCTGGAGCAGTGGCGATCCATCGCGGTGTGCGGTGCCCCGTGCGGCCAGGTGCAGCACGCCGCCCGACACCCGGCAACGCTGCGCTTCGTCGGGGCCAGGGCGGAAGAACGACCAGCGCGTGCCGAGCGCGAGCGGCGCGGAAAAATCGTCCGACAGGGCCAGGCCGTGGGGCACTGCCGCACCGCCTTGCGGGATTGCGAGCGGGCACGAAAGATCGCCGCCGGTCATGCGCGGCCAGCCGTCCGCGCCCCATTCCACCGTATCGAGCAGGCATTGACGGCCAAGTGTCCACAGTCCCGCTTCGTAGCCGTGATAGAGCGCGTACCAGCGCTCGTCAGGCCCTTCGACGAGCGAGGCGTGCCCGCGCGACCACCAGGCTTCGTCAAGGCTTTGCGTGCGCACCAGAGGATTGTCGGGGTGCTGCTCCCACGGACCATGGATCGAGCGCGAACGCGCGGCGATGACCATGTGCCCGGTCGGCGGCCCGGCGGTGCCGCCCACCGCGCTTAGCAGATGGAACCAGCCGTCGTGCCAGTGAATCTTGGGGCCTTCGGGCGAAAAACCTTCGACGTCCCAGTCTTCGGGATAGCGCCAGGGATCATAGACGTGCTCGACCGCCCCGGCCACGGAGAGACCGTCGGCGCTGAGGGGAACCCGGTCCCCGCCTGAAAGGAACAGCCAGCGCGAACCGTCCTCGCCAACCGCGTGGCACGGATCGATATGCGCGTGCAGGCCAAGCGCGACCGGGTCGCTCCAGGGGCCGTCGATGGTCTCGGCGGTGATGACGTAGATGTCGTTGCGCGGCTCGGCCTTGACCGGAATGTAGAGGAAATAGCGGCCCTCGTGCTTGATGAGGCTCACCGCCCAGACCGAGCCGATGTTGCGGGTCAGCGCGGCTTTGCGCGGCTGCCAGTTCACCAGATCGCGGCTGTGCCAGATGGTGAGGCAGGGGTAGGCGTCGAAGCTCGAGAACGTGAGGTAGTAGTCCTCACCGTCCTTGAGGATCGCCGGGTCGGGCCGGTCGCCCGAAAGCACGGGATTGAGGAAGGTGCCATCGCCCCGGTCGGCGAGGCGCTGGTTGTCGCGCCCGCGTTTCCAGGGGAAAGCGGCAGAGGTTGCCGGGGCGGGCAGGAGGAGAGAGGATTTGCCCGCCCCGGCAGCGGCCGCCGATCCCGTCGGTGCCGCCAGTCCCATGACACCCAGCGCTGCACTCTTGAGCGCGCTGCGCCGGTCGAATTCGGTCATCCTAAATCATCCCAGTCCACAGGTGCGGGCCCAGGCGCGCCACAGCTCGGGCCAGGCCTCGACCGGCTTGCCCAGCGCCTTGCGCAAGCCGAAGCCGTGTCCGCCATGCGTGAAGAGGTGGGTTTCCACCGCGATCGAGCGGCCCTTGAGCGCCGCGCGCAGGCGCAGCGTGTTGTCCACCGGGACGATGGCGTCATCCTCGGCGTGGAGCAGGAAATGCGGCGGCGCGTCGGCGGGCACGGTGCGATCGGGCGAATGCGCGGCCTCGCTTTGCGGCGAGGGAGCGGGGCCGAGCAGCAAGGCGCGCGAACCCACGTGGGCGATCGCCGGGTCCATCGAGACCACCGGGTAGATCGGCGCGGCGCAGACCGGGCGGGCGGAAAGCGCGTCGGCCGCGTCGAGCGGCGCATAGACCCGCGTGGCAAAGCGCGCGGCCAGATCGGCGCAGACATGCCCGCCCGCCGAAAAGCCCATCGTGCCCACGCGTTCGGGCACGATCGCGAAAGCGCGCGCGCGCTGGCGGATCACGCGCATGGCGCGCTGCGCGTCGGCCAGCGGCACGTCGGCGCGCTGCGCCCAGCCTTCGCCGGGCAGGCGGTAGAACAGGACAAAGGCGGTGAACCCGCGCGCGGCGAGCCAGCGCGCCATTTCGTAGCCTTCCTTGTCGACCACGACGTGCTTGTAGCCGCCGCCCGGAGTGAGCAGCACCGCGCCGCCGTTGGGCCGGTCGGGCCGGAACACGACGAGGCGCGGGCGCGCGATGCCGCGCACCGCGCGGTCTGTGACGAGCGGATCTTGCGCGCGTTCGGCCACGGTTTCGACCGGGGGCGGGGTCGGCATTCCCGGCGCGCCCGAGGGCCACAGGTCGATCGTCTCGGCCGGCTGGGGCAGACCGGGGGGAAGGGCGCCGGGCGCGTGGGGAGGGGCGGTCTGGGCCCGCCCTTCTCCCCTTGCGATGGTCAACCCCGCGAGCAGCGATGCCCCCACGAACGATCGGCGGTCGATGGTCATGAAGGCACCCTTTTCCTGCGTCCAGGCCTTGGCTCAGTACTTGAAGCGCGCACCGAACAGGAAGGTGCGGCCATAGTGGTTGTTTTCGTAGTTGCGGTTGGCTTCCAGGTCGGTGAAGCGGTAGCGGTAATCGTCGGTGAGGTTGGTCCCCTCGACCGAAAGCTCGATCTGCTCGGTCAGCTTGTAGCGGATCGAGGCATCGACGTTGAGCGAGCTGCCGTAGCCCTCGAACACGTTGTTGTTGCCGCTCGTGCTGTCGCTGTAGCCGCTGCGGTAGGCGACCGAGCCCCGGATCGAGAACGTGCCATCGTCGTAGTAGGCGGTGGTGTTCCACGAGCGCTTGGCAAGCCCGAGCAGCGGCTGGGTGTAGGCGCCGTTGGCCTGTGCGACGAGCTTGTTGGCCGAGGCATCGTAAGCCAGCGCGCCGGCGATCGAATAGTCCACGTCGCTCTGCACCAGGGTGAGGTTGGCGAGCACGCCGAAGTTGCGCAGGAACCCGTCGGAAAAGGTCGAGAAGGGCAGCTGCAGGGCCAGTTCGATGCCCTTCAGGGTGGCGCCCGGACCGTTACCGGTGGTCTTGAACTGGAACTCGCGGTTCGGGTCCTCACCCAGCACCACCGCGTTGTAGGCGGGGGTCCCGGCGGTCAGCAGCGAGGTCGGCAGGCCGCTGTCGGCCCAGGTGCCCTGGAACGAGGTGGAGATCGGGAAGCTCGCGATGTCCTTGGCGAACAGCGCGACCGAGGCCAGCGCGCCCGGCGCGAAGTACCATTCCACCGCGACGTCGTAGGTCGTCGCGCGGTAGGGATCGAGGAACGGATTGCCCGAGGAGATCGAGAAATTGTACTGGTCCACCGACCCGCCCGGCGTCAGGCTGCCGAGCGTGGGACGGGTGATCACCTTGGCGATCGCCCCGCGCACGATCAGGTTGTCGGCCGGGAAGATGTTGAGGTTGAACGAGGGCAACCAGTCGTCGTACTCGCGCTGGACCGTGACGTAAGTGCCGTCCGAAAAGCCTGAGGAGGACTGCTTGGTCTTGGCGTAGCGCACGCCCGCGTTGCCGGTGACGCGCAGACCCAGCAGTTCGGTTTCGAACTGGGTCATGAACCAGCCGCCCATGGTCTTTTCGGTCACCGCGCGCTGCTCGCCCTGCTGCAGCACCGCCTCGCGCCCGTAAAGATCGATGGCATCGGCCGCGGCCTTGAGATCGGGGACGATCCAGCTGGTGGTGGTGCCCGCCGGCTGCCCCGCGTTGCCCAGGTTGAAGGTCTGCGAAATGGCGTCGGTGACTTGCGCGCCGTTGGTCCCGGCATCGCAGGTGAAGGCCGCGCAATAAGTCGAATCGCGCCGGTAGCCGACCGTGTCGAAATCGAACTGGCGGAAGAACCCGCCACCCAGCAGCTTGAAGCCTTCGGTGACGTCCCAGTCCAGATCGCCGGTGAAGGTCTTGAATTTGTTGGTCAGGAACGAAGGCCGGTCGCGGAATTCGGCGAAGGTGAAGCTGGAGGGATCGTCGATCCCGCTGCCGAAGGTGAGCACCGGCGACTTCATGTTGGAATAGTCGTAGTGGTAGCCGGTGGCGTCGGTGTCGTCGAAGATCAGCGTGGTCTCGACCGGGATGTCGGCCTTGGACTTGGACACACCGCCCAGCAGGTTGACCTTGAGGCTGTCCGACAGGCGCTGTTCGAGCCGCGCGGAGAGCTGGTAGAACTTGGTCTGGCTTTCCCGGTGGTAACGCTCGGTGCGCACGTAGACGTTGTCGAGATCGGCCGAAATCAGGTTGTTGTTGGCATCGATCGTGTAATTGGACACGTCGATCGACTTTTCGTTGCTGCGCAGCAGCACCTCGCCCCAGTATTCGTCGCGGTTCTCCTTGAACAGCGAGTAGAGCCCGTCGAGCGAGAGCTTGGTGTTCTCGTTCGGCTCGAACTGGATCGAGGCGGTTGCGCCCAGGCGGTTGCGATCGTGGCTGACGAGGCCGTAGCGCGGAATGCGCGGGTGGAACGCCTCGGCCACCGCGATGCAGGCATCGGACGGGTCGGCGACGAAGCTCGACCCGCTCATGCAGGTTTCGCCGTCGACCGAGCGGAACGGGGCCTGCGCCCAGCGCACCGAGTTGTTGCCCAGTTCCTGCGTGGTGTATTTCGACCAGGCGACCGAAGCCGAAACGCCGAAGGTCTGGTCCTCGTTGACCCAGCCGACGAGGCCGGCGAGGCGCGGGGAGAGGTCCTTGGACAGGTCGTTGTAGCGCCCTTGCGCCGAGGCGACGAGAGTCATCCCGGTCTTGCCCGACAGCGGAACCCCGGTGTTGAGGTCGACCACGGCGCCCAGCGAACCTTCGTCGAGCGCGGCCTCGGCGGTCTTGTGGACCACGATCGAGCTGAACAGTTCGGAGGCGAACACGTTGAAGTCGAACGCGCGGTCGCGGTTGGCCGAGGCGCCGTCGGTCGAGGTGGCGATGGTCTCCATGCCGTTGACCCGGACACGGGTGAACTGCGCGCCGAGGCCTCGCACGGTGATCGCGCGGCCCTCGCCCGCGTCGCGCTGGATCGAGATGCCCGGAATGCGCTGGAGCGATTCGGCCAGGTTCTGGTCGGGGAACTTGGCGATGTCCTCGGCGACGATGGCGTCGACCGCGCTCACCGAATCGCGCTTCACGTTGATCGCGGCGTCGAGCGACTGGCGGTAGCCGGTCACGATGATCGACTCCATGTCGAACGCGTCGCTCTGCGCGCTCGCCGATGGGTTGGTTGTCGTCTGGCTGGTGGTGGCGGCGCTGTCCTGCGCCTGCGCCACGTGTGGAAGTGCCAGCGCGCTGGTCGCCACGAGCGCGCTCTTGACTAGTGAAATCCTCGATACATGCTTGCGCATGGCCTCATCCCCTCACTTGGCTCATTAGTCTTATGTTACCGGTGTCAGGATTGCGGACAGTGTCTGTCGCCCCTGTCAGTTCATCGTCTCCCAACGCCTTTCGGCGCGTACTTACGGTGGTTCGTATCCCCCGTCCCTGTATTACTCTATCGAGTATTGTCCCCATTATTGGGTGTTGCTCTTAGTGGTAACCGGTGTCATTGTTATGGCCGCAGGCAACCCGTCCTGTCAAGAAGCAGAAGTAGAGTGGGAGAGTTGTTTTGAGTTTTCGTAAGCTCACGAGCCGTTTGGCGCTATTCGCCGGAGCCTTTTTTGCTTGTGCGGCGACCGCTTTTGCTGCCCCCGCCGATCCGACCCACGGTGGCGAGGGGGGGCGAATCGTGCGCGTGACGACTCTGGCCAAGGACGGCCCCGGCTCGCTCGCCGCGGCCCTTGCGACCAAGGGCAAGCGGGTCATCGTGTTCGAGGTGGGCGGGGTGATCGATCTCGGACGCTCGACGCTCGAGATCACCGAACCCTTCGCTACGATCGCCGGGCAAACCGCCCCGTCGCCGGGCATCACGATCATTCGCGGCGGGATCGACCTCAAGAGCCACGACATCGTCCTCAGCCACCTGCGGATCATGACCGGGGTCGATGGCCAGCCCAAGCTTTCGGGCTGGGAGGCCGACGCCTTCTCCACCGTGGCGGCCTACAACGTGGTGGTCGAGCATTGCAGCTTCTTCTGGGCGATCGACGAGAACATGTCGGCCTCGGGCCCGCGCTTTGCCGGCGAGACGGTGGCCGACTGGCGCCGCAACACCAGCCACGACATCCTTTTCCGCGAAAATATCGCCGCCGAGGGCCTGGCCGACGCCAGCCACCCCAAGGGTGAACACTCCAAGGGCTCGCTGGTCCACGACAACACCACCCACATCACCTTCTACCGCAACCTGTGGGCGCACAACATGGAGCGCTCGCCACTGGTCAAGGGCGGCGCGCAAGTGCTGATGATCAACAACATGATCTACGATCCCGGCCACCGTGCGGTGCACTACAACCTGATGAATCTGGAATGGGCCGGGCATGACTATGTTACTGGCGAGATCACCGCGGTGGGCAACCTCATGCGCGCGGGCAACGCGACCGCGCCCGGCTTGCCGTTCCTGATGCTCGGCGGTGACGGCGATCTCGCCTATTATGGCAAGGACAACAAGTCGGTCGATCGCTGGGGCAATCCCGCGCCGATGTTCGGGCGCTACGGCGTGACCAAGGCCCGCCTGATCGAGAAGGACAGCCCGATGGCCAGCCTCGATGGCTACGCCATCCTGCCCGCCGACCAGCTCGAGACGAGCCTGCTCGCCAGTGTCGGGGCCCGCCCCTGGGATCGGGCGCCCGACGATATCCGTATGCTGTTCTTCGTGGCCGAAGGGCGCGGCGAGATTCTCGACGACGAAAAGGTCGTGGGCGGCTACCCGCACTCCGCGCCGACCCGCGCGCCCTTCGTCGAGAAGGACTGGAACATGGCGACGATGACGCCGCGCTCGGGCGTCTATCCGGGCCAGAAGACCGGCGCTCAGGAAAAGCTCTCCGCACGCGACGCGGCGATGCGCGCGGCGCCCCGGCCGTGACCGGGGCGGGGGCGTTCGTCGCAGGGGTGCTGCTCGCGGCGGCCGCGCCGCCGATGGCGGTGATCGACGAGGCCGAGACCGTGCGCGAGGAAGCCCCTCCGCACGGGGCCATCGGAATGAGCACCGCCTACCGCATTTCCGATGCCGCCCCGCCCCCGCGCACGATGGAGTTTCGCCGCCGCGTGCTCCACCCGGGCGCGGCGATCGGCCTTCACCCGATCGCGCACGATGAGGTCTACTACGTCCTTGCGGGCGAGGGGCTTGTCCAATCCGATGGAAAGACCGCAAGGCTCACGCCGGGCATGAGCGCCTATCTCTACACCGGCGCGGTGGTCGGCATCCGCCAGACCGGTGCGGCACCGCTTTCGCTCATCATTGCCTATCCGGTCCCGCCCGAGAAATAGAAGGAAGGCCGTTCAAGGTGTTCACCCCCTCGTCCTCCTCCCCTCCCGCTTGCGGGAGGGGCGGGAGGGGCTTCGACGGGCACCATGCAATTCCTAGGGCGCGCGTTCATGCGTTCACGCCNGTCCCGCCCGAGAAATAGAAGGAAGGCCGTTCAAGGTGTTCACCCCCTCGTCCTCCTCCCCTCCCGCTTGCGGGAGGGGCGGGAGGGGCTTCGACGGGCACCATGCAATTCCTAGGGCGCGCGTTCATGCGTTCACGCCCTAGTGGATTGATTTTGCCATTTGCATCCCCTGGCGGCTGGGATGGGTCTGCAAATGTCAAAATCGTAAAATGCACTAGAATCAAATAAATGCTAGTGGTTCGAAGCGATTCTGACATTTGAGCGCGCCCTATCCGATAGGGTATCAAATGTCAGAATCGAACCACTAGCTTCCCGGCTGCACGTAAGGCGCGCTGGCCCACAGTTCGCGCTCCCAGCGGCGCGGGTCCGCCTCCACGCGCGAACGATCATCGAAGACCATCGTGGCGCGTGTCGGCAAGGCGTAGGGTGACCACTCGGCAAGGCCGGGGCGCCCCTGGCGGGCGAGCCCGGCAAAGGCGCGCATCATCGTCTTGCTGAGCGCCTGCGCCCCGGTATCGGTGCCCGAATAGCTTCCCGGCGCGTCGAGCGTGCCAAAGACGTAAGGAATGTCGTCGGTGTGCGCCGCGCCGCGCAACGGGTCGAGCGGGGAGGGGCGGTCGAGCTGGTAGACCCAGGTGGCCGCCGCTCCGGCGTGGGCGCGCGCGTCCGCCTCGATCACTTGCCCCGGCCATGAGCGGCCCGCCGTGGTCGCGGCGTAGAAGATCCGCTCGGGGCTCCACTGCGGGTAGCGTGTACGGTACTGCGCGACGGCCCATTGCGGATCGAGGTCGATCTTGATCTCGGGCGCGATGCGCGCGGGCAGATTGTCCCAGTTCAGGCCCGCTAGCTTGGGCCCGCGCGGGTCGAGGAAGGCGCGCGTCTCGTCGTGCACGTTGCCCAGGATCATCGGCACGTCCAGCGATTGCGGCGCGGCGTCGGGCCAGAACGGATGGCGCGGCAGGTTGGTCATGTCGAGCACCGGGCCGAAGTAGACCGGCCCCTGGCCCATGACCGGATCGGTCGCGTCGAGCCCCTCGATCAGCCGCTCGACCGGCAGCGCGCGCAAGGCCGCGACGTCTCCCTGTGCAAGCCCGAGGTGCGCGAAGAAAGCGCGGGTGCGCGCCTCGGCGTGCATCGGCCCGCTGGCCTGGACCTGCTGGCCGCTCATCGTCGCCGCGCTGTGGAACAGCCCGCGCGCGGCGGGCATGGCCATGAGCGTGGCGATCTTGGCGCCGCCGCCCGATTGCCCGAAGACCATCACCCGCGCTGGATCGCCGCCGAAGCGGGCGATGTGCGCGTGCACCCACTGCAGCGCCAGGATGAGGTCGAGCTGGCCGAGGTTGCCGCTGTCTCCCAGCCGCAGGTCGAAGGACTTGAGCCAGGCGTAGCCCAGCGCGTTGAGGCGGTGGTTGACGGTAACGACGACGACGTCGCCACCGGCCGCCAGCCGCGCGCCGTGGGTCAAGGGGTCGGTGACCGAGCCGGTGGTGTAGGCGCCGCCGTGGAAATAGACCATGACCGCGCGGCTGGCGGCCGGGTGCGCCTCGGGCGTCCAGACGTTGAGGAACAGGCAGTCCTCGCTCTGGGGCTGGTCGGACAGTGCGCGTTGTGGGCACAGCGGTCCGAAGTGTGCGGCGGTAATCGGCGCGCCATCGATCGGTTCGGGGCGGGGCGGGGCAAAGCGTTCGGCGCGGCCGTAGCGGATACCACGAAAGGTCCAGACGGTGCCCTCGCGCACCGCCTCGAAACGCCCGACGCGCGGCGCTCGTGAGGGGCGGGCACCGAGCGGCGCCGTGGTCAGCGCGGCGTTCAGGGCATTGGCGGCTCCCGCGGCCAGAAACGTGCGGCGCTTCATCGCGGCCCTACCGCCGCACATCGGCATTAGGCGCGAAGGCGTCGAGTTCGCGTCTGGGGATGCGGGGCATGTCG
>NZ_JALHLF010000106.1 GCF_022832435.1 Novosphingobium organovorum | reverse complement strand
CGCGGCGCTGGGCGTCGCGCTCGGGCTCGGTGCGGCGCTGCCGGTGGCCCGCGCGGTGGCGCGTTCGATCCCCTGCTGGAGGCGGCGCTGGGCTTCCTGCAGCGCCTTTTCGCCATCGACCCTGAGCCCATTGCCGTCGAGCTTGAGATCGACCGGGTTGCCGTTGATGTCGGTGGTGATGATCGCGGTGCCGTCCTGGATGCGCAAGTTGCCGTCCGCGCCGAGCGGGATCGTCGCCTCGGGCAGCTGGTCGAGCCCTTCGACGTCGAGCGGCTGGACCGGACCTTCGGGCTGCGCCTTGGGCGCGGCGGGTGCGGCGCGTTCGCCCAGCGCCTGCTGCATGAAGTCGCGCCAGATGCGCGCCGGGGTCGAACCGCCGTGAACCCCGTCGAGCGGCGAATTGTCGTCGTTGCCGACCCACACGCCCACGACGTAATCGCCCGCGTAGCCGACGAACAGCGCATCGCGGTTGTCCTGCGTGGTACCGGTCTTGCCGAAGTTCGCCGCCTGCAGGATCGCCGCCCGCCCGGTGCCCTTGTTGATCGCGGCGCGCAGCAATTCCTCCATCGCCCCCTGTTCGGACTTGGACAGGCTGTGCTTGCCGTCCATCAGGCGCGCCAACCAGCCCTTTTCCTCGACCGGGAAAGCGCGCGGTTCGATCGGGAATTCGTTGGCGGCGACCCCGGCGTAGGCGGCGGTCAGTTCGATCAGCGGCATCGTCGCGGTGCCCAGCGCCAGGCTCGGATCGCCCTGCGGCAGCGGCACTGTGACCCCCAGCCGCCGCGCGGTGGCGATGACCTTGTCGCTGCCGACCTGCTGGAACAGGCGCACCGCGGCGACATTGCTCGAACGCGCGAAGGCATCCTCGAGCGTGATCGTGGGCGAATAGTGCCCGCCCGCGTTCTTGGGACGGTAGGCGCCGGTCTCGATCTGCGCGTTGGAGATCGTGTCGTGCGGCTTCCAGCCCTGTTCGATCGCGGTGAGGTAGGTGAACAGCTTGAAGGTCGAGCCGGGCTGGCGCATCGCCTGTGTCGCGCGGTTGAACGGGCTGTCGGCGTAGTCCTTGCCGCCGACCATCGCGACGACTTCGCCGTTGCGGCGCATGGCGACGAGCGCGACTTGCGCCTTGCCCAGGTTCGCGCGCTCGACCGCGCGGCGCGCAGCGAGCTGGAGCCGCGCGTCGAGCGTTGTCGTGTACGTCTGCGGGGCATAGCCGCCCTGGTTGAGCGCGCGCGCCTGCGGCAGCGCCCAGTCGGCGAAGTAGGTGCCGGTGGGCAGGTCGTTGGCATCGCGCACGTCGAGCCTGGGATCGGGCACCGCGGCGGCCTCGGCCTTGGTCATGTAACCCGCCTCGACCATCGCGGCGAGCACCACGCGCATGCGCTTTTCCGCGGCATCGTAATGGCTGCTGGGCGCCAGCGCGGACGGCGCCTTCATCAACCCCGCGAGCATCGCCGCCTGCCCCGGCGTCAGCCGCTCGGGCCGACGGTGGAAGTAGTGCATCGCCGCCGCGCGCAGGCCATAGGTGTTGTCGCCGTAGTAGGCGTTCGACAGGTAGCGTTCGAGGATCTGGTCCTTGGTCAGCCAGGCCTCGAGCCAGAACGCGATCAGCGCCTCGCGCGCCTTGCGGGTGATCGTCTGCTGAGGCGTGAGGAAGGTGAATTTGGCAAGCTGCTGGGTGATCGTGCTGCCGCCCTGCGTGGTCCCGGTGGTAAGGTTGGTCCAGGCCGCGCGCGCGATGCCATAGGGATCAACGCCCCAGTGCTCGTAGAAACGGCGGTCCTCGATCGCGATGAAAGCCTGCTTCACATGGTCGGGCAGATCAGCCGCCTTGACCGGCGCGGCGACGATCGCCCCGGTGCGCGCGATCGGCGTGCCATCGGCGGCGAGCAGCGTGATCTGCGGCGGCGAGACCGGCTGGAGCGACTTGGACAAGGGCGCGGTGACCGCCAGCCAGCCCACCAGCAGGATGAACAGGAAGAGGAACGCGGCCACGCCGCGCGAAATCCACCACCAGCGCGAGCGCTTCTTGCGCGGCGCCACATGGTCGAGGTCCACACCGGGCAGGCCGCCGGCGGGAAGCCCGCCCTGATCGCCCGGCCCGTCGGGCCTCGGCCCGGAAGCGGAATCGGCCACGGCGTTGGCGGAGGAAACGGGATTGGGCTTGCGGGTCAGTCTGAACATGGCTGGGACCGGATTACACCATTGCTCGCGTGGGCGCACCACCTCGTCGCGGGCGATAGCGTGGACAACCTTTCGCCTGGCCGAACGAGCGATACAGCCCCCGCAAACGCGCAAGGGGCGCCGCAGCCCCATGGCCACGGCGCCCCGTGCGGCGGTTTGGCCGCCATGCGGTGAAGCCCATTCAACGCATGGCGGCCTGCAGCGATCAGAACGCCACGCTGAGCCCGGCGCGGATCGCGAAGCTCTTGTCGGTGCCCTTGAGCGCTTCGGCGTTGACCGTGAAGCGCTTGGCGACGGCGCCCTGGATGCCCACGCCGCCCATCACGCGATCCTGCGAAAGCCCCGGATTACTGACCGTGAAGTCGAGCGATTCGGACGCGATGTTGGCGGTAAGCTGCGTGAACTCGTCGCCGAATTCATGCGTGTACTTGACCTTGCCGTAGACGCTGCTGGTGGCATCGAGCGCGTAGTCGAGACGCCCGGTCAGCGTGCCCACCCAGTAGTCCTGGCGCGTGGTGTGGACATGCATCAGGTCGTAGGTATCGCCCGAACCGCTTTCGGTGAAGCCGTCCATGCGCGCATCGAGATAGGCCATGTCCGCGTTCACCGTGAGCTTCCAGCGCTTGAAGTGCTGGAGGTACTCGAGCCCGCCCATCGCCGACCAGACATCGCTCGACACGTTGTTGAACGTGGCGGTGCCATGGTTCATCGTGCGCGTGCCGTCGCTGGAGAACTTGCCGTAGGCGACCCGGCCCGAAGCGCGCAGCGCGCCCTTGGCCGCGAAGGGCGCCGAAACCCCGACGCTCAGCTCATCGCCATCGACATCGGCGGCGAAGTTCGTGCTCGAAACGCTGCCCGCCGAGTGGCCGTAGGCCATCGTCACCTGCGCGTGGGCAAGCTGGTAGACCATGCCCAGGTTGAACGAATCGTCGCGCAAGCGGTTCGACACGTACCCCGCCTTGTCCTGGCCATCGATGCCCGAGCGGTTGTACGAACCGAACAGGTAGTGACGGCCCGCGGTCAGCTCGTCATACCCGCCAAGGTCGGGCAGGTTGGCGAGCAGGGCGGTCTTCATCTGGTCGAGAATGCCGGTATAGGCCTCGGGCGACCAGCGGGCGAAGACGTCGGCCACCGACGTGTCGTTGGCGAGCGCGGCGGTCACGTCGGTGAGCAGATGGCCGCCGTAGTACTGGGCGACGCCACCTTCGGTGTTGACCACTTCGGCGCCCAGGATCGCGCTGGCGTTGGCGTTGACCGAAACCGCGGAGACGAAATCGTCGTAGCTGGTGTCGCCAAGGCCGACCGCCTCGCCGGTGGAGAGGTTGAGCATGAGGTTGCCCTCGGACGCGCTGGCGCTGCCGAAGTAGCCCGAAACCGCGCCCTGGTCGTAGCTGAACAGCTGGGCCGTCTCGCCCAGGCCCAGGTTGGCCGAATTGTCGATCTCCAGGCTCGCCCCACTCGCGATCGTGAGCGAATTGTTGACCACGATCTGGTCGTAGCCGCCCGAAACACCCGCGCCGCTGGTGCCCTCGATCTGCATCTGCGTGGTCGAGCCATCGGCCAGCACGAGATCGTCGAAGGTCATCACGCCCGGCGAGTTGCCCGGCGCCAGCGTGCCGTCGTTGATCGTCGTGGTGCCCGAGACATAGCCGTTGCCGGTCAGCGAGCCACCGCCTTCGACGACCGTGCTGGTGGCATCGATCTCACCCGCGTCGTAGTCTTGCGAATCGAGGTCCTCGCCGTTGCCCAGGTGCAGTGTCCCCCCGTTGGTGACGGTCACCGTGGTGCCCGAGACGGTGCCATCGAGGTTGAGCGTGCCGCCATTGACGGTGAAGCTGTCCGCGGTGATCGAGCCGCCATCGGCAAGGTTGACCGTCGCTCCGCTCTCGATGGTGAAGCTCGTGCTGGTGCTCGAATAGGTCGATGTCAGCTCGAGCGTGCCCGACAGCGTGTCGATATAACCGGTGCCGGTGATCGTCCCGGTGAACTCGCCGCCATCGGTCACGGTCAGGACGTAGCTGTCGAGCGAAAGCGTGCCATCGCCGTAGAGCTGGTAGATTGTCTGGTCCGCGCCGAGCGCCAGGGTGCCCTCGCTCGCGACATAGACGGTGAGGTCGTCCGAGAGCACGTTCTCGCTCGCCGCGAGCACTTCGCCCTCGGAAATGAGCAGCGCGCTCGAGGCGAAGCTGTTCTGCGCCCCGTCGAGCGTGAGCGTACCCGTGCCCGTCTTGACGACGAGCGCGTTCGCCCCGCTAACCGCGCCCGAGTAGGTGCCGTCCGCGCTCTGGTCGAGCGTGTAGGTCACCCCGTCGGCCAGCGCGATCGTGCCGCCGGTGCCCGACAGCGTCCCGGTGTAGAGGTCCGCGTTGGCGTAGAGCGTGCCTGCGTTCTGGGTATAGGCCCCGTCGACCACCAGCACCGAATTGGCGGTGATGGTGCCCGCGTTGGTGAGGCTGCCGAACCACGCGTCCGCCCCTTGCTCGAGCGTGATCGAGCCGGTCTCGGCGTTGGTGACGGCGCCGGTCACGGTCAGGTGCGAATCGGTAATCAGAGTGCCCGCGTTGTCGAGCGCGCCAAAACGCGTCTCGGCGCTCGCGTCCCACGGGTCTTGCGCGCCGATCAGCAGGATCGTGGCGCCATCCTGGTTGGTCACGGTGCCGGCCACGTCGAGCGTGCCCAGGTTCGCGATGAGCCCGGTGTTGTCGAGATCGCCCCCAATCGTCGTCTCGGCGCCGCGATCGGTCACCAGCAGCCCGGCGTTGCTGGCATTGCCGGTCACCGTCAGGGTGCCCTCGTTGGTCAGCAGGCCCGTGTTGTCGAGCGCGCCGCCCACGCTGACCGAAGCCGCGCGGTGGATATCGAGCAGCCCCGAGCTAGACGCATCGCCGGTCACCGCGAGGCTGTCCGAAACCGCGACGAGGCCCGCGTTGGTCAGCGAGCCGGTGGTCAGCGCCGCCTCGACGAACGTGCGCCCGGCGTTGTCGAGCGAACCGATCGTGTCGTCGGTGCCCACGATGTAGGCCCCCGCATCCTCCACGCTCACCGCCAGCGTATCGGCCAGCGTGCCGCCGCCATGCGTGTCGATCGTGCCCTCGGCGATGGTCAGGCCGCCGGTAAAGGTGCTTGCGCCGGTAAGCCTGAGCGTGCTGTCGCCCTCCTTGACCAGCGAACCCGCGCCGGTGATCGCGCCAGCATAGGTGCTGTCACGGCCAAGGTCGATCACCAGCGTGTTGGCGGTGCTGCTCGCGCTGTCCGCGCCGCCGCCAAGATCGATCGTGCCCGAACCGACGAGGACCTCGGTGGTCAAGGTGCGCGTCGCGGCTTCCTCGGTGCCCGAGGAACTGTCGCCCATCACGTTGAGCGTGCCGGTGTTGACGGTGGCCCGACTGGTCAGGTCGCCGGCCAGATTGACCGTGCCCTGATTGACCACGTCGCGCTGCGTGGTGAGGTCGGCATCGATGTTCGCGGTGCCGGCGTTGTACAGCGCGGTGATCGTCTGGTCGCCCTCGATGGTGAAGGTGCCCTCGGCCGCGGTGGTCACCGTGGTGCGCACGCCCAGCGCCCCGTCGTTGGCGACGGTGACGCCGCCTTCCTCGATCGCCAGCGTGTCGACCTGGATGCTGTTTTCACCGCCCGCGAGCGTGAGCGTGCCGGTGCCGCTCTTCTCCAGCGTGGTGGCGCTGTTCTGGTGACCGCGATTGCCCTGCGCGCTGGCCGTGATGATCGCGCCCGAGTACGTGCCGTCGGCGCTCTGGTCGAGCGTGTAGGTGCTGCCCTGGCCGAGCACGATCGTGCCGCCCTCGCCCGAAAGCGTGCCCGAGGACAGGCCCTGGCTGGCGTAGAGCACGCCCGCGTTCTGGGTGTAGGAACCCTCGACCACGAGATAGGCGTTCGCGGTGATCTCGCCCGCGTTGGTCAGGCTGCCGAACGTCGGGTCCGAGCCCTGCCCAAGCGTGATCGAGCCGGTCTCGGTGTTGGTCACCGCACCGCTGACGGTAAGGCTCGAATTGGCCACCACCGTGCCCGAATTGTCGAGCGCGCCCAGCGTCGTGCTCGCGCTGTCCCGATCATGCCCATGGCCGCGTGCGGCGTTCTGGCTGGAGCCGAGCACGATCGTCGCGCCCGCCTCGTTGGTGAGCGTGCCATCGACGGTGAGATCGCCCTGATTGACGATCGTGCCGCTGTTGTCGAGATCGCCGCCAACGCTGGTCGAGGCATCGCGGTGAATGTCGAGCAGGCCCGAATTGGTCGCATCGCCCGTCACCGCAAGGCTGTCCGACACCGCGACGAGACCCGAGTTGTCGAGCGAACCCGTGGTCAGCGCGGCCTCGACGAAGGTGCGTCCCGCGTTGTCGAGCGAACCGATCGTGTCATCGGTGCCCACGACGTAGGCCCCCGCCGTTTCGACGCTCACCGCCAGCGTATCGGCCAGGGTGCCGCCGCCGTGGGTGTCGATCGTGCCCTCAGCGATGGTCAACCCGCCGGTGAACGTGCTCGCCCCGGTCAGGCGCAAAGTGCCCTCGCCGTCCTTGACCAGCGACCCGCTGCCCTCGAACGTGCCCGCGTAAGTGCTGTTGCCCGACTGGTCGATCACCAGCGTGTTGTTGCCCAGGTCCACCGAACCGTCCGCGTTCCCCCAGAAGCCGGTCGTCTCGATCGTGCGCTCGGTCGCCTCGGTGCCGTCATCGCCGCCAGAGACGACGACCAGCGAACCGTCGTTCTTGAACGCACCGCTAGTGTAGATGTCGCCCGCCATGGCCCAGGTGCCATCGTTGATGGCCGTGCCATCGGCAAACACGCTGGCGCTGTTGACGAGCACGCCCGAGTTGAAAATCGAGCCGGTGTGCGCTTCCCCGCCGAGCGCGATCAGCCCGTCGTTGTGGATGTCGCCCGACTGGAATTCGCTCCAGGCGAAGACCGCGCCACCGTTGGAAACGTCAACGTCACCTACAATTTTCGGATTCACATAGATGATCGTTCCCGACGACACCGAGAGGTCATCGGACATACCCCCCTCGGCCTGGGCCGGATTGGCGCAAAGCACGAGCGAGGCGGCCAGCGCCGAGCTCGAAACCAGGTTCAGATTCCTCATTTTCACGAATTACGATCCCCATCTTCTGACGCCTGTCCAGCGCCTGACGGGTTGGCCCGCTAAATTGAAATCATTAATGAATTCAACAACCTCATGGATCTTTTCGCACCCAAAAAATGATCCACGACATCTTATATTACATCAAAAAGCGCACATTTCCGCGCTCGCCAGCACGCCGCAATCCAGACGAAATACGTGCTTAATTTTCGCCAATATGATGGTGAAGATGCGGTCGCAGCGACGCCCCCGATGGGAGCGCGCCCATGCACGATTCGCGCGTCTCGCTAACCGCGTTTTGTCGGGAAATTTCGTTGTGATCCACAACTACTCTTAACGGCGCTCGCAAACGCCTGCCACGCCGCACCAGCCTGCCCACCCCCCAGGCGCACGCCGAAAGCCCGGCCCATCACCCAGTGAGGCCCGCCAGGCAGTTGACGTGGCGGCAAATTCGCGTAATGGCGCGCATTCGCCTCACATGCGGCGAAGGGCGGTTAGCTCAGTTGGTAGAGCATCTCGTTTACACCGAGAGGGTCGGGGGTTCGAGCCCCTCACCGCCCACCATGGATTACACCTCATCACATCTCACTGAGCGTTGTAACCCGCAGAAAACTGCGATATTTTTAGGGCCTTCCTGCTCATCGCGTCCGCCGCCATCTCATGACTGCCCATCCTTTTGGGGCATATTTGGGGGCCTCGCGATTCTCAATTCGGGACGAGGCCCCCAATCATGTCGCTCACCGACTTTACCATCAAGAACGCGAAACCCCAGGCGAAAACCTACAAGCTGGGTGACGGCGCCGGTTTGTACCTTCAGGTCAACCCGTCCGGAAGCAAGCTGTGGCGGATGAAATACCGCTGGGAGAGGCGCGAGAAGAAGCTGGCCATTGGCCCGTATCCGCTCATCTCGCTGGCCGAGGCGCGCGCCAGACGCGACCAGGCCCGCCTGCAGCTTCTCGAAGGCATCGATCCTTCGCGCGAGAAGATCCTCGCCAACTATCTGGCCCAGGCCAGTGGTGATGATCCTTTCGGCAAGGTCGCCCAGGAGTTCATCGACAAGCGGCGGCGTGAGGGCATGTCGGAATCGACGGCTACAAAGAGTGAATACTACATCACCCGCCTTGGCTCGGCGATCTCGCGGCTGCCGATCGGGGCAATCACTACAATCGAGATTCTCGTCGCGCTGAGGCGGATCGAGGCCAAAGGCAATTACGAGACGGCCAAGCGCGTCCTGCAGCTTGCCGGGCGCGTCTTTCGCTATGGGGTCGCAACCGCCCGGATTGTCTCCGATCCCACGCGCGACCTGCGCGGCGCGCTCATCGCGCCTCGCCCCAAGCATTACGGTGCGATCGTCGAGGCCGACCGGGTCGGTGAACTGCTGCGCGCCATCGACGGCTATGACGGACAGGAGCTGACCCGGCTTGCCATGCAGATTCTCCCGCACGTCTTTGTGCGCCCAGGCGAACTGCGCCATGCGGAATGGCACGAAGTGGACTTCGATGCCGCGATCTGGACCATTCCGACCGAGAAGATGAAGATGCGCCGTGCGCATCAGGTGCCCCTCTCGCGCCAGTCCATCGAAATCCTGTGCCGGGTCGAGGAAATTTCAGGGCCGACTGGCTATGTCTTCCCCTCGATCCGCAGTCGGCGGCGACCGATGAGCGAGAACACGATCAATGCGGCCCTGCGCCGTCTTGGTTTCTCGGGCGACGAGATGACGGCGCATGGCTTTCGGGCGATGGCAAGCACGCTCCTGAATGAATCAGGGCAGTGGTCGCCCGATGCCATCGAGCGCGCGCTGGCCCACGGCGACAGCAACAAGGTGCGCGCCGCCTACCATCGCGGCATGCACTGGAAAGAGCGCGTCGAGATGGCGCAGTGGTGGTCCGACAATCTCGATACGCTTCGAAAGGCGGCTGGCAGGAGAACTGGTCACGGACGTCCTGCGGGCACCGGTCCGGTGCGCACACGCCGGGGCGACGCGATCCGCGACGACACACGGCGAGGCCCGCGTGAGCGTGGTGGGAACCGGACATCGTCGCGGTCTTGGAATTGAAGCTCGGCCAGCAAGCTCAGCAATCCTGCGCCAATGCAGGGAGGTGGCTCTCAGTCTTCGGCGGTTTCGACCAGATATTGATCAAGTTCAGCGACCAGATCACTCTCGCGTATCTCTCCGGCGACGGCCGCCTTGAAGAGTTGCCCCAGGGTTTCGTCATTCGGCATGTCGAGGCCGTAGCCATTGATGGCGAAAAATTCGAGCATGGCGAAGGCGCCAGCGCGCTTGTTCCCGTCAATGAAGCCGTGATTGTCGGCAATCGACAGCCCGAGGCGCACTCCGAGCACGAGAACATCTTCTTCGCCTTCGTAGTGGTAAAGCGTGCGGGGCCGATCGACGGCACTTTCAACGAGAGTGAGGTCCCGCACGCCGTGGGGACCTCCATAAAGTTCGATTTGCTCTTCGTGAATTTCGACGACCTGATCGGCGTCGATCCAGTACGGTTCGCTCACTGAGCCAGATAGGCAAGCGACTTGGAAAACTTGGTATTGATTTCCGCACGGAGCTTCTTGCGGTCAATTTCGCGCTTCGGCTTCGCCTTGCGGGGTTCGCGATTCTTCGCGTCAGGCTTGTCTGCGTATTCGAGCATGCCTTCCTCCATATGCGCTGATACACCAGATATGTCACATATAGTGTGACGGTCAACGTGACTCTTCAACGACGTTGATATTCGTTGGTTTCAAAATTTCGAGTTAATGTGCGCATAGCACATCTGTAATTTCTGCTGCCTGAACCACTCGCATGAACGATACCAATGCGTTCACAAGCGCAAAACAAGCTGCAAGCATAATGGTTCGACAACGGCCAGGTCATTTGCGCGGCGAGCGCGCGACGACAGGCTTACGGGTTGGATTTCAACGGCCCTGCTGTCACGCAGACGAATTCACAACAGATCAGCATCATCGGCAATGAGCTCGTCCAATGCTTGCGAGCGGAGACGATCCCTGTGCGCCTTGTAGCGGAGCACGTCGTCGGCCTGGATGCGGCGATGCCGTCCGACCCATGTGCAAGGCATTGTGTCCTGGTCCAGGAGCTTGACGAGGTGCGGGCGCGACACATTGAGCAGGTCTGCGGCCTGCTGTGTCGTCAGCATTGCCTGGATTGGTGTGAGCCTCACCGCATGACCATTGCCGATATGGTCGAGCATTTCGCGAAGCAGATCGAACAAGGTGGGGGTGAGCTTGATATCGACCGACTTCCCGGACTGCGCTGCCTGTACGCTCAGGGATGCTTCACCTGACTTCTCGACTACGAGCAGGTCGCGAAGCTGTTTGGCAATCTGGCGGTCTTCAACTGAAGGCATGTCGCCGTTCGACGGCCTGGAATTCGCGGGAGGTGTCATGATGGCTCTCCGAAGAGCAATCTTCGATAGCGCATATTCGAAATAAACGAAAGGTCACGCGGCGAGCCAGACCTGATTGAGAATTTGCGCGGCGAGAGCGGACNTCAACTGAAGGCATGTCGCCGTTCGACGGCCTGGAATTCGCGGGAGGTGTCATGATGGCTCTCCGAAGAGCAATCTTCGATAGCGCATATTCGAAATAAACGAAAGGTCACGCGGCGAGCCAGACCTGATTGAGAATTTGCGCGGCGAGAGCGGACTTGTCCTGCGGAAGGAAGCGCCCGTAGTGCTTGGCGACCATGTCGGGCGTGTCCTGGATCGCGTAGCTCGCGCGCTCGTATGACCCCGTCTGCTTGAGGATGTGGGTGGCGAGAACGTCGCGGATGTTGTGCGGCCCGTGCGGAAGCAGTCCCTTGATGACGCCTCTTTGCGTGTAGGGATTGTAGATGCCGTAGCGCTGGATCACGAGCCGCCAGGCCTCGTAGAAGGTGTTCTGATCATATTCGGCGGTTCGGCTGGTGACCTTGGTTGTCTTGACGAAGAAGGTGCCCGGATCGGCGATTTTTCCGAGCAGCACCGGGCGGTGGCGGCGGATGAATTCGTCGATGTGCCGGTGCAGGCTTCCCAGGTCCGGAAGGACGAGCCGGAACGGGCGGCCATCGAAGAACGAGGATCCTGCGTTTTTGAAGGCGTTGGCGGGGATGACGACTTCCCAGCCATGGTCACGTTCGCTCCAGCGGATCTCGCCACGCTTCAGCGCTTCGAGCTGACGCTCGGACCGGGGCAGCCGGTCACGCGGGCAGACCATCAACTGGCGCAGGTTTTTCTGCCGCAATCCCAGATGCAGGCCGAGGCGAATGAGCAGGAACGCGCGTGCGGCTTCGGCCGCCGCGCGCGGATAGCGATCGGGATCGGGCGCCAGCCGCAGAACTTCGTCGGCGATCTTGCGGTACTCGCCCACCGGGCTGTCCGCTTCGAGAACGGGCAGGATGGGCTCGAACGGATCGCGGTGCACGCGCGCGACACGCTCGATTTCCTTGGCCCGGGCGACGGCGTGCGCGTGGAGCCGGTCGCAGGCCGTATCCCAGTCCTGCCGCGCGGCCTCAACATCGGCCGCGCTCAGCAGACCCTTGATGGGGAGAAGCCGCATTGCCAGTTCGGGCATCTGGCGCAGCCATCCGGTGCGTTTGCGGGTCAGTGCCGCTCCGAGGCGAAGCATGTCCACCTCCCAACGGGTGAAGAAGCCGCGCCGTGCCTCGCGCCACTGGATGTACCAGTCCCAGGTTCGCGGAAACACGAGCAGGGCCAGCGTGAGCTGCCCTGCGGGAACGCCAAGACCCGCGACAGCGTCATCCGGCGCGGCGTGCATAGCGCCGAACAGAAGGCCCAGGTGCTCCACTTTCTGGAGAATGGTCTCCTCATTCCAGACCCCGTTCCGGTGAAAGCCGATGTCGGTCAGCGTGCTCGACTTGAACCGGATGAGTTCCGCCAGTTCGGCGGTGAGGCGCGGCGGTGCCTCCTTCGCCGTGCGGGCAAGGCCGGTGGTGGGAAGCGCGTCACCGTCTTCGCCCTGGTCTTGTATCGGTGCCGGTCGGCCTTGAGGCTTGCGTCCGGTCAGCGACGGAAACCGCAGGCCGTAGCGCAGCTTGGCGGCATCGGCCTGATAGCGTCGATATTCGGTC
>NZ_JALHLF010000105.1 GCF_022832435.1 Novosphingobium organovorum | reverse complement strand
GACGGTTGCGCATCGCGCGCGCGGGCCTATCGTGGCGGCCATGAAATCGCCCGTCGCGCTCACCGCTTTTGGCCTTGCCCTCGCCGCCTCGCCCGTCGCGCTGCCCCCGCTGGGCGCCGCGCCCGATACGCCATCCGCGCCGGACCCGCTGCGCTACGTCGATCCGATGATCGGCACCGGCCCCGAAGGCCACACCTTCCCCGGCGCCAGCGCGCCCTTCGGCATGGTCCAGCTCTCGCCCGACACCGACGCGACCTGCCAGATCCGCGACTGCTACGCCCACGCGGCGGGCTACAGCTACCCCGACACCACCATCCAGGGTTTCAGCCACACCCATTTCTCGGGCGCAGGGCACTCGGACCTCGGCGATTTTCTGGTCATGCCCGCGATCGGCCCGGCACGCGCGGTCAAGCTCGACCCCGGCCGCGCCGACACGCCCGACGAAGGCTACCGCCAGCGCTTCTCGCACGCCAGCGAGGTGGCCACGCCCGGCTACTACGCGGTCACGCTGGCCGACAGCGGCGTGCGCGCCGAGATGACCGCGGGCACGCGCCTTGGCGTCCACCGCTACACCTTTCCCAAGGGCGCCGAGGCGCACCTCCTGCTCGACTTGCGCGCCAGCCTTTACGATTATCCGGGCAAGGTGCTGTGGTCAGGCCTCCACCTGCATCCCGATGGCACGCTGACCGGCTTTCGCGAAACGCGCGGCTGGGCACCGGGCCGCAAACTGTTCTTCGCCATGCGCTTTTCCGCGCCCCTGAAAGACCACGCCTTCCTCGATCGCGACGAACACGTCGCCTACAAAGGCTTCCGCGCGCCCCAGGCCCTGCCCGGACAGGGACCCGACGCGCTGGCCGAAAAGCTGGGCAAGGCGCTTGAGGCGCGGCTCGACTTCGGCACGCTCGACGCCCCGCTCGAGGTACGCGTGGCGCTCTCCGGCGTGGACGAGCAGGGTGCGATCGCCAATCTCGCCGCCCAGCCCGGCAACTTCGACACGGTGCGCGCCGACACGCAGGCCCAGTGGCGCGCCGCGCTCGGCCGCCTGCAGATCGATGCCCCCGCGCCCATGCGCACCAGCCTCTACACCGCGCTCTACCACAGCCTGCTCGCCCCCAGCGTGTGGAGCGATGCCGACGGGCGCTACCGCGGGCCCGACGATCAGGTCCACCAGGCAAGCGGCTTCACCTTCCGCTCGACCTTTTCGCTATGGGATACCTTTCGCGCCGAACACCCGCTGCTGACCCTCGTCCAGCCCGAAGAGACCACCACCGACGTGGTGAAATCGCTGCTCGCCAGCCGCGAGGAAAGCCCCTGGGGCATCCTGCCGGTGTGGCAGTTCGCCGGGCGCGAAACCTGGACGATGATCGGCTACCACGCGGTGCCGGTGATCGCCGACGCCTACCTCAAGGGGTTTCGCGGCTTCGACGCCAAGCGAGCGCTTGACGCGATGGTCGCCAGCGCGACCTATGCCCCCTACGGCGGGCTGGGCGAATACATGCGCCGCGGATACGTGCCGATCGACAAGGAACCCGAAGCCGCGTCCAAGACGGTCGAATACGCTTACGATGACTGGACCATCGCGCGCATGGCGCAGGCGATGGGCCGCACCGACATCGCCCAGCGCTTCGCCGCGCGCGCAGGCAACTGGCGCCATTCCTTCGATGCGCAAAGCGGCTGGCTGCGCGCCCGCAAGAGCGACGGATCGTTCCGCACCCCCTTCGATCCCACCGCGATCAACTACGGCTCGGACTACACCGAGGGCAACGCCTGGCAATACAGCTGGTTCGTGCCGCAGGACCAGGCCGGGCTGTTCGCCATGCTCGGCGGAGACCGCAAGGTGGTCAAACGGCTCGACGCGATGTTCGACTTCGACACCTCCAGGCTCGACTACAGCCACGCCGAGGATATTTCCGGGCTCATCGGCCAGTACATCCACGGCAACGAACCAAGCCACCACGTCGCCTATCTCTATGTCTACGCCGGAGAGCCGTGGCGCACGCAGGAACGCCTCGGCCAGATCGTGGCCAGCCAGTACAAACCCACGCCCGACGGGCTCGCGGGCAACGATGACCTGGGCCAGATGTCCGCCTGGCTGGTGTTCACCGCGCTTGGCTTCTATCCGGTCACGCCGGGTTCGAACCAGTACGTGATCGGACGCCCCTTCGTGCGCCACGCGCGCCTGACCCTGCCCGGCGGCAAGACCTTCACCGTGGACACCCAGAACCTTTCGGACAAGACGCCTTACGTCGGCAAGGTCGAACTCAACGGCCGGCCGCTCGATCGCGCCTGGATCACCGATGCCGAAGTGCGCGCGGGCGGCACCTTGCGTTTTACCATGCAGGCCAGACCGAACACGCGCTGGGGGACGGGGGCGGCAACGCGGCCCTACTCCCTCTCGACGGCGCCGCAGCCTGACTGAACTCACGGCGCGCGCAGGAAGTCCTCCACCGCGCCCAGCCACAGCTCGGGCTTGTCGAGATTGACGACATGGCTCGCATCGACGCGCCGGTAGGTGCCATGCTGCAGCTGCGCCATCGCCGCGCGCGCCTGCGCCTCGGTCATCGCGCCGTCGAGCCGGCCTTGCGCGTTGATCGAACCGTTGGCCTGGAGCAGAAGCACCGGGCAGCGGATCCGCGCCAGCGCCGCGCCGTGATCGAAGCCCTTGTTCCAGCTGCCATCGTAAAAAGCCGCCCCGAAGCGCGGATCGTAGGCGCTGAGCCCGCGGATCAGCATGAACACGGTGGGGTTGCGCGCGGCGAGCCGGGCCAGCTCGACCGGCTGACCGGGGTTGCGCCGCTCGAACGCTTCGACCGCGCGGATCAGCATCCAGGCCGCGCCCGGCCCGGCATTCTTGCGGAAGAACGGACGGCTGCGGTCGATCCAGTAGAGCAGAAAGTCCGCCGAGTGATCCTCGTGCACCGCCGAATAACTGTTGGCGAAGGACGTGTAGGCCACCGTCTGCTTGATCGCGGGATACTGCGAGGCGAACAGCGGCGGGTCCTCGAGCACGACCTTGCGCACCAGTTCGGGCCGGTTGGCCGCCAGCCAGGTCGCCAGCAGCCCGCCCGAGGAATTGCCGGTCACGAACACCGGCACGCCGATCCGCGCCTTGATGAAATCGCCCAGATCCGTCCCGATCCGCACCGCGTTCATCGGATAGTCGGCAGGCACGCGGGTTTCGCCGTGGCCGGGATAATCGACGTCATAGACGTGGAAGTGGCGCGCCAGCTCGGGCAGCACCCGCGCGTAGGCGTACCAGTCGAGGAACTGGGCGTGGAGCAGGACCAGCGGCGGGCCGTTGTCGGGCCCTTCCCAGTAGCTGAGCTGCACCGTGTTGACCTGTGCCACCTTGTGCCGATAGCCGGCTGCGGCAATCTGCGCGTGGGTGGGCAGCGGCGCCGGCACGGGAGCGGCCCTTGCCACAGGGGCCAGGGCCATGCCCAGAAGCGATGCCGCGGCCACCAGCAGAGCCGTGCGGCGGGGCTTTGCGGAAAACGGAAAAAACGCCATCAATCGGACCTTCATCGCCACCAGAATAGAGCCTGCGCGCATCCGGTGCGGCGGGCAGGGCAAGTCTATCCGGCCCTGAAAGCGCGCCCTACTCGCCTTTTCCCAAACCCGATCCTCGCACCCAGGAACGATAAGAAAGCATGGAAACAAAACGAAAAAAGCCATCACAAGCGCGTTCGAGGCAGACCATCGACACGATCATCGAGGCCAGCGCTCAGCTTCTGGCGGGCGAGACCGGCATGCCGTTCACCACCAACCACCTCGCCGAGCGCGCGGGCTATTCGGTCGGCACGATATACCAGTATTTCGAGAACCGCGAGGCGATCGTCCTCACCCTCATCGAACGCGAGCGCGAACGCGTCGAAACGCTCGTCGCCGCCACGCTTGCCGCGACACAGGGCAAGGACCCGCACACCCGCACGCGAGCGCTGGTGCGCTGCCTGCACGAGGCCTTTGCCCGCTATCGCGCCGTCGATCCCAAGCTGGTGCGCGCGCTCGTCGTCTACAGCCTCGATCACGGCCTGCCCGATCCGCCCGCGCACTTTGCCAACGCGATCCTCGCGGTGTGGAGCGACCATCCGAGCGCCACCGCGCCGCTCGACCCGGCCGAGGCCTATGTCATCGGCCGCTCGGTCGTCGAAGTGCTGCGCCGCGCGGTGCTGCAAGGCTCGCCGCTGCTCGGCACCCGCGCGCTCGAAGACGCCATCGTGCGCCTCGTCACCGGCTTCTTCGCGGCCGGTCCGCATCCGAACGGGTAACGAGCCGATGCCAAGGCCAAGGCCCCCGACAAGGGACGCGGGACTTCGGGACACGGTCGCGCAACTGTAGCATTGACGCTCTAGGACACCGCGCTTCTCCTCCTTTTTCAGGAAGTTGCCGCCATGTCCCGCCGCGTCGCCCCCTTCTGTCCCCCCCTCCGGCCCCAGCACCTCGCCATCGGCCTTGCCCTTTGCGGGATGCTCTGGGGGCTCTGCGCGCAGCCCTTGCGCGCAGAGGAAGCGCCGCTGCGGCTCAACGACATTCTCGCGATCGGCACGCACAACAGCTACAAGCAGGCGATCCCGGCCCAAACGATGGCCAGGCTGCGCGCCAAGGACCCCGCGCTGGCGACCAGCCTCGACTACGCGCACCGACCCTTGCGCGAACAGCTCGATGTCGGGGCGCGCCAGATCGAGCTTGACGTCTGGTACGATCCCAAAGGCGGGCTCTACGCCATGGGCGCGCGCGATCCCGATCTCCTCAAGCCCGGTTTCAAGGTCCAGCACATGGCCGGGCTCGACACGCGATCGAGCTGTGCGAGGCTGGTGCAGTGCCTGACGATCCTGCGTGACTGGTCCGATGCCCACCCCGGCCACACCCCGATCCTGCTGATGTTCAACACCTACGACAGCAGCCCGCTGGTCAAGGCGGCCCCGTTCACCGAGGCCGCCTACGACGCGCTCGACGCCGAAGTCCGCTCGGTGCTCGCCCCCGAAAAGCTGATTACCCCGGACGACGTGCAGGGCGCCTACCCGACGCTGCGCGACGCGGTGCTGGCCGACAACTGGCCCACGCTGGCTGAGGCGCGCGGGCGTTTCCTCTTCGCGCTCGATGAAAACGCGCGCAAGGTCGCGCTCTACCGTGGCAAGCGCCGCTCACTGGAAGGGCGGGTGTTCTTCGTCAACACCGACGCGGATTCGCCCGCCGCCGCCTACATGACGATCAACGACCCGCTGCGCGACGCGGCGCGCATCCGCGCCGCGGTCAAGGCCGGGTTCCTGGTGCGCACCCGCGCCGATGACGGCACGATCGAGGCCCGCGCCAACGACACCGCCCGCCTGAAAGCCGCGCTGGCCAGCGGCGCGCAATATGTCTCGAGCGACTACCTCTGGCCCGATCCGCGCTTTCACAACGCCTACCACCTGGCGCTACCCGGTGGCGCGCGGGTTCTGTGCAACCCGGTGCGCCGCCCCGAAGGCTGCCCGGCCCCGGCGCTCGGACCGGACAACGGTGCCCAGGCGGCAAAGTAAACGCCTCGAAACACGAAGAAGCGTGCAAGACGTCGACACCAACACATCCTGCGGAAAGGCACTGAAACAAAAATGTCATCAATATGTCTTTGAATTTTCATTAAAAATATTTGTCCCCGCCGGGAACTTCACAGGCTCTCCCCGACCAGAAGCGCGGTGCATCTCCGCAGCGCGCTCAGTCCTTTTTCGCCAAGGACCGGGGAGCCTGTTTTCACCATGACCACCCACCGCCACGTCTGGCTGTTCACTTCCGCGCTCGCGATCGCCGCCGCGCAACCGGCCTTCGCCGCCGATACCAGCGCCGCCACCAGCACCGAAGCGCCCGATCCCGAAGCCATCGTCGTCACCGGCTACCGCGCCAGCCTGCTCAAGGCGCAGGACGTCAAGCGCAGCGCCACGATCATCCAGGACTCGATTGTCGCCGACGACATCGCCGCCTTCCCCGACCTCAATCTCGCCGAGGCGCTCCAGCGCCTGCCGGGCATCGCGATCAACCGTGAGGCGGGCGAAGGGCGCCGCATCTCGCTGCGCGGCCTCGGCCCCGATTTCACCCGCGTCCAGCTCAACGGCATGGAAGTGCTCGGCAACGTCGACAGCCCGCAGGACAGCCGTGGCCAGGGCACCCGCGACCGCGCGTTCGACTTCAACATCTTCGCCGCCGAACTGTTCAACCGGGTCGACGTCAAGAAGTCCTACTCGGCCGACCAGAGCGAAGGCGGTCTTGCCGGTACCGTGGGCCTCTACACCGCCCGCCCGCTCGACTACGACGGCGACAAGTTCGCCTTCTCCGCGCAGGGCGGATCGAACAGCCTGACCAAGGACTTCCAGCCGCGCCTGACCGGGCTCGTCTCGAAGAACTGGGGCGATTTCGGCCTGCTCGTCTCGGCCGCCTACAGCCACCGCCAGACACGTGAGCAGGGCCACGACACCTACCGCTGGCGCACCAACGGCGCCAATGGCTCGGACATCTCGGGACTGACCGAGGAAGAGCAGGACAAGATCAATTCGGGCACCCTGCGCTTTGCCCGCGGCAACCGCCTGTCGGTCTGGGATTCGACGCAGGACCGCCTTGGCATCACCGCCTCGATGCAGTGGAATCCGGGCGATTCGACGCACATCACGCTGGACGGTCTCTACGGCAAGTTCAAGGCCGACCGGTTCGAGACCCATCTCGCCTCGCGCGGGTCGGGCGGCTCGACCTGGCTGGGCGGCGCGCAGACCTTCGCCGGGGTGACCTACCCCGCCTCGACGATCAACGCGATCGCGTGGAACGACGACGACGAGGTCACCTACCTCGACGTGTCGGGCGCGCAGACATCGACC
Source organism: Novosphingobium organovorum (assembly GCF_022832435.1). Classification (GTDB taxonomy): domain Bacteria; phylum Pseudomonadota; class Alphaproteobacteria; order Sphingomonadales; family Sphingomonadaceae; genus Novosphingobium; species Novosphingobium organovorum. The sequence continues at coordinate 5,855 of NZ_JALHLF010000105.1, read as the reverse complement.
GAGACCCGCACCCAGAAGACCAGCAACACCTTCAAGCAGGCGGTGCTGAGCGGCGACACCGCGATCACCGACAAGCTCACCTTCCGGTTCCTGGGCGGTATCGAGCGTTCGAGCTACGCCATGCCGGTGAGCGACAAGTTCTACACCGAAGCTTACGGCGACGTCATCACGCAGTACACCGGCACGTACGGGATGAAAAACACCTACGGCTGGGACACCACCGACCCGTCGAACTACCACGCCCACGAGATCGACATGTCCGCGTCCTACCAGGACACCGCGATGGACACCGTGCGCGGCAGCTTCGACTATACGCTGAGCCCCGATGACACGATCAGCGTGGGCGGCGAATGGCGCCGGTTCAAGAACAGCGGCTACACGCTCACCGCCGACGACGTGCTCAAGTCCTCGTTCCAGGACGGTTCGGTCAGCGCGGACATCTCCGACTACTACAAGGTCTACAACGGCTATCCGGGCCAGTCGTGGGTGATCGTCGACTACGCCAAGGCGCTTTCCGCGCTGGGCATCGATCGCAGCGACTACCTCACCAACCGTGGCAGCGACTACGCGGTCGAGGAAAGCACCTTCGCCGCCTATGCCCAGTACAACTGGAACCACACGCTCGGCGCGATCCCGTTTCGNGACTACCTCACCAACCGTGGCAGCGACTACGCGGTCGAGGAAAGCACCTTCGCCGCCTATGCCCAGTACAACTGGAACCACACGCTCGGCGCGATCCCGTTTCGCGGCAACATCGGCGGGCGGTTCTACCACACCGGCATCGATTCGGTGGGCGTGGGCACCGTCGACGGCAGTTCCAGCACGATCACCGGCAATTCGAGCTACCAGGGCTTCCTGCCCGCCGCCAACCTGATCTTCGATCTTTCCGACAAGCTGGTGGTGCGCGCGGCGGCGGCGCGCAACATCAACCGCCCCACGCTCAGCTCGCTCGCGGTCAACGGCACCGTCACCAGCGGCGACAACGGCGAGGTCTCGGTCTCCACCGGCAACCCCAACCTCAAGCCCTACAAGTCGACCGACCTCGACCTCTCGGTCGAATACTACATGGCCAACCACGGCTCGCTCAGCGCGGCGCTGTTCTACAAGACGCTCGACGGGTTCATCGCCACCAAGACCGTCTACGACATCGCCTATAGCGAAACCGGCCTGTCGACCGACCTGATGGACGGGCTCACCGCCGATACCGTGGTGTCGAGCTACTCGCGCCCGATCAACCTGGGCAAGACCGACCTGTGGGGCCTCGAACTCGCCGCGCAGAGCGATTTCAGCTTCCTGCCCGGCCTGCTCAGCCGGTTCGGCGCCTCGGCCAACTTCACCTATGTCAACTCGCAGTACGACTACCGCACGATCTACGGCGACTATGCCGCCAAGACCACGCTCGAAGGGCTGAGCAAGTACAACGCCAACGCCACGCTGTACTACGCCGACAGCCGGTTCGACGCGCGCGTCTCGGGCAATTACCGTTCGAGCTACGTCTATAGCGCCGCGCCGATCACCACGACGGTCAACGGCGAGACGGTGGTCGACCAGGACCTCTCGGGCTACGCCGCAACGCTCTATGTCGACGCATCGGCGCACTTCAAGGTCAACGACTACCTCACGCTCACGCTCAACGGCGTGAACCTGACCAACCAGGCCGAAAAGCAGTATTCGGACACCTCCAGGCGGCTCTATGTCTACACCCGCTCGGGCCGCACGATCATGGGTGGTTTCCGGGTCGAGTTCTGATCGCCTCCGGTACGCGCTACTATCCCAAGGAGCGGCGCCTCGCGCCGCTCCTTCACCCCTTCGCCTGATTTTTGCCTCTGGCCTCAACCGTCCGTCGCCAAACGTCAGGCCATGGTCACGAGCCTGTCATGACACACTGGTAGCCGCCCGCTGGAAAGGGCGCTTCTCCCCCGTGTCTTCGCTGTCTCGTCCCACCGCTGCGCGCCCGGCCCTGTGCCTTGCGGCCTGCCTGACCGGCATCCTGCCGACCGGCGTCGCCGCGGCGCGCGAGGCGCCTTCACCGGCGGGCGAGGCCTCCATCGCGCTCGACCTGCCGCGCGGCTCTCTCGCCGCGATGCTCGCCGCGCTGTCGCGCCGGGCGGGCGTCGAGATCGTCACCAGCGTACCGCCCGGCCAGCGCGCCAGCGCGGCGCTTCATGGGCGCTACCGCATCGAACAAGCGATCGCGACGATCACCCGCGGGCTCGCGCTCGACGTGCGCCACATGCCCGGCGGCGGCTTCGCCATCGTTCCCCGGCCGCGCTCGGTCACGGCCCAACAGCCCACCGCGCCCGCACAGATCGATGCAGTGCCCACAAACGAACCACCGCCCGAACCGGCCACGGGGCCGCCGATCCTCGTCACCGGCTACCGCGAGAGCCTGCGCGGTTCGATCGCGATCAAGCACGCCGCGCGCACGCTGATCGACGTCACCCGCGCCGAAGACATCGCCGCCTTTCCCGACCGCAACGCCGCCGAGGCGCTGCAGCGCCTGCCCGGCGTCGCGATCAGCCGCGACAACGGCGAGGGCCGCCAGGTCTCGCTGCGCGGGCTGGGTCCGCTGTTCACCCGCACCACGCTGAACGGGGTCGAAGCCCTCGCCACGACCGCCTCGGGCATGGACAACCGCGGCTCGGTCAGCCGCAACCGGCGGTTCGACTATTCGATCTTCGAGGCCAGCCTGTTCTCCGACGTCGCGGTCGAGAAGACCTGGCAGGCCGACGCGGAAGCGGGCGGCATCGGCGGGACGGTGGCGCTCACCACGCTCCACCCGTTCGACCGGCCGGGCAACACCACGCTCGTCTCCACCAAGCTGCGCAGCCGGGGCAACGCGCGGGGCTTCGACCCGCAGGTCACCGCCGAAATGGCGCGCCGGGGGGACAACTGGGGCGTCCTCCTGGCCGGCACCTGGGGCGCCAGTCAGGTGACCGAATACGGCTATCGCAACTGGGACTGGACCCCGGTGACGTTCGGCGCGGCCAATATCGGTGCGGGCGTCAGCGCGCAGGACGCCGCCCGGCTGACCGGGACCAGCGGCGATCCGGTCTACATGGCGCGCGCGCAGAGCTATTCGACCTGGACCAACCGCTTCACCCGGCTCAACGTGGTGGGCGCGCTCGAATACCGGGGCGACGGGGGCGCGCACCTGACGCTCGACCTCATCCACGCGCGGCTGTCCAACCACCGGCGCGAATATTCGCTCGCCGCGGCAGGCACCAATGGCCTCACCACCGCTACCATCGACGGCACGCAAGTGCTCAACTCGGTGCGCATCGTGGGCGATACGATGGTCGCGGCGGATTTCAGCGGCATCGACATGCGCACCGAAGCCAAGATCACGCGCGACCACACCGATTTCGATCAGGCGGTGCTCGCCTACGAAAGCCCGCTCGGCGATGCCACCCGGATCGAGGCGCGCGCGGGCCTGTCACGCTCGGACTTCGAGGAGCCGGTGTTCGACAAGGTTTTCCTCCAGTCGAGCGGGCAGGACTTTTCGTATGTCGCCACCGGCACGCGCGCGGCCAACCGTTACGGCTTTACCATCGCGAACGCGGCCAACTGGTCGCTGATGCGCGCCGACACGCGCGAGGATGCGATCGTCAACCGCTACGCCAGCGCGCACGTCACGCTGATCCACCGGTTCGCCCCCGGCCTGACGCTCAGTGTAGGCGCGCGCTACCGCCACTACGTCAACGACGGTTACGAGCGCCGCGCCAGCGTGCTCTACGACGAGGACGCCAGCGGCTGGACCCGCACGCAGACCTTTGCCGACGCCAGCCTGGCGCGCTACGCCGTGGCGAACGTCGCGGCGACCTTTGCCGCGACCGGGCAGACCCGCGACCTTTCGGCCAGCGACGACCAGCCGGGCAGCGCCTACCGCATCCGCGAGAACGCCTATGCCGCCTTCGCGCTGCTCCACGGCGAGACCACGCTCGCCGCGCTGCCGCTGTCGGGCGAGATCGGCCTGCAGTACCTGCGCTCGGACACCCGCTCGATCGGCAACGCCGCCGACGAGGAAGCCGACACGGTGACCAGCACGCTGCTGGTCGCGCGCGACCAGCCCAGCCGCTTCGGCATCTGGCTGCCCTCCTTCCAGGCCCGGCTCGACCTGGCGCCCGAGTTGCGGCTGCGGCTTTCGGCCTCCCGCAATTTCAGCCGCCCCGACGTCGCCGACCTGCGCGCGGCCGCGGCAATCGATTCGACCCCGTTCGGCGGCACGATCGAGACCGGCAACCCCCAGCTGAAGCCAATGCGCGCCACCGCGCTCGACCTCGCGCTCGAACGCACCTGGGGGCGCGAGGGGATCGCCACGCTGGGCCTGTTCTACAAGAACATCGACAGCTTCGTGACCACGCAGACGAGCGTCATGGCCTATGCGCAGACCGGCTTTCCCACCGCCTTTCTCTACGCCGGGCTCGACGCCTCGACGCTCTACAACGTGGTGCGCCCGGTCAACGTCGATGGCGCCGCGATCGCGGGGGCGGAGCTTGCCATGCAGCACGACCTGGCCTTCCTGCCCGCGCCGCTCGACCGCCTCGGCGTGCAGGCCAACGCGACATACGCGCAGGGCAGCAGCGATGTGTTCTACGACGATGTCGCGGTGCGCCTGCCGCTGGTCGACCTCTCACGCTGGTCGGGCAACGCCACGCTCTACTACACCGCACGGCGCTGGGACGCGCGGCTTTCGGGCGCCTATCGCGGGACCTATCGCACCGGCGCGGGCAAGAACGGCAACATCGGCACCTGGGTCAAGTCCAGCCTGACGTTCGACTTCGCCGCCCACGCGCGGATCGGCGCGGCGCTCCAGCTGGTGTTCGAGGCGCGCAACCTCACCGATGCGCCGATCGTCGAATACACCGACCGCGACGAACACCGCCTGCTCGCCCGCACGCATTCGGGGCGGGTGTTCTCGACCGGCATCCGGCTGCCGCTGTGATGTCCCGGCCCCGCGTCCTTCCGGTTTCCCTGTCCCCGGACAGGCCGCTGCGCACTCTTCTTCCTGTGAGCCCTGAAGCGCAGGACCTTCCCGTCCGTCCCACGAGGTGCCCGCCATGCTGATGAACACCGCGTCCGATCACGTCCTGGGCAGTCTCTCGCGGCTTCGCGGCTACATTCGAAAGCGCTTGCGCGACCCGGACACGACGGAGGACGTCCTGCAGGAAACATTGGCCCGCGTCATCGAGCAGGAGCGCCGCCAGGTGATCGAACACCCGATGGCCTACGCCTGCCGGATCGCCGATTCGGTGATTTTCGCGCAGGCGCGCACACCGCGCAGCCGCGCGCAGACCATCGAAATCGACAGCCTCGAGCTGGTCTGCGAACGCCCGCTGCCCGACGCCGTGCTCGACTACCGCCAGCGGCTCGACCGCTTCGACGCCGCGCTCGCCCGGCTCACCCCGCAGCGCCGCGCGGTCTTTCGCCTGCGCCACATCGAGGGCCGCTCGCGCCAGGCCATCGCCGACGAGCTCGGCCTCAGCCTCGAGGCGGTCAAGAAGCACCTCGTGCGCGCCATGGCCGATCTGGCGCGCAGCCTCGAACACGATCTGGAGCCCGCCGCGAAAGGACACAACGACAATGGCTGACCCGCGCGAGGAGCACCCCACGATCACCGAAATCGCCGCCGACTGGGCCGACCGGGCCGACGAACTGAGCCCGCCCGAACGCCGCGAACTGTCCGACTGGCTGGCCCGATCGCCCGAACACGCGCGCGCCTTTGCCACGATGCGCCGCCTGCTGTGCGATCCCGCGCTGTTCGACGCCGCGCAGAGCGCCATCCCGGCCGCGCCCGGTGCCGATACGCCCGATGCGCCCCCCCTCACCGCGATGCGGCCAGCCCGACCCGCTCC
>NZ_JALHLF010000104.1 GCF_022832435.1 Novosphingobium organovorum | reverse complement strand
GTCGCGCTCGCCGTCGTCCTGCCGGGGCTGGGCGGAGCCGCCGCGCTGCTTGGCGTCGGGCTGTGCAATTCGGTCATGTTCCCGCTCGCCTACACGCTTGCCCTGCCCGCCGACGAGCGCGACGTACCGGTGGCCGCGATGCTGCTGTGCATGGCGGTGGTCGGCGGGGCGATCGTGCCGCTGGCGACGGGTCTGCTCGCCGACATGGCCGGCCTGCGCCCGGCGCTGCTGCTGCCGGGCCTGTGCTACGGCGTGGTATTCGCCTTTGCCTTCGCGCACGGCTTGCGCCAACGGACTTTCGCATGACCGTAACCATCAAGGACGTGGCCGCCCGCGCCGGAGTTTCCCCCAAGACCGTCTCGCGCGTACTCAACGGCGAGGCCTATGTGCGCGATGCCGTGCGCGAGGCGGTGCTCGGCGCGATCGAGGCGCTGTCCTACCGCCCCAACGTCTTCGCGCGCAGCCTGTCGAGCGCGCGGTCCTACCTGATCGGGCTGTTTCTCGACGATCCGACCTGGTCGGGCTACGCCGCCGCGATGCAGCGCGGCGCGCTGCACCGCTGCCGGGAACGCCATTACCATCTGGTCGTCGAACTCGTCGACATCGACAAGCCCGGCTTCGAGGACGAGATGCTCGCCAGCATCGCCGCGCTTCACCTCGACGGGGTGATCCTCACCGCACCGGTGTGCCGCCACGACGGGCTGCTGTCGCGGCTCGAGGCCGCCCGGCTGCCCTACGTGCGCGTCTCGCCCGGCGAAAATCCGCTGCGTTCGGCGGCCGTCGACATCGACGAGACCCGCGCCGCCAGCGACATTACCCGCCACCTGATCGCGCTCGGCCACCGCGACATCGCCTTCATCGAGGGCATCCCCACCCACGCCGCCACGCCCAAGCGCCGCGCCGGGTTCGAAGCGGCGATGCACGAGGCGGGCCTGCCGGTGGACCCGCGCCGCATCGTCGGCGGCGACTTCACCGTGGGCGGCGGGCGGGTCGCGGGCGAGGCGCTGCTGTCCAGCTCCGACGTGCCCAGCGCCATCTTCGCGAGCAACGACGACATGGCGCTCGGCGCCATGGCGGTCGCCTCGCAGCGGGGCATCGCGGTGCCCGAACAGCTCTCGATCGCCGGGTTCGACGATTCCTACTCAGCGCGCATCGCCTGGCCGACGATCACCACCATCCGCCAGCCGATCATGGAAATGGCAGCGACCGCAGTCGACATCCTGGTCGACCGCCAGTACCGCGAGACGATGCAGGACCCGACCTGGAGCCGGGTCCTGCCGCATGAGCTGATCCTGCGCGAAAGCACCGCCCCGGCGCCCGCCCGTCCCTTCCGGTGATGCGCTGATGCGCTGATCCGGTGATGGCGCGCGGCACGCCCCCGCCGGGCTCGCGGCTGGAAAAGCGCGAACACTTGCCCTATCCCTCCTGCCCATGAAAAAGCCCGCCGCATCAGTGACAAGGCCAGAGCCGGAAGCGTCCGCGAAGGCCGCCCCTGCCCGCCGCGAACGCGATGCCGATCGCACCCGCGCGCAGATTCTCGAAGTGGCGACGCGCATCTTCGCGCAAAAGGGGCTTAACGGCGCGCGCGTGGACGAGATCGCCGCCGCCACCGGCACCTCCAAGCGCATGATCTACTACTACTTCGCCAGCAAGGAGGGGCTCTACGAAGAAGTCCTCGCGCGCTGCTACGCCGACATCCGCCGGGTCGAGGGCGAAGCGGGCCTGCTGGCCCTGCCGCCGCGCGAAGCGCTGCGCCAGATCGTGTCGGGCACGTTCGACTATCACATGCAGGACGGCAACTTCGTGCGGCTGGTCGCGATCGAGAACATCCAGAACGCGCGCTCAACCAGCCCACGATCGACGTGCTGCGCACGATCCTGCAACACGGCGCGGACGAAGGCGTGTTCCGCCGCCGCATCGATCCGGTCGACGTGCACTGGATGATCAGCAGCTTCGCCACCTTCAACGTCGCCAACGACGCGACCTTTTCCTACCTGTTCGACGAGGAGCCCGACTTCATCACCCGCCACCGCCGCCGCATCGCCGAGGAAGCCATCGTGCGGTTCTGCTGCGTGCCGGAGGCGTTCTAGTGGTTCGATTCTGACATTTGCAGACCCATCCCGGCCGCCAGGGGATGCAAATGGCAAAATCAATCCACTAGATCTGCATCTTGACCTGCGCCCCCGCGGCCACCGCGTCCCCGCGCAAGGCATAGCTGAAGGCACCCGGATCGACGATGTACTGCACGTCGGGCCGCACGATCAGCCAGGGCTTGAGCTGGACCGCGTAGCTCAGTTCGATCGCGGTTTCGCCCTGGGGCAGCGCGGCCATCCCGCCTTCGGGTGCGTAATCCTCGACGTAGGCGCGGCGCAGGCGCGGGTTGAGCACGGCGTTGACCACGCCAAGGCCCAGCGTATCCCTGTCACGCCCCGCGAACGCCCCGGTCTGGACCAGACCCAGACTGTACCAGCGGGTGATCTGCGCCGAGGTCCGCGGGTTCACGGTATAGGCCGCAATGAAGGCGAGATTGCGCCCCGCCTTCGCATCGCTCTGGCACCAGATCTGCTGCTGGGCGAGCGCGTAGAAACCAAAGCGCCCACCGACCTTCTGCGTCGAGCCGGGAACGCTGGGCGCCGGGATCGGGGCCCTGGCATCGAAGTAGGCCAGGCCGCGGCAGCGCATCCACACCTGGGCGTGGGCGTTGATCGGCCTCTTCCACTTCTGCGTGCCGGTGTCCGCGTCGGGCACGAAATTCGCCGGCTCACCGCTGAAAGGGACCGGCGAATGGGGCGTGAACATCGCCGCGAAGGTCGCCGCGCAGCCCAGCGCGAGCACCGCCCCGAGCCCGAAGGCTCCGGCCTTGTTCGAGCCCTGTCCGCGCGCTGCGCGCAAAGCCTGTCCGCGCGCTGCACGCAAGGCGGGCATCGAGAACGCCACCGCGCTCGCGCCCACAGCCATCAGGCGCGAGACCAGCGGCCAGAACACCAGCCCCGCATCCCACAGCGCCCACACGATCGTCAGCGCAAAGACCGCGAGATAGAGTTGCCCGCCCAGCGGATAGCGGGGCGCGGTTCGATTAATATACTATCTAGTTCGTTCTGAACGCGCCTATGCGCCTCGCGAACGCGAATCCAAGGCCAAAGCGTTTTTTGCAAGCGACGAAGTGCAATTTTCAATCGCCTATTTTCGCTATATCAAGGCGTATCCGCTATCAAGCCTGCGCACCCGACCGGCCGCATCATCAATAAACCAAATGGTACATAGTGGTTGAACCGTCGTGCGACGCCGCACGGCGGCGCCTCACCCTTCCGGCGCGACAACGAACGGTGAGCCTCCTCCCCCCCCCCAACAACTCAGACCACGCCTCAGACCACCTCCCAGACCGCTTCCCAGCCCTCGCTGCGGCAAAAGACCCAGATCGTGATCGTCGGCGGCGGCGCGGCCGGGCTCAAGCTCGGCGCACCACGACATCATCCTGGTCGAACGCAACCGCACCCACATCTGGAAGCCGCTGCTGCACGAAGTGGCGACCGGCGCGCTCGACGCGAACATCGATGAGGTGGGCTACCGCGCGCACGGCCACCACTGGGGCTACCGCTTCTTCAACGGCACGCTCGAAGGGATCGACCGCGCCAACCGGGCGATCATCATCGCCCCGCTGCGCGACAAGGACGGCAACGAGATCATCGCCCGCCACCGCATCCGCTACGATTATCTGGTGCTCGCCTACGGTTCGGTCACCAATGATTTCGGCACGCCCGGCGTGCGCGAGAACTGCACCTTCCTCGACAGCCACGCCCAGGCCGACCGCTTTCGCCACCGCCTGCTCGACCAGTGCCTGCGCGTCTCGCGCATGATGACCCGCGGCTCCGCGCGCGAGGCGCACGTGCGCGTGGCCATCGTCGGCGCGGGGGCAACCGGGGTCGAACCGGGCGCCGAACTCTACAACGCGGCCGAGGCGCTGGGGCACTACGGGCTCGAGGTGTTCGACCGCCCGCGCCTCAAACTGCACTGAGGCGCGCGGTCAGGCTGATGCGGTCAGGCTGGGGCGGTCCTGCGGCCCGCCCGCCTCAGCGCAACAGCGCGCAGCCCAGAGCCGCCTTGCCCGCCACCGCCACGATCTGCGGATCGCCGGTGCGGGTGAGCTGCTCGATCAGCGCGGTCGTGCCATGCGGTTCGCGGCGGTCACGCACGGCCTTGGCGAGGCCGCCGAGCTGGCGCAACTGCGCAACCGAAAGGTCGCGCGCCAGCGGCTTGGCGAGGCACCGGGCCATCGGCTCGGACAGCCCGAACTGGACGAGGTGGGCGCGCACCCGGCCCTCTTTGTCCATGCACCCGCTCACTGCGAGCAGGAGGAAACCGCAAAGGCCAAGCGTGCGCAGGGTTCTTACCATGGCCCCGGTATAGACCCGCGCAGCCCCGCGCGCCAGCGCGCCAGGGCCGGGCCGCCTCGCTCGGGGGACGAGCGGTGGGCGCGTCGCGGGCACCGCGACACGCCCGGCCTCTCTCACGGCTTGTGCAGCACCGCCGCGTCGAGCGGCTCGCCGTTGGCGGTATAAGCCTTGTAGGAAAGCTGGTGCGGGGCGACGTCGATCACCTGGAAGGCCTGCGTGCGCGCGGCGCTCTTGCCCGCCCAGGCAAGTTCGGCGACGTCGTACATCTTGGGCCCCGCGACAGAGACGACATAGGTCGTCCCGGCATCATCGGCGGCCGGTCCCTGCGGCCCGATCGCGCCGCGCGCATAACCATGGTCGTGCCCTTGCAGCACCAGATCGACCTTGTGCTTGTCGATCAGCGGCTTGCGCGCCGAGCGCACTTTGGGATTGTCGCGGGCCGGATCGCTCGAAAACAGCGGGAAGTGCAGGAAGAGCACCGTCCAGCGGTTCGGGTTGTGCGCCAGCAGCGCGTCGAGCCAGGCAATGGTCTGCGCGCGCGCCACTTCGTTGCGGTCGAACTGGGGCGAATCGATCGAGATCAGGCGCAGCCCCTGGTAATCGGTGTACCAATGCGTCTCGAACGCCTCGGGAACCCCCGCCGGGCCATTCTCGGTCAGCGCATCCTGGCGCATCGGCGCCTTGACGAAATCGGGCCCCGGCGTCGCCACGGCGTATTCGACCCGGCCGGGAAGGCCCGGCGCGCTGCGCCAGGTGACCGCCATTTCGTGCGCGGTATCGGCGGTCAGGTTGAGGATGATCCGCTCGGGCTCGGCGCTGGCCGGGGCGAGCGGGACAGGAGCGCTCTTCGGGGTCTGCGCGGCCAGCGGCGCAAGGCCGCTGGTGCCAAGGAGAAACGCGCCCAGCGCAACAGTGAGTGTCTTCATGATCGGGTGTTCCCAAGAGCATTTTCCGGGCAGACAAAAACCCCTGACGGCTAAGAAAATGCGTCAAAACAAAGGTCTGGAGCGGTCGATCGGAACCCGTCCGAGCGATCGCTCCGGGCTCAGAAAATGGCGTTGAAGCCGAGCGAGATCGACCGCCCGTTCTTGATGTAGGCGCGGCTCGCCCCCTCGCCCGAGGAGACGGTCTGCCAGTAGGTGTGCGCGTCGAAGAGGTTCTGGACCTGCAGCTGGAGCGAGGACGTCTCGTGGAGCACCCGGCGAAACGTGAGATCCACGAAGCTATAGGCCTGTTCGTAGGGATCGTTGCCGAAGTCGTTGATCCCGGCCAGGAACTTGGACTGATAGTTCCACGCGCCATAGACCTCCCAACCCTTGTGCTGCCAGAACAGCTGGAGGTTGGCGATCGTCTCGGGCGTTTCCATCAGCGGCAGGGTGTAGCCTTCGGGGTGCCAGGACAGCCCGGTCACCGCCTTGGAGCGTTGCAGCGTGAGGTTGCCGCCCACGCCCAGCGAACCCAGCGCGCCGGGCAGCCAGTGCAGCCGTTGCTGCGCGCTGATTTCCATGCCGTAGACTTCGGCCCACTTGCCGTTGTTGGGCATGGTGATCGCCACGCCTTCGGGGTTGATGTTCTCGCCCGCGGTGCCGTTGCGGATGTTGCTTGAGGAGGAGCGGAACAGGAAGTTCTCGATCTGCTTGTAGAACAGCGCCACCGAATAGGCCCCGGTGCGCCCGGCGTAATGCTCGAACGAAAGATCCAGGTTGGTCGAGCGCAAGGGCTTGAGATCGGGATTGCCCATCTCGATCCCGGTCAGCACCCATTCGCTGGTGTCGTTCTTCACGCCATTGGGGGCGCTGTCATAGGTGTATTCGCGCGCCGAACTCATGCGCGCGATGTCGGGACGGGCAAAGCTGGTCCAGATCGCGCCGCGCAGCTTGGTGCGCGAATCGAGGTCGTAGTTGACGTGGAGCGAGGGCAGCACGTTGGTGAAGTGGCTGCGGTCGGTGGCGTTGCGCTCCCCCTGCACCGGGTCGATGTTCCACGCCTCGATCGTGTTGCGGGTATGTTCGATGCGCACGCCGCCGATGATCTGCGCGCGGCCAAAGCGCGCGGTGGCCATGACGTAGCCGGCGAGCACGCGTTCGTTGAAACGGAAGCTGTCCTCGTCCGACAGCTCGGCGTTCGAGGGATCGACCGCAAAGCCGTCGAAGACGGAGCTTTCGCCCTTCTCGGCGCGCTGGAGTTCGGCCAGCATGGCCTCGTTGTCGATCGTCGTGCCGAGCTGGTAGAGCCCCGAATAGGCCCCGTCGAACAGGCTGGTGACGGTGTCGCCGAAGAAGGCCGAAAAATCCGCCATCGTGCCATCGGCATCGAGATCGAGGAACTCGCCTTCATAGGTGCGCCGGCGCGAATTGTAGAACTTGGCGCCCGCCTTGACCGCTTCGAGCCAGCTGTCCTCGGGCTTCCAGGTCAGGTTGAACTGCGCCTGCCACAGCTTCTCGCTGCTCGAACCCACTTCGCCCGAAAGCCCGGCAAAGGCGTATTCGGCCGGGTCCTGCACCGCCTGCATCGCCGCATCGGTCAGCAGCCACTTGGGATAGCGCGAATCCCCCGAGGAGGAGAACAGCACGCCGGTGTTGCCCAGCCAGCCGTACTTGTCGCAGCGAAATTCCAGTTCGTAGCCATCGTCGAGGTTGTCCTCGGACTGCGAGTACGACACGTCGTAATCGATCGTCAGCGTGCCCAGCCACGAGACGCCGCCCAGGTTGGCCGAGGCGAGATTGCCCGATTCGTTGATCGCCTCCCAGAACCGGCGCAGGCGAAAGCCCTGCGGGTCCTAGGTGCCCGACCCGCCGTAGAGGCTGTAGAACGATTTGGTCTTGCGGTCCGCGTCGGTGATGATCCCGTGCCGTCCTGATCGACGATCTGGCTGGTGGTGAAGCTGTAGATCCGTCCCAGTTCCTCGTCGTAGCCCACCACGCTGTCCTCGTACCAGGTGTCGGGCTGGTTATCGCCATCGACTCCGTTCTGCTCGAACTGCGACTTGCGCTTGCTCCAGCTGGCCGAAACGAAGACCCCGAAATTGTCCGAAAACTGGCGCGAGGCCGCACCCGAGATCTGCGCCGCCTTGCGGCGATCGAACTTGTCGAGCCTCCCGCCCTCGGCCGAAAGGCGCAGATACCTGGGCGCCTGGTCGAAGGCCGTCGGGGTCGAAATGTCGACCGAGCCGCCCAGCGCATCGCCGTCGCGGTCGGGGGTCAGCGTCTTGAAGACGGTGATTTCCTTGATCCCGTCGGGGGGGCAGCACCGACAGCCGCACGCCGCGGTAGAACACGTCGTCGCGCGAACCCGCGCCGCCCAGCCGCAACCCGTTGATCGAGTAGTTGTTCAGCTCGGTCGACAGCCCGCGCACGATGATCGCCGCGCCCTTGCGGCTCGTTTCGACTCCCGAACCGGCGAGCAGCCGGGCCAGCGCCTCTTCGTGACTCAGGCGCCCCGAGACGCCGGGGCTGGTCCGCCCGCGCAGCGCTTCGGCCCAAGCCGCGATCGGCAATCCGGTCACGCGCGAATACTGCTTCAGCGCCCCCGACAGATCCTGCGCCGGGATCGCGAAGTCGAAAGTCTGCACACGCGCGGCCTGAACCGGGCAAGGTGTGGAAATACCGGCAAGACAGGCAAGCGAAAGGGCCAGCACCGAAACACCGGCGCGTGGGCTCAATTTGGCAATCATGAAAGTCACCCCAATATCGAAAAAGTCGATGTTCGGAGTGCAAGACGGCGCAACTGTTCGCAACCCGACAGTATTTTTTAAATTTTATTCAATGACATATTTAAGTATTTTTTGCGAAGGGCGTTTTACCGGACAACGCTGCGCTCCAGCACGATACGCCCCGCCTCGCGGTGCCAGGCCAGCCCTTGCGTGGCGCAGATGATGTCGAGCGTCTGCGGCGGATCGGCGATACGGAAGCGTCCGCTCAGCCGCAGTTCGCCCAGCGCACACGGCGCAAGCACTACCGGCTCGGGCGAGACCCGGTCGAGCTGCGCCACGATCGTGGCCAGCGGCGTGTCCTGCGCCTCGAACCAGCCGTCCATCCCGTCGGGCCGCGCCCCGCTCACCCCGGCGCGGCGCTGCACCGCCGCGCCGGAGACGACAAGGCCACTTCCCGCAGGCAGCTCCCACGAATTGTCCCCCTTCGCGACCCGCACCAGACCACGATAGACCCGCACCTGCTCGGTCCCGGCGTCGCGCCGCTCGACATCGAACGCGGTGCCCAGCACGGTAATCCGCGCGCGCCCTCGCGCCGTAGCCAGCGCCGCGCCGAGCGGGCGCGCGGCACAGAGGCACCAGGCGCCTCCATCGGCGGCGCGCACAGGCCTTCGCCCTTGATCGGATCGTTATCGTTGCGCGCGACGCCGGTTCCCAGCGCGCGCGACAGCGCACCGGCCTCCCACAAGGCGGCCATCCGCCCGAACGCCTCGGCGTGGCGCGGATCGGCGCCGATCCAGTGATCGAAGCCCGCCGCGGTCGCGCTGTCCTGCACCGGTGCGTGCATACGCTGGACCCAGGCGGCGGCCTGCTGGTCGATCTCGGTGTGTCCGGACGCCATCATTCGCTCCACCCCGCCGGGTCGAGCCCGGCGCGGTCCATCGCGCGGCGCAAGTCCACCAGGGCGCGGGTGATGTGCTTTTCGACCGCCTTGCTGCTCAACGCCAGTTCCGCGCCGATGCTGCGGCAGCTTTCCTGATGCAGCCGCCGCCGCACCAGCACCTCGCGGCGCAGCGGCGGCATCCGGTTGAGGCAACGCTGGAACACTTCGAAAGCCTTTTGCGGATCAAGGATACGGTCGAGCGACGGCGCCTCGCAGACCGGTTCGACCGCGCTCCCCGCATCGAGCCCGGCCCCGCTGCGGCTTTCGAGCCGGGCGTGATCGACCAGAAGATTGCCCGCGATACGAAAGGCCAGCGCAAACACGCTGCCGATCGCCTGCGCGCGCGATGACGACGATCCGCGCGACCGTCTCCTGCGCGATATCCTCGGCCAGATCGCGGCTGATGCGGCGGGCGAGCAGATAGCGCACGAGCTCGGCGTGCGTGGCTTTCCAGTCCACCTCCGCGCCGGGCGGCGACGCGCTCTCCTCGATAGTGTCGTAGCAGGGCCCCATGCCCCCCTCGCCGACGCGAAGAGCGCGCCCTAGAGCGGCAAGATGACAGGGCGAAGTCGGGCCCCGTCCCGTGTGCGCGGTGGCCGGGGCCCGACTTCTGGATCGCCTCCTTAGCGGTCCGTAGAGACCGGGGCGAAGCCCATCAGCGCGCGACTTGCGCGGCTTGAGTGGGCGAATAGCGCTCTCCCTGCACCGGAAAGGCGGCCAGCGCGGCGTCGATCGCTGCGCGCTGCTCTGCGCTCAGGACCAGATCGGCGCTGGCCAGGTTCTCGCCCAGCCGGTCGATCCTGGTGGTGCCCGGAATCGGCACGATCCAGGGCTCCTGCGCGAGCAGCCAGGCGAGCGCGATCTGCGCGCGGGTTGCCCCTTGCGCCGCCGCGATCGCGCCCAATCGTTCGACCAGCGCGATGTTGGCCTGGCGGTTTTCTTCGGCAAAGCGCGGCAGCGTGGTGCGAAAATCGCCCTCGGCCAGCGGCGTATCGGCCGCGAACGCACCAGTCAGAAAACCCCGGCCAAGCGGGCTGAACGGTACGAAGCCGATGCCCAGCTCGGCGCAAAGCGGCAGGATTTCAGCCTCGGGTTCACGCCACCACAGCGAGTATTCGCTTTGCAGCGCGGCCACCGGCTGGACCGCATGGGCGCGGCGGATTGCCTCCGCGCTCGCCTCGGACAGGCCGAAGTGGAGCACCTTGCCTTCCGCGATGAGGTCGCGCACCGTGCCCGCGACATCCTCGATCGGCACGGCCGGATCGACGCGGTGCTGGTAGAACAGGTCGATGCGGTCGGTGCGCAGGCGTTGCAAGGACTGTTCGGCCACCGCACGGATGTGTTCGGGGCGGCTGTCGAGCCCACGGCCCAGCCCACCCTCGCGAAAGCCGAACTTGGTCGCGATGACCACATCCTCGCGGATCGGTTCGAGCGCCTTGCCGACCAGTTCCTCGTTGGTGAAGGGGCCATAGACTTCGGCGGTGTCGAACAGGGTCACGCCCTTCTCGTGCGCGGCGCGGATGAGCGCGATGCCCTCACCCTCTGCCACCGGCGTGCCATAGGCGTGCGAAAGCCCCATGCACCCCAACCCAAGGGCCGAAACCTCAAGCCCGCTTCGTCCTAGTTCGCGCGTGTGCATAATGTACTCCCGGTATCGCTGAAGAAAGACCCTTGCGCGCAGGGCGCGTGAACGGGTCCGTGGAACGCCAGGTGAGATAGGTTGGACGCGGCCATGCGATTAGGGCATAAAATCGGCATGCACTTATCATATGGATTCATCAATGTACGGCGCGCGCCATGCAACGTGACGATCTGATCGACCTCAACGCCTTCATCGCCATCGCCCAGGAGCGCAGCTTCACGCGCGCGGCGGCGCGCATGGGCCTTTCGCAATCCGCGCTCAGCCACAAGATCCGCCGGCTGGAGACGCGGCTGGGGGTGCGGCTGCTGTCGCGCACCACGCGCAGCGTCGCGCCGACCGACGCGGGCGAACGCCTGCTCGAAGGCATCGTCCCCGCTTTCGACCAGATCGCCGACCAGCTCGATATCCTGGGGGACCTGCGCGAAAAGCCGGCGGGCCTGATCCGCATTACCGCCCCCCAGCACGCCGCGCAGACGATCCTGTGGCCTGCCGCCGCGAAGATCATGCACGCCTATCCCGAAGTTTCGTTCGAAATCAGCGTCGATCCGGGCATGCGCGACATCGTGGCGGACCGTTTCGACGCGGGCATCCGGCTTGGCGAGCAGGTCGCGCGCGACATGATCGCGCTGCGCATCGGACCGAACCTGCGCATGGCCGCGGTCGCGACGCCCGCCTATTTCGCAACCCACGGCGTTCCGCTCGGCCCGCAGGACCTCGCGCAGCATCGCTGCATCAACTTGCGCTTCACCACCGCGGGCGGCCTCTACGCCTGGGAGCTGGAGAAGGACGGCCGCGAACTCAACGTGCGCGTCGAAGGGCAGGTCATCTCGAACAACGCCGACGTCGTCGTGCGCGCCGCGCGCCAAGGGCTGGGCATCGCCTACCTGCCCGAGGACTACGTGCGCGAGGACATCGCCGCAGGGCGCCTGCTGCGCGTGCTCGAGGACTGGTGCCCGCCGTTTCCCGGCTACCACCTCTACTACCCCAGCCGGCGCCAGCCCAAGGCCGCCTTCGCGCTGCTGATCGAGGCGCTGCGCTACCGCGACGCGCGGCCCCAGCCCGCCCCCGATCCGGCACCCGCTCATTCATGAACCTGGTGCATAAGCCCTATCGGCGCACGGCATCTGGAACACGGCGCATAAGGCCCTACATCGGCGGCGTGCGACAAGTGCCCCGGCGTGACCGGTGCCTTGCGCCCATCGTTCTTCGGGGTTGCCGGCACGCCCGTGTGCGCGGAAGCCCTCTTCGTTGCCCGAGCCACTGGAGCCTTGCATGAAAACCACCGCCTTCGCCGCGCACGATGCGCATTCCGCGCTCGTGCCCTTCGAATTCGAATACCGCACCGCGCGCGCCAACGACGTCGTGTTCGAGGTGCTCTACTGCGGGGTGTGCCATTCGGACATGCACATGGCCCGCAACGACTGGGGCGGCACGACCTACCCGGTAGTGCCCGGCCACGAGATCGTCGGCCGCGTGATCGAGGTTGGCGCCGAGGTCACGCGCCACAAGGTGGGCGACATCGTCGCGGTCGGCTGCATGGTCGACAGCTGCCAGCACTGCGACCAGTGCGACAAGGACCAGGAGCAGTTCTGCCGCGAAGGCATGACCCAGACTTACAGCTCGCCCGACCGGATCGACGGCGAACTGACCCGTGGCGGCTACGCCAAGCACCTCATCGCGCGGGAGGATTTCGTGCTTTCGATGCCCACAGGGCTCGATGTCGCCAAGGCCGCGCCGCTGCTCTGCGCCGGGATCACGACTTATTCGCCGCTCAAGACCTTCGGGGTCACCGCGGGCAGCCGGGTCGGCGTCGTCGGCCTGGGAGGCCTGGGCCACATGGCGGTCAAGATCGCCGCCGCGATGGGCGCGCATGTCACCATGATCAGCCGCACGCCGGACAAGCGCGCCGACGCCGAGGAACTGGGCGCGCACGCCTTCCTCCTGTCGAGCGACGGCGAGGCCATGGCCAAGGCCGCCAACAGCTTCGACGTCATCATCGACACGGTTCCGGTCGACCATGACATCAACCCCTATACCCCGCTGCTCGACATCGACGGCACGCTCGTCCTCGTCGGCCAGATCGGGCCGCTCGGCCAGCCGACCACGATCCCGCTGGTGATGGGCCGCCGGCGCATTGCCGGATCGCTCATCGGCGGCATTGCCGAAACGCAGGAAATGCTCGACTTCTGCGCCGAGCACAAGGTGCTGCCCGATGTCGAGATGATCGCCATCGACCAGATCAACGAGGCCTACGACCGGCTCGACCGCAGCGACGTGCGCTACCGTTTCGTGATCGACATGGCGACCCTGGCCGCCCCGGCCGCCTGACCCTCAGGAGCGCCGCCCGCCGCGGCGGCGCCCCGGC